>JAIPEF010000039.1 GCA_021737265.1 Desulfocapsa sp. | reverse complement strand
GCTTGTCCGAGAATAGACATTTTTTCTCAAATCGAGGCATCTGTGAAAAATAAGCACAGGCATATACATAATATTCCGAGCATTATTTTTCACAAGCAACGAAGAGTTGGGGAAAAAGGGCATTTTCGGTCAGGCTCCTGGTACAGCGTAACCCTTAATGTGCCCTTTTGGGTTCGTCCGTCATACCCGAGTGGAGTTATCGGGTATCCAGGAATTTAGCTACGCTCTGGATCCCCGATTACTCCCTCGAGGATGACTTCGATGAGAAGATATAAGCCTTACAATGTACTAGAGAATTAAGGAAGAATATGGCTATTACTGGAAAAATCATATCAGGTTCAGGCACATTGCTTGTTATGGTCATTGTTCTCTTTTTCTCGATACACTCACCTGCCTCTATTTCTGCAGCTGAACCTGTTATCCCTCCCGGCCCTCTAGGAGCACCTTTCAGAGTTGCCGCATATACAGAACAATTACTGCTGGTCTCCGATTACAACAGCGGGAGTATTTTTTCCGTTAGCAAGAGCGACCCGTCACAGGTCGGGGAAAAATTCAAAATCGACGGCAATCCTCTGGCTGTTGGCTCCCTTGAAGGTGATATTTTAGTCGGCAACAGTAGTAGCGGTTCAATACATGTATACAACAGTGTCGGCGGATTAGAGTATACCATTGACGGCATGGGGATTGACATCTTCCCCAGTGATTTTGCTATGGATCATCAACTCCGGCAGGTTTTCGTGGTCGACAGCAATGCGCATGAAGTTAAGGTTTATCGAAAAAAAAGTTCTTTTCTGGTTTTCGGCAAGAATCCCATAGTGACAGTTTCCCAGAGAATTCACTTCCATGACAGTTTTGGTGCTGAAGTATTGATAAATCCTGTTGGCATTGCCTTAGATCAATCGGAAAAGGTTGTCTACGTGAGTGATCAGGGGGATCCTATGAACGACGTCCCTCCGATAATCCACATATTCACCTATGCTGGTCTCAAAATTGATGAGCTGGATAGCACAGTGTTCAGCGACTATCGTCCCCGTGGGCTGGCCTATGGATCCGGAAAACTCTATGTCACAGACGCACTTACCTGTGAAATTGCAGTTATTGACCTGATTACAAAGACAAGACTGGGTACACTCGGTGAATACGGTTCGGCTCCCGGGCAGTTGATGCAACCACAGGACGTTTCCGTAGACCCCTCCGGCGAATCTATTTACGTTGCAAACAAGCGACTTGGACGAATTGAAAAAATAGTCACAGGAGATCTTCTGCCATGAAATCTTCCTGTATCCCAAAAACAGGTTTTGTCATTACCTTGGTGTGTTTTCTCAATACTGTGGCCATTGTCACAGGAGCATCTGCCATAGATTATCACATAGACGCAACCGGAGGCGTACGTTGCGACTGGTGTCATGACACTCACAGCTTTCTCTATGGACTCTTGAAGGATGTGGATGCGGAAACAGTCTGCCTCAGCTGCCACGAACCCGGTGTCAATGCTGATGCACCCGACGCAACGATACACAGAACAGCTACCTGTGTCGACTGTCACGATACCCACAGCAATAGACTCAATTATCTGGGGACCACAAACACCAGCCTGGTGGGCATCTCCTATGACGCCAACGGAAATCCACAGGGAGATTATGTCGCCAGGGTTATAGATAGTAGTGACGGTACTTTTTATAATGTTGATTTCACAGGGGCGAACCCGAAATTTGTCAGAATGGGAAACCGTGACGGTGTCCCCGGTGCGAGGCGAATCTGCCAGGTCTGTCATGACGCTCCCCCTTCTGGCAATCCCCACACCATGAATGCAACTGAGGACAATTGCACCTCATGCCACAAGCATATTAATGGGTTTAAGGCCGGAGGGCCAGCAGTTCCATAAGAACGAACAAGATGAAGAGTTTTTACGACACCATCAAGGTTGACAATATAAAGTTTTAACGCCTCAACGAGGTGAAGCAAAAAGTGATCACTAGGCCATAGGGACTTGTTGGTCGTGGAATCGCGCTGATAATCAGCGCAAACGAGTATATCCTGAGGAGGAAAAATGAAAAAATTAATAGTAACATCAATGGTTTTAGGAGCAGGTTTTTTACTGGCATCAGCTGCGAATGCCGCTATCACAGACTCTAAACATGATCTCAGTGGGTCAGCAACGCTCAATAACCCTGAGAGTCAACTCTGTATCTACTGCCACACCCCCCATCATGCCGATACCTCTGCAGGTGATGCACCGCTCTGGAATCATACATTGACCACGACAGCAACATTTACAGTCTATTCATCGACTACTCTGGATGCCGGCGCTCTCGGCCAACCTGGGGGCGTTTCCAAGTTATGCCTCTCCTGTCATGACGGCACCGTCGCCCTCGATGCCTTTGGAGGCATGGCTGGAAATCTAGGTTCCATTGGTGCAGATGGAGATCTCGGCATAAATCTGAGCGATGACCATCCCATTTCATTTGCTTATACTTCAGCCCTGGCAACTGCTGACGGAGAACTCTATGACCCTGACGGAGCTGGTACCGGTTTGGGCGGCGACACCATTACTGCGACGATGCTGTTTACAGGCGGTCTTCTGGAGTGTGCATCCTGCCATGATGTCCATAACAATACCGGCTTTGATCCAATGTTACTTGTTGATAACACTGGATCAGGTCTCTGTTTAACCTGTCACAACAAATAGCAGTGATTTTATCAGCAGTGACTCCCTGCTAATCGGCATGTCATTGCAACGATACACCAACGGTGGTGAGGAAAATTCCTTGCCACCGTTGTTATGTTTGCCCCAGGCAAATGTTGAAAGATTTTCATAGAATAATAACGCTTTGTTACCTCTGGTTACGTTATGCCGGAACATGCCTTGAGTTATTTACTATACTTAAAAAAAACACTATTTCACCCTTCATCTAAAAAAATGAAACTGCTACCCACCGCACTCTTAATACTTTTACTCGCCGTCCTCTCTGGATGCGCCCAGCCGATACAACAGGAAGCGAAAACCATTTTTTATCCACCGCCTCCGAGCCAGCCAAGGATTCAATACCTGTATACCCTGACAAAACAATCTGATATTGGCAAAGAGCAAACGAGTTTTGAACAGTATTTGCTTGGGCCCGAGGTCGAATTCACCGGCGTAGTAAGACCCTATGATATCAGCACCGGCAAGGGCAAAATTTACGTTATAGACAGAATGTACGACAAAATTTTCATTTTTGATCTTCAGAAGCAACAACTTAACACTCTTGAAGACAACAGCCATCCTGACGGCCTGGTGCGTTATGGTAGTGGTATCTGGGTTGATACGGATGGCACCAAGTATATTGCTGACATCAAGAGAAAACAGATCCTTGTTTTTGATGTAAACGATAAATACAAAGGAGCCTACGGCGATGAGACAATTTTTGATAAACCCGTTGATGTTGCCGTTTATGACAATAAAATTTATGTGTGTGATTATACGAAGCACCAGATACTTGTTCTGGACAAGGAGAGTGGTCAGCTAATCCAGACCATTGGAGAACCCGGCACGGAAGATCACCAGTTGCAACGCCCAACCCATGTGACAGTCGATGAACAAGGAACTGTTTATGTGACTGATGCCTTTAACTTTAAGATAAAAAGATTTACCCCAGACGGAACATTTGATCTGGCAATAGGGACTGCCGGTGACACTATTGGTACGTTTGCCAGACCTAAAGGTATCGCTGTTGACCGTCAGGGGAATATTTATGCAGTCGATGCCGCCAATGAACAGGTGCAGGTATTTAACAGTGCAGGACAGTTGCTCATGTTCTTTGGTGGTCCAGGAACCAATATAGAGAACCTCTGGCTACCAGCCGGTATTTCAATTGACTATGCCAATGTGAATTATTTTCAGAATTTTGCTGACCAGGATTTCAAGCTCGAATACCTCATCTATGTTGCTAATATGGCAGGACCAGGCAGAACGAATGTTTATGGTTATGGTCAGTGGACCGGTGATAGTCGCAGGCTTGACCGTATGAATGCAGAAAGACAAGTCGAAGAGAAAAAGAATCAAGTGCAGGAACCCGAATAATGATAACACGGGTTTTACCGTATTTGATAGCTCTGCTGAGTGTGCTCACTCTCACCGCAGGCTGTGATCGTCAGACCCAGTATTCTGTACTGACCACTGTCTTTACCGGTGTTCCCCCCATGGAAGAGCTATACGGAGATACTCTTTCCGAAGAAAAAGCAACGCTTGAGGGCTCCATAGAAAAATCAGAAGTAACCCTGTTTCTACACCCACTCTGGGCAGCCCGGAAATGTTCAGTCTGCCATACAATCAGTGCAGATGAACAAATGAACATAGTTGAGGATGGGAACGGTGAACCACCGGAAGCATCCTCAAAGAAGACTGCAATGCCGGCACTCCTGATGCCGGCTAATAAATTATGTATCAATTGTCATCTTGACAAAACAGCACGGAGGGCAATCCGCGACCGTTTGTGGCTGCATAATCCTGTTGCCCGTGGAGATTGCCTCTCCTGTCATAGTGCACATCAGAGTTCAAACCTGGCCCACCTGAAACAATCCCTGGATAAAATATGTGCTATCTGTCATGATCCTGACAAATTACCTAGAGAATGTCTGGCCGGCCCGACAAATGAACAAACAAAAAACAGTTGTCTCAGCTGTCATAATTCGCACATGGGCCGAAATCGTTTCCTTCTGACCCGAGATTATACGGAAGCAAAAATAACTGCCGAACCTGTACCGAAACCTGACAGGTCTCAGACAGCACCACCGTATCAGAACAAATAAATCTTTTAAAAGATATTTTTCAGCAATGACTTTCAGCCACACTCGGATAATCAAGGGAATCCAACTTACATGCTTATCAGGTACAATTGATATCGTTTATCGAGAATGTAGCTACGCTCCCACAACAAGATGAAAAATAGAAAAAGTATATTTTTTACAGGTTATTCTGTAATACGCTTACTTTATATATTCCCGTTTTTTTTGTTCATCCTTTTTTTCCACATGCCTAGTATTGCCCTTGCCCAAACCAATTTACCAGCAGAACAGTCAATAAAAACCGTCCCTTTTTCTCCTATCCCTAAAGCAACACCGTCCTGGCAACTATCTTTCAGACCGAAAGAACGACAAGGCATTAGACTGGGTAAGTACTTTTTTATGAGTATTCCTGAAATTGGCGTAGGGCTGAAGTATGAATTTCAGGATGAAACCAGAAGTAATAATGATGTAGAGACCAGTGAATTGTATCACAGGTTTGCTGAAAAAATTGGTTTCCGTGCAGACGGTTGGTGGTATCACCCTGCCTTTTTCACATTTTCAGCAACTCTGGAGCCTGAACTCTCCCAGGTATATGAGGAAGATTCAGTTGGAAATACGGCCCGAAGTAACCTCTTCACCCCTGATTATCTTCTTTCCGCAACATTTCTTGACTCCAAGCCCTATACCCTGAACCTCCACGCAAATCGGAGAGAAATGCCGTCATGGGCTGCCTATAAAGGTGGTTTTGAGACCAGGATTCATGATTTTGGTGGTGATATCGATCTTGATATTCAGAAACTGCTAAAAACATCGGGCTTATACAGTGCAAATCTTGGTTATTCTCACACCGATTCGGCTACAAAAGGTTTTTATATCCATGAAGAAATCTCCGACAATTTTTCCCTTAACTTGAAACAACAGGGAAACAAGCTAAAAACTGAGCTCGAATCATTTTTTACAGATCGAGAACGAACAACCGAGGACATTAAAAGCCGAACGAAAACCTTTGATACTAAACTGTTCAATAATTACCAGATTCGCCAAAACAACCCAATACGTCTCGGTGGTGTCTGGAGTTATCGATACCAGGAACTTGATACTTTAGATTTAGAGACCTTCAGACTGAATGAAAATCTAAACTGGCGTCATCGCAGGAATCTGACCTCATTTTATCAATTCAACTATGACTACCATGAAACTAACGGAAGTGATGAGTCCAATATTGTATCGCTTGAGGGCAGGGTTCAGCATCTTCTTTTTGAAAACTTAACCACTACCGCCGGTACCCAAACCTATTATGGTGCCTATTCAAACGGACAGGAGGCTGCTGTTGACCCATATCTTCATCTTCTGTACAGCAGACCAACACCTATCGGCAGCCTAAGCCTTGGCAGCAGGTGGAACTATTTACTGACAACACGGGATTATGATAATTCACAATCTTTTGTTTCTGTCCAGAATGAGCCACATATCCTGAGTTTCAGCCAGGATAGCTTTCTCAAAAATTATAATGTTGCGATCGGCTCTATTATTGTCACTAATACCGCAGGAACCATCCAGTATATTGAAGGCATTGATTATCAGGTTGAGTTGATAGCAAATTATGTGTCGATCAGAAGCTTATCGCTGGGAGACATTAATAATGGTCAGGCTGTTCTCGTCCATTACCTTTATCAGCAGGACTCAGAATATGATGATTCCATATTTTCCCAGCACTACACCTTTGCCTTTACTTTTTTCAGAAATACAACGCTCCAATTATCCCATTCCCGTGCCAAACAGTACATCATCAGTGGAACTCCCCCCAATGTCCGAAGAGATGACAACATCAGTAAAGCCAGTATTCAGCACCGAATGAGCTGGTCCGACACACGATTTGAAGTGGCAACATTTGATCGTGCCTCTGCTGGAGAGTACCAGACCTGGCAGTTCACTCAGAGGTTTGATATACATCCCCTGCGCAGACTGAATCTAAGCCTGGCAGGGTATTATGGAGAAACACATTATAATGACCAGCCAATTGGTGATACCCCCTGGGTTGACAGCGAATCTTATGGTGGAGCTCTTACAGCCAACTGGAGACTAACCAGAAGACTGGCTCTCAGCATGGAAGGTTTTACAAACATCCAGGAAAGTGAGATTGAAAAAACTAAAAATACCGGGCTGCAGGCCGGCCTGAGCTTTACTTATCGCCTCTGGTCGGCAAAGTTGACCTATCAGCTGTCAGACCAGAGCACTCAAAATGATACGAACGATTCTTCACGACTCAGAAATTTTATTCGTTTTGATATTGTCCGTCTCTACTGGTAAGATGTTTTATATTGTGCTATTGTTCTTTTCAGTGGGTCATCTACATCGCCAGAGAGTAGAATTCTACCCAATAAGATATTTTTTTCTAAAATGCAGGAGAACTGAGGC
Organism: Desulfocapsa sp.; assembly: GCA_021737265.1. Lineage (GTDB taxonomy): Bacteria > Desulfobacterota > Desulfobulbia > Desulfobulbales > Desulfocapsaceae > Desulfocapsa. Next base: position 17,420 of record JAIPEF010000039.1, on the reverse strand, counting down.
TCTGCCATGAAATACTGTTTACCTGTTTTGTGCGTTATCGCTCTCATTGTCGCGGTTTATCCCAACACATTATACAGTGCAAATCATATCACACAGATACTTCCCTTTGCACCTTTTGATGATGACCCCGCTGTATACAATAACTGTAAGTATTGTCATGGGCCGCACAATGCACGTAAGGACGTTCATGGCCTGTTGAATGAAAAAGAAGAACGTTACTCGCGTTATCTGAACAGCAGAGCCTTATCGGGTGGTGGAGAAAACTCTGTTTTTAGTGAAGGTAACTCCCGGAAATGTCCAAGAAGCAGAATAAAGAACAGTCAATAACTGATGGCGTCGTATTTATCCCCCCTCAAGGGAGGACTGAAAAGAGTACTCGGGTATGACGGATGAACCCAAAACGGCACATTAAGGTTTACGCTGTACCAGGTTTGAGGTTTTTACGAGTTTATCATGAATAATAGAGCGTTGGTTGGGTTTGCCGACCCGGTGGTAACGCAGAAAGAGTAGCCGTTGTGTTTGCCTCCGGGTATGGATGGAGATTGTTGGGTTACGCTGACGCTAACCCAACCTACGGAAGTGCGTGAGTGCGTGAGTGCGTGGCTGCGTGATTGCAGCAAGGGGAGCAAGACAGAGCGTAGGTTGGGTTAGGTGCATCTTTTAGCACCGTAACCCAACAAACGGTTTACGCTGTACCAGGTTTGAGGTTTTCACCCAAACTACGGGCATAAATACGAGTTTATCGTGAATAATAGAATGGCAAAATCTTAAAACAATAACTATGTCCATGCATTCAAAATTAATACTTCCTTTTCTAGTTACCTGTACTGTTGTTTCTCTCTTTATCAGTTCTTATGCCCTGGCATTCACCATAGCCTACCCTCCCGGCAAATCATATGTCGAGCATGAGGCAGTAAATGTCATCCTTAGAATGGATCAAGATTCCCTTGATACTGTCAAGGTTACTGTCAATACGTTCCAATACCCTCCATTCGATGTTCCCTCAGGAGTAGGTAATTTCTGTTTCGGTATTACTCTGGCTACCGGCATAAATACGGTCACTGTGGATGGCTATAAGAATAATAACAAAATATCTGAGCAGAAGTTTGAGATTTTTTTCCGTTCCGCCCTGATCAATTCAGCAAAGAAGGCTTCCCGGAGGTATGAGCAGTATATTTTCCATACTGATGATAATGAAAAAGGCTGTGAAACTTGTCACAATTTAGATCCCGGCCTGAGCGATCTGAATCCGGTCCGACCCGAGGACTCTCCCTGTTACAGTTGCCACAAGAATAAAATGGTCAGTGCCAAGTTGCATGTTCCATCGCAAAAGTGGCAATGTCTGCAATGTCATGAGGTGAAAACAGGTAAACAGAAATATGGTGTACCCAGCCCGGTGCAACCTCTCTGCTATCGCTGCCATGGGAAACAGGTCAGTAGCTGGAAAAACATGAAAATGGTTCATGGCCCGACAGGAGTTGGCCAATGTACTCTCTGCCATGACCCCCACGGAGCCGACTGGCCGGCCCTCACCCGTTTGCAGGGAACCGACCTCTGTAACAGCTGTCATGTGAAGAAGGAATCCGGAAAACATGTCATTGCCGGCTTCTTCGGAAAGGGGCATCCAACCAGGGGAGTTCCTGATCCATTTGTGCCAGGCAAGGAATTCACCTGCGCCGGTTGTCACAACCCTCATGCATCAGCTTTCGGCGACCTGCTGAAGGCAGATAACAGCAATATGGGTTTGTATTGCAACCACTGTCACAAAAAATAGAGCAGTGATGCTCTAACAGCAGGGAGACACTCAAAGGTGATGGATAAGTAAAAACTCTTCATCTTGTTCGTTGTTACAATTTTTCTATCATTACGACGTACCGTATGTACGCCGAAATAATAGAAAAATTGCACGCCTCCAATATGAAGCTTTTTACCTATACATCGGAAATTGAATTTTTTACGAGTTTATCTCGAGTTCCACCGATGTCAGCCGAGCAAACAAACAACTGGATGAGCAGCTTCACTTGTGGCGGAACCGGAAATTGGACGCGCTCCCATACGTCTATCTGGACGCCCAAGCCAATAAGAAATTAAGATCATCGATGTGGCAGTAAGTATCCACCGGTAAAACCGGTGGCTTTAAATTATGGACCGCTCAAAGCGGTATGTAAAAAAAGCCACTGACCACCAACCTTCGCCTTGAACTGGGGGGAATGGAATTTTCTCTTTTTTGCTTCACTCATCTTGTCTTGTTCCTTGGGATTGCGCATAGCTTAAACTACTGTCTTAAAATTGGGGTCCACTATATTGCTCACGAGATACCGGGGACTGACATATATCAACACCTGTTAGTATTACAAAGAACAAAGCCTGGCAGAAATTCTTCTACCAGGCTTTGTTCTGCATTCATCCATACCAGATTAAAAATGATTTACCTCACCTCCACCCCATTTTCTGCGAGTGCCTGTTTCACCTCAGCTATGGGCACTTCCTCGCGATGGAAAATCCCGGCTGCAAGGGCTGCTTCAGCGTCTGTTTTTTGAAAGACTTCCACAAAATGAGCAGCAGAGCCAGCACCTGATGAGGCAATGACAGGAATCGAAACAGCGCTCTTGACATGGTTAATCAGTTCCATGTCAAAACCACTGTTGGTTCCGTCCTTATCAATACAGTTCAAAAGGATTTCACCAGCCCCCAGAGCCTCACAACTTGAAGCCAGTTGAACGGCATCCAGATCACGCCCCTCACGGCCTCCTTTCACTGTACATTGATACCAGCAGTACTCTTCACCCTCAGGTCCTGGAATTACGGTCCTAATGGTGTTATGGGTCGTCTCTTCCGGGCTCTTCACATATACCCGCCTCGGGTCAACGGAAATAACCACTGCCTGCGCCCCATAAACAATTGATATCTGTTCAATTGAGCTTTTGCCCGTTTTCTTTCCTGTTTTCAGGTATTCTTCTGCTGTATAGCAGGCGTCTGAGCCAATGGATATCTTATCCGCACCGGAACGAAAATATTCGGAGGCGACATCAAGAGAAGTATAGTCTTTCCCATTACTGTCTGTAAATTCCCGAATCCCGCCACCAATGGTGAGAGGGACAAAAACATTTTCGGAAGTTCTTCGCAAAACCTCAAGCATGGGTTGATCTTCCATGGGAAAATCTCTGAAACCGGTAATATTTAAAAAGGTAATTTCATCTGCACCTTCTTCATAATAACGTCTGGCAAGATCAACAGGCTTGCCGAGATTTCTCACCTCTCCCTTATCGCGCACATCATATTGATCACCTTTGGTCACTACCAGGTCCCCATTATCATTGGTTCGCACATCAAGACAGGCGATGATACGCTTTGCCATACGGGTTTTCTGATGATGGGAGTGGATGGTCACACTGTCGCCATTTCCCTGCAGATATTTTTCCAAAATTGAAAGCCCTGCGACACCACTCTTTTCAGGATGAAACTGAAAGGCCGTCACATTACCTTTTTCAACACCGCTGACAAATTCCTCACCGTAGTCGGTGGTACTCAACAACCAGTCCTGATCTTCATCCTGCAGGGTTGCCCGATAGGAATGAACAAAATAGAATTTTTCGCCATGGTACCGGGCAAAGAGCGGTGACTCTTTATGTAAATTTAATCCGTTCCAGCCGATTTGGGGTACAGAAAGGTCACTCGCTCTAAAGCGTTTCACCTGCCCCTTGAGAACAGACAACCCGGCAACACCGGGTGATTCCTCACTTCCTTCAAACAAGGCCTGGAGAGCAACACAAATGCCGAGGACGTGTTTATTTGCACGGATACGTTCGATAAGAGGTTCTATAAAACCATCCCGCTGCAGACGTTCCATAACCAAGCCATAGCTGCCAACACCTGGAAAGATCAGCCGCTCCGCCTGGAGAATATCCGATGGACTCCTTACATCCTGTACGGTATAACCAAGCTTTTTAATTGCATTTCTGACACTCCGGACATTGCCGGCGCCATAGTCAAGTAATGTGATCATTTTCTTAGTTAGTTTAAAAATTTATAATATTTACCATTGGCACAGCCGCGGCAGAGGAGTTTGCCATCCTTTTCCACATCACGGCAATCCTGCACCCAGTCACCGCAGTCTTCACACTGAACACGCTTGAGTGGCTTGCCCGGCAGATCTTCTTTGGGGATCTCCACCTGAACCTCATCCACAGTAAAGAGCTCCTCCTGGGGCATCACCCTATAGGCATCAAGCTGACGTTTATATTTGTCTTCAATCTCGGGATAATATTTTTTGGAGAGCTCACGGGACTCCTCTCTTGCGACAACACGAACGGCCTTGCCGCTGTCAAGATTCACAAAAGTCGCGGCCATTACACCATAGTCTATCCAGCGCATGGAACGTTTCCCCAGACTGCAACCGGTAACCGATTGAACGGCATCTGTGGCACAGCGATCTATTTCCACCAGCACATAGAGTTTTTTCCTGTCTAAACCCCTCGGGTCTTGAATACCAATTGCTTCCAGTCCGATCATGGACATTCTCACGCCAATAACCTGACCGGCACAGATATGACCATGTACTTTGGTGGAACGGTCCAGCAAAACGTCAAATGATTCCATTAATTCCTCACAAAAATACGGGAAAACATCACCTAATATTCAAATATATTTCCTCTAAAAAGGCACAATACTCACCTCTCCAACCAGTGTCAACAGGCCTTACTGGTCAGAACTCGAAACCCTTCTGTGCCTGTACACCTGATTGATAAGGATGTTTAATCTCATTCATCTCGGTAACAAGGTCAGCCAAAGCAATCAACTCATCTGATGCATATCGACCGGTGATGACAATATGCTGTTCTTCAGGCTTGTCTTTTAAAACTGAAAGGATTTCCTTTTCATCAAGGATCTTATAATAAGGAAGGTAGGTCAACTCATCAAGAATAACCATTGAGTATTGATTGCCCTTTATCACATTTTTAGCAAAGTCCCACGCCTCAAGAGCTGCCTGTTTGTCTTTTTCAAGATCATCAGACTTCCAGGTAAATCCCCTTCCCATAATATGAAAATCAAGGAGCGGGGCAAATTTCTTTGCCGATTCCATCTCTCCATACTTCCAGCTTCCTTTTATAAACTGGATAATACAGACCGGGTGTTCATGCCCAAGCGCCCTGAATGCGAGCCCTAGAGATGCCGTGGTTTTCCCTTTGCCATTACCTGTGAAAACAGCGATCAATCCTTTTTTGGGGTGCCGCTTCTCTTGTACCATGGCTATTATCCTCGTCGTATAATCAGGAAACTTTTTGATGATTTATTCAACACCCTAGGTTCAGCCCTTAGCTTCTGCCATTTAACAGATAATTGGTTGTGTTTTCTCATAAACCAAAAAAGGCCATCCTGCACGACAGGATGGCCTTTTTATAAAGCAACTGAGATCAGTAAATGGTCGGGACGAGAGGATTTGAACCTCCGACCCCAGCGTCCCGAACGCTGTGCTCTACCAGACTGAGCCACGTCCCGACCGGCTTTTAGCGATTTTCGTAATTTAGAAATATGTACCAAACGGCTCAAAATTACTTAAACTCTCCGTATCGCCTCAGAATATGCCTTATTAATAGCCGTTGTGCAATATTTTTATCTCTTCTTAGATTACGTAGTAGATCATTATCAATAATGAAAAGGAAACAGTCACCACTTCTCTTCGAAAATATTTTACGTCAACAAAGACTGAGCCATGGTTTAGGCAAAAAAAAAAGGCACTATCCGTAAGGATTGTGCCTTTGCAATACCTTGTATCTGCCTGTTAAGCAGATAAAGCTTTCGTACGAGCCTAGTTAATGGCCTCAGAAAGCTTGGAACCAGCTTTAAATTTAGCAACATTCTTAGCTGGGATATTAATGGTTTTTCCGGTTTGAGGATTCCTACCTTTACGTGCATCACGTTTGGATACAGAAAAAGTACCAAATCCTACCAGAGTGACTTTGTCGCCTTTTTTCAAAGTGTCAGCAATGGCTGCAAGTGTTCCGTTAAGTGCTTTCTCAGCGGCAGCTTTGGAAATGTCGGCGGCGCCTGCAATGTTCTCTACTAATTCCTTCTTGTTCATGGATCCCCTCCAGGAAAAACTACGTTTCTAGTTATACAGGAGCCAACTATTGCTGCTCCCCCTTTCTCTTCCCTATTGCTTTAATAGAAGGCGAATTGATTGTCAAAAGAAAAAATCAAAAAAATCTCTTTTTCAGGCATAAATCTTTTCAAGAGTTTCCTTTAATATTAAACTTTTACACACCAATTTCCAATCTCATCTTAGTTACGTATGTGTTTAGAGACAAGAAATTATTGGCCATTTTCTTAAAACTCTTATTCACGTGTAAGCCTTTATCGGCGAGGTTCCATGTCCACAAGGACCCGACAAAAACCTACAGATTTGAAGAAGTCAATAATTTCAAATCTGACAGATGAAGTAGTCAATCGCTCCATATCCCTTGCTGTAACATGTAACACGACATTTTTTTCAGGAGTTGGCTGAACCCGGTACCCGGAAAAATCATGTTTGGAAAGATACTCCTCACATTTTTCGACCAGTTCCAATCCCTTTCGTTCAAGAGTCACTCCTTCAGAAAAACGAGTGGCGAGGCAGGAATTGGATGCTTTGTCATGGGTCGACAACTGAAATTCACAGGCAAGGAATCGGATATCTTTTTTACTCAGTCCGGAATCAAGAAGTGGTGTTTCAACACCCAGTTCCTGAATTGCACGAAAACCGAGCCTCCTCTCTTTCAGGTCATCAACGTTACTCCCATCTAAAAGAACAGCACAGTCTTTTTTCAAGCCCTCAACGAGGAACCTCTGATACATTCTTTTTTTACAGAAGTAGCAACGATCTGCAGTATTGGTAACAAATTCCGGCCAACTCAATGGATGGAATTCCACCTCGACTCTCATCTCCTGATCAACACCCAACTCATCAAGAACAGTGAATGCACTGTTCCGTTCAGTTCCGGAAACAAGTTCAGAGGAACCATGCATTACAAAAACATTGTTCCCGCCAAGTACCTCGCGAGCGGCATGGAGAAGCAGGGTGGAGTCAACACCTCCGGAAAAAGCTACAGCCACACGGCCATACCTTTTCAATGTGGTAGCGAGGGATTGGTATTTTTCCTGACTCTCCAACTCTCAGCCCCTGTCAGAGTCAGGAAGCAACTCGGCAGGCTTATTCAGAAGGAATTTCCCCTCTTTCATCCAACTCTTAAGCGTTTCTGCAATCTCCCTGGCCATTGGCAGGCTGGACAGAGGTGCCGTGGCCACCTCTTTACCATTCACTTCAATAGTACCGGATTTCAACTGGGCATAGCTTACCTCGCCGTAGTTTCTGACAATACCATTCGTGTAATCATGGCCATAATCAACGACCTGGGTGAACAATTCTTCATCAGAAACACCGGTGTAGGCTGCCATCTCGCTGTTCAGTATTGGGATTGGAATACCTAGACCCACTGCTATGGTCGTGCCATATCCAAGTATGGAAATACCACGGATCCAACGGGCAGACATCTGTTTCATATCACCCTGCACCATGATTGTGCCGCTGGGTCGCATGGGGGTACCATTTTCATGCCTGACTACATTGGGGTTGTGCTGTGTTCCATGCCATGTCACGTATCCAACACCTCCTCCCAGAAAAATCCGTGTCCCCATACCAATGGTCCGGTAGTGGGGGTCATTAAATAAGGGACTCAATTCACCGGCACTACAGTAATTGGCATTTCGGCAGTTTGGCTTCAAGGTTCCCATATAGGTATGAACAACCTTTTCCGACAAATTGACTGCACAGTTATAGTTCTGATATCCATTTCTTGGGTTACAGAGTTGCGCATAGGGAAGATCATCAAGGGTAATCTCCTTTTTCATTTTCCTACCAAGATAACAGTCAGTACCGTATCCTTTTGCCTCAAGCAGGATTTTTTTACCGGCCAACAGATCTTCAAGGACATGACCTCCACCATAACGGAACTCACCAGGATAAACCTTATTTAACGGGTCATCCTCCGCAGTCTCTGTGGCGCCGATGTAACAATCAACCGCAGCAAGTCCACCATAGGCAGGAACCTTATTCAGCCATACCTTGGAGGCTTTGATGGTGGGGATCATCTGACCAATATTGATAAAAGCCCCTGAAGAACACATGGGAGAGAAGGTTCCGGTGGTAACGACATCTACCTCTCTGGCCGCCCCTTCAGCACCCTTTTTCTTTACAATAGCGACCATCTCTTCAGCCGTGACAATAACTGCCTCACCGGCTTTGATTCTGGCATTAATTTCTTCATAGGTTTTTTGTACGGGTTTACCACTCATGACTCATTATTCTCTTTGTTGATTGTTGATGGCGTCGTAAAAACTCTCCATCTCCTTCGTTGCTGCATTTTTTATTTAATTTCGACGTACCTTAGTACGCCGAAATTAAATAAAAAATACGCGCCTCGCATATGGAGCTTTTTACTTAGCCATCCTAGGTTTGAGGTTTTTACGAGTTTATCATTGTTGATCTTGTTTTACATCTGCACTGCTCATATGTGGCTGATCATATCTCGGCAGCCCCTCTTATTCCAGTCCTTTTTTACAGCTTGACATACTTTTTCCTTTGCCCTACATTCTAGGAGCCTGGCCGAAAATGCCTTTTTTTTCCAACTCTTCGTTGCTTGTGAAAAATAATGCTCGGAATATTATGTATATGCCTGTGCTTATTTTTCACAGATGCCTCGATTTGAGAAAAATGTCTATTCTCGGACAAACTCCTAGGCCGTTGTATCTTTTCACCATCGATCTAGCATATACCACTTTTTTTATATCAATTTTCCAAAGAGAAATACAGATGGCCTCAAAAAACAGCTTAGACCTCATCAACGTTCGAGACAATATCGACACTATAGACAATACCATTCTTGAACTCCTCAAAGAACGGTTGGCACTTGCCAAAAATATTGGTCAACTTAAAGATGAAAGCAAGCGTGCCAAGTGGGACCCGTTACGCGAGCGGCAGATATATGAACGACTGACCGAGCTGAATAAAGGGGAGTTTCCGATTGAGGCCCTACGTTCCATCTTCCACGAGATTATCACCACCTGCAGGTTATCCCAACAGAAGATTGATGTCTCCTATCTTGGCCCCGAGGCCACCTTTACCCATCTTGCCGGGGTAAAATACTTCGGTCAGTCAGCGACCTATAGTCCAATGGAATCTATTGCTGATGTGTTTTCAGAGGTGGAAAAAGGACGGACCCAATATGGAATCGTACCTGTCGAAAATTCCATCGAAGGCGCCGTTTTTTCCACTCTTGATTCATTCATGAAATACAAAACCAAGATCTGCGGTGAAGTGCGTATGGAAATAACCCACAATCTGGTATGCCGTTCTGGAGATATCAATGACATCCAGACCGTTGCCTCCCATGCCCAACCCCTTGCCCAATGCCGGGAATGGCTCCGCAAACACTTGCCTTCCTGCCCAACCCTTCCTGTCTTCTCCACAGGTGCTGCTGCCCAGATGGCGGCCAATAACCCGAATATTGGGGCTATTGCATCATCACTGGCCATCAAGACATATGACCTGCAGGTTGTAGTCAAAGGGATAGAGGATTATCGCGGCAACACAACGCGCTTTCTTGTCATTGGCAGGGAATCGCCCACACCAAGTGGTGCAGACAGAACCTCTCTGCTATTGGGACATATGGATAGGCCTGGGGCCCTGAACGAAATCCTGAGCGTCATTGCCAGGGCCGGAATCAACCTGGCCAAGATTGAATCCCGCCCGATAAAGGGAAAACAGTGGAAGTATCTCTTTTTCCTTGATCTCATGGGTCATATTGACGAACCTCACATCAAGGACTGCTGTGAAACCCTGAAAGCACTCTGCTCCTACTTTGAGTGGTTGGGGTCCTACCCACGGTCCGATGCATCATCCTCCGATGCGTGACATCTGTCCGCTACAGGCGGCTTGATTCTCAGCCAGGGTATGACCTTTGGGTTTGTCAAGGATGGTCTGTTTGATAAGCGCCCTGATCTCGTCATCTGTCCCTCCGCTCCGTAAAAGAGCCTTGAGGTCGGCCTCCCTGTCATGGAGAAGACAAGCCCTGAGACGCCCGGCTGAGGTGAGACGTAAGCGATTGCAGGTGTCACAGAAATGGTGACTGATGGGGCTGATAAATCCGACTCTTCCTGTTGCACCATCAGCAGCGGTAAGCGAGTACATTCGGGCAGGACCATCCAGGCGGCAGCCTGGCAGAGGTTCCAGGGTTCCCATGGCCCCAATTCGTTCTTTTAATTCCGAGGAAGATATATAAGTGTTTTTATCCCAGCTGGAATCCCTGCCCACCGGCATGAATTCTATAAACCGGATCTGGTACGGTTTGTCCACGGCAAGTCCGGCAAAGTCGATAAGCTCATCATCATTAATGTCTCTCATGGCCACCACGTTGAGTTTCACGTCAAACCCAAATTCTACTGCGGCCTCAATCCCCTGCCACACCTGATCAAAAAGATCCAGTCCTGTGATTTTTTTAAAGCGCTCAGGGCGCAAGGTATCAAGAGATATGTTCAACTTGCGGATACCTGCTGCATACAGTCCGGCAGCCTTTTCCTTTAAGAGGACACCGTTTGTGGTCAGACGAATTTCATCAAGACCGTCAATCTGTGAAAGGGCTGCGATAAAACCCATCACGCCTTTTCTCACAAGGGGTTCTCCACCAGTGAGACGGATCTTATTCATACCCATGGGCACAACCAGGCCAACAATACGCAACAATTCTTCATAACTCAGTAAATCTTCATGCTTCAGGACCTGCAGTCCCCCTTTAGAATCTAAGGGCATACAGTACATGCAACGCAGATTGCAGCGATCAGTGAGAGAAAGGCGAAGATAGGATATGGTCCGGGAAAACATATCCACCAGATCAGGCTTATTTGCTAAGCTTTGCGTCTCATCTTTCATAATTACTTTTTCCTACTTTATAACTCTATTTCCTCGCCATTGACTTTCCGATAGATGGCTTTTATATTGGCATCCTCTTACTCCGATTATTTCTTTTCTGCCAGTAGTTATTCGTAAAAAAGCAAGTGACAACCAGAGGAACCAATGCTGACTTTAGGAATTGAAAGCTCCTGCGATGACACTGCGGCTGCCGTGTTGCGTGATGATGGCTGCCTGCTCTCATCTGTGCTCAGCAGCCAGGATCAAATCCATACACGTTTTGGTGGTATTGTCCCGGAGCTTGCCTCACGAAGTCACCTCGAGTCCATTGTTCCGATAGTGAATGAAGCTCTAGGGCAGGCCTCGGTCACGTTGGAAGATATTGATCTCATCGCATGTACTCAAGGCCCCGGGCTCATCGGCTCACTGCTTGTTGGGTTTTCCTATGCAAAGGCACTCTCCTATGTGACAAAAACCCCCTGTGTGGGCGTGGATCACATGGCAGGTCATATCCTTTCTATTTTCCTGGAGGAAGACCATCCAGACTTTCCTTTTATTGCCCTGGTAGTTTCAGGGGGCACCAGTTCCATCTACCTTGCTGAGAGTTTTACCAGCTTCACCCTTCTTGGCAGGACCCGTGACGATGCAGCCGGTGAGGCTTTTGACAAGGTGGCAAAACTTCTGGGATTTCCCTATCCCGGCGGTCCCATTATTTCCCGGGAAGCACAATCTGGAAACCCGGAGGCCATTAAATTTCCTCGTTCCTGGCTGGAGAAAGGTTCCCTTGATTTCAGTTTTTCCGGGCTAAAGACCGCTGTCCTGAACCACTGTAATACCCAAAAGCAGAAAAACAATCCCCTTGTACTTCCCGACATCTGTGCCTCTTTTCAGGAAGCAGTGGTTGACGTCCTTGTTGGGAAAACTCTGCTGGCAGCCAACCAGCAAAACATTCAGACAATTGTTTTAGGAGGTGGAGTGTCTTCCAATCCACGCTTGAGACAAGTCATGGAAGAACGTTGTCCGGATGACAAGAAGAAGCTCTTTATTCCGCGTCCGGTATACTGCACAGACAACGGTGCCATGATTGCACTCGCCGGTATGCACGCCCACCGCCATGAGTCAGACTTTTCCTTTGACCGTGATGTCTACTGCCGTTCGCTATTGGCTTGATAAAAAGAGTATGAATCCTAAACGCGCCGTTCCCTATTACTACTTAAAACTCTCCAGACTGAAGGGGTACCCACAATCCATCACCCCAACTATTCCCTTTCACACTATGTCTGTTCTGCTTATCACCTTGCTCACCCGGACCTCAACCATTACCGGCCTGCCGGCAGGTTGGGGGAGTTGTTCCGGCACTCCCCTTTACCATAGCCGATTATTTTCTTTCATTGCGGCTTTTTATGAGTGTTCATGATAAGAAGAACAAAAAACATATCCTTAATTGAGCGAATTCAATGTGTGTGTCACTTTCACCTTTTAAATTCATCGCTAATATGTCTTACTTAAGTATAAAACATCTTTGATTAACCGGCAGACCTCATGAACCTGACACGCCTGAGAAAATTCTATTACCTCAAATTTTTGAGGATTAAAGGAGATCCCCAATCCATTGCCTGGGGAAGCTTCATCGGCGCCTTGATCGGGACTATGCCGGTTATGCCATTCCATACCGTTGGCATCATAGCAGTCTGTTTTCTTACCAGAACCTCGGCCATGGCTGGCCTTTTTTCAAGCCTTGTAATAAGTAACCCTTTTACCTACATCCCCATTTATTACTTCAGTCTGGTGATCGGAAATTTCCTCACCCCATACAGTGTCACCTGGCCCAAGATTCATGCCATCCTCAACATCATTATTTCCGGCTACGGATTCAAAGAGTCTTTTCAGACACTTACCAGTCAGGGCCCGGAAATTATCATTGTCATGCTGACAGGCGGCATTGTCCTGGCCCTGCCCACTGCCCTTCTCTGGTACTTTTTCACCCTTCGCCTCTTTATCAAAATCAGAGAAAAACGCAGACAGAGACATATCCTTCGCGATCTTAAGAAAAAATCATGACACGCTACGGTGATACCAGGAAATCTCTGAGGGAAGAAAAGCTTGCCCCGAAAAAGCAATTTGGCCAGAATTTCCTTGTCCACAAAGCAACTGCTGAGGCAGTGGCTCGCTGTGGTAATATTGCGGCCGACGATATTATCATAGAGGTGGGAGTCGGCCTTGGCGCCCTCACCCAACCCATCGCTGAACAGGCATATCAGGTAATCGGTCTGGAAGTAGACAGCGGGATCGTTCGATTTCACAAAGAAAAGGATGATCTCCCTGAAAATGTCACCCTCCTGCACCAGGACATCCTGAAAGCTGACTTTGACGAACTCTTCCGCCTAAGCAAGGGCCGACTCAAAATCATGGCCAACCTTCCCTACTCCATCTCCAATCCATTCCTCTTCAAACTCATCGAACACCAGGAAAAAATGGATTGGGCAACAGTCATGCTTCAAAAAGAGGTGGCTGACCGGCTGACTGCATCACCTGGCACAAAACAGTATGGCATCCCAACTGTTTTACTGAAGAGCTGTGCTACAATACACTCCCTGCTCACCTTGAAACCTGGCGAATTTCATCCCCGCCCCAAGGTGGACTCTGTTGTGGTACGCATTGAATTCTTCAATGCAGATCAACGAGATGAAAGTTATGACCGTTTACTTTTACAAAAAATTGTCCGTGCAGCCTTCAGCCAACGCCGGAAAACGCTCCTCAACACGCTGAGCGCCGGAGGTTTTTTCATATCGTTGGCCAATGGTGACAAAAAGCAGGAAAAACTGCTCACAGAAAAGACCATTATTCAGGCAGATATCTCGCCAACGGTTCGGGCTGAGGTTCTGGACCTTAAACAGTTTATTGATCTCACCCAGGCCTTTTCTTCCATGTTATAAAACATCCCCCGTAAGCCAACTGGAGAGAATCTCATGCAAAATTTTGTCTTTCACAATCCCACCAAAATCCTTTTTGGGAAAAATACCGTCCCAGCCATCGGTGAAGAAACCATTGCCTATGGGGAAAAAGTTCTTCTCGTTTATGGCACAGGGTCCATCAAAAAAAATGGGCTTTATGAACAAATCATTCAATCATTTAAAGGTGTAGGGGCTGAAATCACAGAACATCCAGGTGTTCAATCCAACCCCCTGCTCTCCCATACTCGAAAAGGAATCCAACTGGCAAAAGAAAACAACTGCCAGGTGGTCTGTGCAGCGGGCGGTGGTTCCGTCATTGACGAAGCTAAAGCCATCTGTGCCGGTGCCACGGTGCAGCATGATGTCTGGAAATTTTTCACCGGCAAAAAAAGTGTGAAAGCCCCTCTTCCTCTGACCACCGTTCTCACCCTTGCCGCATCCGGATCTGAAATGAACTCCGGTATGGTCATTACCAATGAGGAGACATCTCAGAAATTCGGATTTGCCAACAAACTGCTCCATCCGAAAACCTCCATCCTCGACCCTGCTGTTACCTGCTCAGTTCCTGCTGACTATACCGCCTATGGCGCTGTGGATGCTGTTGCTCATGTCCTTGAATTCTATTTCACCACCGTTGATCCATGTACACCAGTGCAGGACAGACTCATGGAAGGACTTGTCATCAACGCCATGGAAAGTTGCAACAGAGTACTAAAGAAGCTGGATGACTACCAGGCAAGGGCGGATCTCATGTGGACAGCCACTCTGGCCCTGAATGGCCTTACCGGTGCAGGCCTTGGAAAAGTCGGCTTTCCCATGCACATGATCGAACATTCCCTCTCAGCCTTTTACAATGTCCCTCACGGTGCCGGCCTGTCAGCCGTTATTCCCGGATGGATGCGGCATTATGCACAACTGAATTCCAAGCGTTTTGCCCAGTTTGCCGAACGGGTCTTCGATATCCGGGAAGGTAGCGAAGAGGAAAGAGCATCAAGGGGGGTTGAGGCACTCAGTGCGTGGTTTACAAAAGTGAACAGCCCAACGACTCTCACCACTCTCGAAATTCCCAAAGATGATATTCCAAGGATAGCGGAAAATGCTCTTGCTCTTGCCAATGTATGGCGTATGGCTGACTATGATAAGGATAAAATAGAAACTATTCTCGGAAACTGCCTTTGACAAGTGAGAGTGGATAGTGAAGAGCTTCTGAAAATTCTCATATCAATAGTGCTTGAGGGCAATCTGCTCAAACATCTTCACCAGACCTGCACAAAGCGTATACAGTGATTTTATGTGCAGATTTACTCCGCAGCACTCATCAAAAAAGATGTTCAACTCCGACTCAAGATCACCTTCCGCTGCCTGATAACAGAGAAGAATAGGAATATGTGGAAACGGGTGAAGGACAAGGGCAATATCAGCATCAAAACCCTCCACTTCTTCGCCCAGAAAAAGATCTACTATGTCGGCGAGCAATTCAGGGTGATTGTCCGCAAGCACTCTGAGCGGTGTCTCACAACGGCTGCGAAAAAGTCCCAGCCAGTCAATCCCACCTTTAATTTCACGAAAAGAGATCCAACGCCCGGTAATTTGCTGATGGTTTGGATGACAGATATAAGCGAGTAGTGGTGCCTGAACCCAAGGAATTATATGACATTCGGACCGCATCCGGCCCTTGCTGTCCACGTGAAATTCTTTGCCAAGTGACCTGACACTCAGAATACCATTATCATACGTGGCCCCTATCTCCGGTGCAAGAACAGCCAAATCAAGCATCTTCACCTCTTGCAGGAGTTTACCCATAACTTCAGCCTGCCGGGGCTCGGCAGTGGAGCGCTTTTCAAGTTTCACTGACAAAGCGTTCTTAACTTCTTCTGAGAGATGGGGACAATCATCAAGTTTTTTTTGTCCCCCCACAACTGCAGCAGCAAAGGCCAGACAACTTGGCAACATGCAGCGTTTGCAGTTGCTTTTCTCCAGAACTTTATAAATCTCCAAAGGAGTTAATACTTTTTCCTGTTTCATCTTTTTCAAATTGTGATGGCGTCGTAAAAACTCTCCATCTGCTTCGTTGCTGCATTTTTTATTTAATTGCGACGTACCTTAGTACGCCGAAATTAAACAAAAATTACGCGCCTCGCATATGGAGCTTTTCACCCTAACTACCGGGCATAAATACTTAGCCATCCTAGGTTTGAGGTTTTCACCCAAACTACGGGCATAAATACGAGTTTATCAATTGTAGAATTCGCCAAAAATAACCAACGGTGCTATAATAAAAACAAGGATTGCTAGGAGCCTGACCGAAAATGCCCTTTTTCCCCAACTCTTCATTTTCAAATCTCAACTGAAACCATGTCAATTTATTTACCATACTCCAAAGGCGGAGAAGTTGAAATCCGACCCAGCAAAATAATTGCCCTGGGCCTCAATTATCTTGAACATATCAAAGAAAGCGGTTCAGTGAATGTCCAGAACTTCACCAATGAAATCCCAAAAGAACCGGTTCTGTTTCCCAAAACCCCAAATGTCTTGATCGGGCCCGAAGAAGAAATCATCCTCCCAAAATTTCTCCAGGAATATGATTTCGACAATTGCCGCACCGATCACGAGGCCGAACTCGCACTCATAATAAAAGATCGAATAAAAAATATCTCACCTGAAAATGCACTACGCCATATCCTTGGCTACACCTGTTTTAACGATGTGAGCCAACGTAACCTGCAACGCAGTGACAAGTCGGGATGGTTTCGCGGAAAATCACTGGACACCTTTGGCCCCATTGGTCCACGGATCATAGCAACTGATGATATTGGTGATGTACAAAAGCTGGACATCTGTTGCCGCCTCAATGGCACAATTGTTCAGCAGGGAAACACAGCTGAGATGATATTCAAAATACCTGAGATAGTCTCATTTGTTTCACGAAATTTCACTCTGGAAACGGGTGATATTATAATAACAGGCACTCCCAGTGGTGTTGGCCCACTGCAGAATGGCGATGTGGTAGAGGTAGAGATTGAAAATATCGGCATTCTCAGAAACAGGGTGCGGCAGGAGGAGTAGAATGAAAGACAAATTTGACAAACAGGAAGGCTACTGCAAAATGCTTGGTCACTTTCTCACCTTTGACTACTGCAGAAGCATGAACAAAGGGCTCCCCTGCAGTAAAGTTCTTGATTGCTGGTTCCAGATCTTCCCTGTTCAGGAGTTTATTACCAATAATTTTTCTGCAGAGGAACAAAAAAAGATTTTTGAAGCACCAAAATCAAAGATGCTGACTCTTACTGAGATTCTGGAACAGGCCCAGCAGAGGTTAAAAGAGACTAACCAAAAAGAATGATTTTCTTTTAAGCCCTGTCCTCACAATTGTGCTTATCGTATCGTTGATGGCGTCGTAAAAACTCTCCATCTGCTTCGTTGCTGCATTTTTTATTTAATTTCGACGTACCTTAGTACGCCGAAATTAAATAAAAAATACGCGCCTCGCATATGGAGCTTTTTACTTAGCCATCCTAGGTTTG
>JAIPEF010000038.1 GCA_021737265.1 Desulfocapsa sp. | reverse complement strand
TATCTATCTAGCTGTTTTTAAATATTTTATTGTGTATTTACCTCTCATCTGGCATAGAAAGTGAAACCATTTTTGATAGCGATCCTCACATGCTAGGAATTCTCACCTGGTGCCACATAATTTCTAGGAAACTTCAGTAGGTATTACCCCGCACGTTATACAAGTCGCCCCCCATGCGGGGGCGTGGATTGAAACTTTGGAGGTAAGAATAATACCGGTACCGACATACCGTCGCCCCCCATGCGGGGGCGTGGATTGAAACAAAACGCCCCGTAACAATGGTAAAATCCTTACCAAGTCGCCCCCCATGCGGGGGCGTGGATTGAAACCCACACGATATGGTTAAAACGCTCACTGTATGGGGGTCGCCCCCCATGCGGGGGCGTGGATTGAAACTCTACACTTAGCACAAGTACACTTACTGCCCCCGGTCGCCCCCCATGCGGGGGCGTGGATTGAAACATAATCATTCCTAGTTAATCAATACGATTTTTGAGTCGCCCCCCATGCGGGGGCGTGGATTGAAACGCCAAAAACGGGCTATTTCTGGCACTTGGAATTGGTCGCCCCCCATGCGGGGGCGTGGATTGAAACTGGTCGTATCTCGCCAAACGGTTCAACCTGCTCGGGTCGCCCCCCATGCGGGGGCGTGGATTGAAACTTGAAATGCTTTTTCACCTGCGAGCAATCTCTTCTCGTCGCCCCCCATGCGGGGGCGTGGATTGAAACATTTTGCACGTACATAAATTAAGGTTCGCAATTGGGTCGCCCCCCATGCGGGGGCGTGGATTGAAACCAGAAGGTGGCGACGCGGCGACCGACGCGGTAATGGTCGCCCCCCATGCGGGGGCGTGGATTGAAACCTATTAAGTCGCTACTCTTTAACGCCGCGTTAAGTCGCCCCCCATGCGGGGGCGTGGATTGAAACTGATTCAGTGAGAATTTATGTAAGTGTTGGAACAGTCGCCCCCCATGCGGGGGCGTGGATTGAAACAATTTGGCAAGCCCGGAAGGGTAATTAAAAATGTGTCGCCCCCCATGCGGGGGCGTGGATTGAAACACATGGATGAACTTAGAGAGTGTTTTTATAATCCTGTCGCCCCCCATGCGGGGGCGTGGATTGAAACTCGTTCTGGATTGTACTGCACATCCTGTCATATGTCGCCCCCCATGCGGGGGCGTGGATTGAAACCTATTTCCGTGAGGCCGACTACCGGCGTGACAGGGTCGCCCCCCATGCGGGGGCGTGGATTGAAACCTCCTCTAACTCTTTTATAGGTGTTAATGCAGGGTCGCCCCCCATGCGGGGGCGTGGATTGAAACAGGTAATCACCTTGTGGTTATAGATATTCGTTACGTCGCCCCCCATGCGGGGGCGTGGATTGAAACCTAATAGAAGAAAGAGAAGAAAGTGTTTTTTGTGTCGCCCCCCATGCGGGGGCGTGGATTGAAACGGCGGCAACCTTGTCGGATACAGCCATCCCTTTGGGTCGCCCCCCATGCGGGGGCGTGGATTGAAACGTTTTCCCAAGTGGCTGTCCCTGTGGTGTTGGATGTCGCCCCCCATGCGGGGGCGTGGATTGAAACTATCTGTGCAGTGTAACCACACATCCCACCCTCAGTCGCCCCCCATGCGGGGGCGTGGATTGAAACGGTGTATGTGCCAATGATTTGAGCGTCCACCTTGTGTCGCCCCCCATGCGGGGGCGTGGATTGAAACATTCAGTGGTTTTAACAAGTGAACAGGCAGATATGTCGCCCCCCATGCGGGGGCGTGGATTGAAACACGATCCGGGGTCTTAGCGCTAAGTGCTACCGCTGTCGCCCCCCATGCGGGGGCGTGGATTGAAACTTATTGGGGATCTGTGAATCACCATCGATGATCTGTCGCCCCCCATGCGGGGGCGTGGATTGAAACTGTGTTATTTGTTTAGGTAGTAATGTGGAATTGAGGTCGCCCCCCATCCCCTCAGCAGATCTTTGTTCCTTGCGGACCAGATTTCCAAGACATTTGGCTCGTCAAAGTCTGCATCTGCCCAGTGTAATTTGTTTTTCCAGCACTCTTTAAAGCCATTCTTGAATCCACTCGCCTCCTCTTCGTCTGAGCATTGAAACTCACAATCAGCACATTTATTTCCTATTGGCGAAGGAATCTTCACATCCCTTGCATAGTGATCAGCAAAATGTTCAATCTGATCTGAAAAACTTCCATCCTTCACAATCAGATCAATATGCTCATCAACAGGAACTTTAACTAGAATCCATTCCTTGAGATCCTCATTGGTCAGGGTGCTGGAAACCTTAATACCTTTGCGATTATTCTCATCGCGGACGATCCGAAATTTCTGGTTAAGCCCATCAACGGGACACACAGCATTTTTGTCCGTCAGCATGAGATAACTATTGATCTCTGCCTCCGGAAACCTGCCCTCCAGGACATGTCTTTGAAAGGCCACATCATCAAGATAGGGCTGCCAGTTGGTTCTGATGGTTCCACCATTAGTGAGAAAGGGATCATCACCTTCGCTGTCATAGGACTTGGCCTTCACCTCAATGAGTTCAAAATGATTGCCGTCTTTTACCAGGATATCGATGCGGATAAAGAGGTTGCCAAAACGAATTGCCGGCTCATAAATGATGACATTTTCGAGCTGCAGCAATTCATTTGTCTGCTGCTCCGCTTCTTCATAATCAAGGCTGGTGATATCGTGCCCTCCGGGGTGATAATACTTGGCCCGCTCCCCCACCTGGAAACCTCCTTCGGCAAGGGCAGCTAGAAAGGGGTCGTCGAGATTAGTGTCAGGGTACTCTTTCTTCTTGGTGTAAAAGAGTTTTGTGGGGCATTCCCGTCCAAGTTTAAAGCGGGATTTTGTCAGGTAACGTGGTGCCATAGAAGCCTCTCTTTGCCATACTTATGAATGGAAATCGTTGTTCTTTTCGACTCCCCATCCAAGGTAATCCAGTGTCGCCTCGCAGCGATTAGACTCTTCGTTGAGACTAAGCAACTCTAAATTTTTAGTCGTAAATTACTCTCAACTTGTTCCATAAGGGAGTGCGGCACGCCGTGTATAGAGGCTAGGGCGCACCATTTTGACACATGTTCTATCGTTTCTTCAATGATGCGGTCAATTTTACGTTTGGTGAAGAGAGGACTTAATTTTTCGAAACTGTAAAAATCTTCTCGGGTGAAGCCATCCCGCTTCCCGTTGAGCGTCATCCAGTGGCTATTTACCCAAGGACTTCCCGGCTTGTAGCTGTACGCTAAATCATAAGCAGGTGCCAATTGCCACCGATTTTGATCATCGAGCATGAAAGCAACGTTCTTTGAATGATCGTCATGATTACGTGCAACGACATTAAAAACCATGCGTTTAAAGAGTTGCAACGCATCCTCAGAATCTAACTTGAGGACTCTTGCAATTGAGAACAGTTCACCATAAGAGTACGAGCCTACTTGTTTGTAGTTAACATGCGCCAGGCCGCATAAGGTCTGTATGTGCCTCTTTTTATTACCCTTGCGATCAAAGCGTTGGGTAATAAAGTGGCGTCGCCTCCCCTCGTCTAGTAAGTGACAAGGCATCATGTGTATTCCACACGCTTTCGCCATCAAGTGGTACACATATTCCATAGCTCCGTAGCCAAGGGGATCACCAAAGGTTTGCTTGTCTTTATTATGTTCGCTGACTCCATCAAATTTCATCAAGAAATGAGTAAAGCCTTCAGGTGCATCTGTTTGCCCTGATCGCACTTCAGTAAAATCATCATTGAACGCAAGCACCGCTTTTGCTCTGGCACCACCAGCACTCATGCCTACTGACAGTAATGCCATCATTGCTTCTTCATTTTGCCGACCTTGAGGGTTGAGAGTTACACTGAATTGTTCTCTGCTATCTAAGATTTCCTGGGCAATGGAGACAAGAGATTGGATCTCAATATTATGTGAAGAATTTAAATTTTTCTTTTGAATGGCCGGAGAGTAGCTTAACGCCCCCATGCCGCGCTTTCCCGTATACTGAAGACGCTGAATTGGGGTAATATCAGCTGCTGATTTACCTTGGCTGGCTATCCAGGCATTCAGCACAGCATTGCCAAAGTCATCGGGTAAAGAGTCCGCTAATAGTCCAGGCAGCCCCTGGAAGGTCTCACGGTCAGCCTCTGGAAACGAGTAAACCTTTTGGAATAAAGGCATTTTTATGGGCGACAGCTCGATCCCTGTTTGAATGAAACGAGGCTCAAATTCGAATGACCCAAGGCCGGTCTCAGTATTGAAACTGGCGGCACCTACAGCATGTTCGCCATATTTTAGGCTGACGACTTCCATTACCATGAGGGGTCATCCCCCTTTGTCCGGGGGCCTTCTTTTTTGGACCCTGAAGCCCGCTGCCGCTCCCGTTTTTTCAGTTTAGCCAGTTGCAAAGGAGATATTTCCTGTACGGGAAGAAACATGTTGAGTTGCTCTGCCATGTCCAGAGAAGCCAGTATGGCAACAAAGTTCTTAAGCTGAGCTTTTCCCTTTTCAGCATTAAGAATGATCTTTCTGTTTAAACCGGCTCGTGATGCCAGCTCAGCCTGCGTTAAATTAACATTCAGTCTCGCCCGTTTCAATCTGCGACCTAACTCTTCCGCCATGGCCCTTGGAGACATATTTTCAATCTTCATAATGTTACCATTTTTGCATATTAACTACTCTAATAACAATTAAAGTCTCATTTTCATCACACTATAGCTCAAACAACCAAAACATGCAACAAGTGCGCCAAGGTACACTATTTAGGACCTTCATTAATCTATGTTAAGATATTATGCAATAAAAAGTACATTACGAACGGCATCACATCAGTGATCACAGGCACACCATCCATGGCCCCTTGACCAATCATGTAGTGTGTAGCATATAGTACATACCATGAACACTTTTGGAACCTATCTTCGTGAACGCCGGGAATTCATACGGGAACGGGATCGGACTTTTTCTGTCCGTCAGGTTGCTGCACGCATCGGTGTGGAACCAAGCTACCTGAGTAAAGTGGAACGCGGCGAGACGCCCCCACCGTCCGAGGCCAAGATCCAACTGTTGGCTACAGAGCTGGGGGAAGACCCTGATATGTTGCTGGCCTTGGCCGGCAAGGTGTCGAGTGCAGGAACTGATTCGAGTAATTAGGGGACAGACCCCGTTTTCGTCGCCCCCCATGCGGGGGCGTGGATTGAAACATCTTTATGGTGCACGCACTAACAAGCCAATAGCGCAACGCTGCCCCCCGTCGCCTGGCTGACGCGCTTGTTCGGCGATTTTTGCCGTGTAATTGCCATCTGAGATGTCAATGATGTTTGTTTACACTAAATCAATTCCCTCTTTTTGATAATTTCTTTGCTTTCGAGAAATGCAAGCACCTCATCGGCAAGAATATCTGGGGTCTTTTCGGCAGCCAAAAGAACCAATTCTGGAGACAGAGGGGGCTCATAGGGGTCATCAATGCCGGTAAACCCTTTGAGCTCACCTGCTCTTGCTTTCTTGTAAAGGCCCTTTGGATCCCTGTCTTCGCAAACATTTATTGGAGTGTCAACAAACACCTCTATAAATTCTCCCGGCAGGAGAGTGTCCCGAACACGATTCCGGTCGATCCGGTAAGGGCTTATAAATGCTGTAAGGGCAATAATACCAACCTGTGAGAACAATTTGGCAACTGCACCTATACGCCGAATATTTTCTTCCCGGTCAATGGCAGAAAATCCTAGGCCGAAACGCTGAGCGAAATCATCCCCGTGGCTTCCCTGAAGAATTTTCGTACTTGCGTTAAGTCCATGACGGACATTGTCCCCATCTAGAACCGCACAGTGGATACGGTATTGGTTGAGCCTATGGTCAAGTGTGTTAGCGATAGTGCTTTTCCCTGATGCACTCAATCCTGTGAACCAAATCACGCAACCTTTGTGTCCGCTCAACGACTCTCGCTGAGCTCGTGATACCATATGTTCATGCCAGTATACAGTAGGGTCATTTTTCATTCTTCTTTCCTCTAGTAAAAACAATACATGGGAGCAGGTTTATTTGATTTTATCATTTCCGGACAACTTATAATAATTATTTTGTGGCCATGCGACATTCGTGTTTCATCCTCATATTTTGACCGCCGGACGGCTGAATTCAGCGGCTTGCTAACCAAACTTGCCGCGTCAGCGCCTCCACCCTTTTTCCATTCCACTGAAGTGATTTGATTTGGTTATACAAGCTCCGGCCCCTACTGTTTGGCAGGTAATGTCAAAATCACTCCAGCATTATTTCATGAAGTAGTGATGCCAAAGCTCACTCCCATATTTTCATGATTTTTTAATTATTGGTAATTATCTCATGTCGTTCCGCTATGTGAAATGATCCTGTTGTAAGTTCATTATCTATGCTGATTACCACCAATCTTCAGCCAGAAACGATTTTCTGGATCCCCGATAACGACACTCGGGGATGACGTGAACATGCAACTCAATGATATCACGACTCAAGAGAGTGCTGCCCACGACTGTCATTCCCGAATTCTTTTATCGGGAATCCAGCCTGAAATATCATCTTTATCAAGAGATGACACCTATCTCTGAAAGCTGGCTGAGTTTCAGTGGTAATCAGATTATCTATTGATTTGTCGAGTCGAAATCTCCCCAGCCATGTGTTTCTAAATGGAACATTGTGAAACGCTTGTTCCGCTGCCGTTCCTATGTGTTTCAGTTGGTGTTGAGTACACTCTTCCTTCAAAAAAACAGTGAATGTGTAACTATTTTGAATAACTGAAAAAGTACGAATTAGACCATTTATGGCATGCTTCATGCTATATCCCAGATAAAGATGAGTTGCAACGGAGCACGACTCCATTCGATCAATCCATTTACAAAAGGGAGCCGAACATGTCCTCAATCGCCTTGTTTAATACTATTTTTATCGAGGAAAAGAAGGTCCGGGAACAACTTGCCGCAACAACTGGCTTTGATATTATCCAGGATGCCTATATCATAAACGAAGTATCAGAAAAATACAGTATCAGTGCAGATAAAGTGGAGCGGGCAATTGTTGGGCCACAATCGGTTTTTAACCAGTTCACTTTAGAACGGGAACGAATTACTGCTTACTTGAAAGCGGTTATGGCAGAACATCTTAAAAAGCCTGACATCATTTATTGCGGTAACATTGCTCAGCTTATTCCATCTTCGGTAACGCATGTCCTGCGTGTAGGGCTTTTTGACAAAACAAGTAATCGCATTCAGCGTGCAATGAAAGAAGGTCTCACAGAAAAAAATGCTGTGAAAGTGATTAAGAGGAATGACATTAGCGCAGCAGGCTGGGTTGATTACCTTCATAACAAAGAAATAACCCATCAGTCTCTTTACGATATTATTGTTCCATCTGGAGAGAATTTCCCTGAATCTGCAGTACAGCTTATTCTGGAAAACTACAATAAGCCAGCTGTTATGGAACAGGAAACATCCTATCAGGCTGTCAAAGACATGGCAATTGGTGCTCAAGTCGAACTGGCACTTATCACAAAGGGGTATGCTACTGAAGTTAAGTGCTTTTGTGGAGAAATCACCCTGCTCGTGAACAAGAGTGTCTCCAATTTCACAAAGCTCTCAAACACACTTACGGGCATTGCAGAAAGTGTTCAGGGAGTCAATTCTGTCAACGTTCTTGCCGGGAAAGACTACCACGTGTCGGTGTATAGAGGTCAGGAATTTACCCTTCCTCCAAAAGTATTGCTAGTTGACGATGAAAGGGAATTTGTGCAGACTCTTTCCGAACGGCTCAACACGCGCAACTATGGCTCTTACCCAGTTTTTGACGGTGAGCAGGCCCTTGAGTTTCTAGGCACCGAACTGCCTGATGTTATGGTTCTGGATCTGAAAATGCCGGGGATAGGGGGAGTTGATGTCCTTCGTAAGACAAAATCACTCAATCCCGAAATCGAGATTATTGTTCTTACCGGACACGGGTCAGAAGAAGATAAAAAAACATGCATGGATCTGGGTGCCTATGCCTATTTAAATAAACCGGTTGATATCTCAGAGTTGACAAAAATCATCGATGCAGCACACGCGAGAGTGGCAGCAGCAAAAATGGTACAAACACAGAAAGTATGACATCATCAACCAGGTTTAGCAACTAAGCAATAGAGGGAGAATGGAATGGATAGTCAATTAGCAGCAAAGGTCTTACTCGTAGATGACGAGGAAGAGTTTATTGAGCTCTTGTCTCAGCGCCTTGAAACAAGAGGTCTCAAGGTTGAAACAGTTTCAAGCGGAGAAGAAGCCGTAAGTGCGGTAACCGATCATAATTTTGATGTCGCTGTAGTGGATCTGGCTATGCCCGGAATCGATGGGATTGAAACCTTGAAACAGATTAAGGCTGAACGGCCTGATATTGAAGTGATAATGCTCACCGGGCGGGCTACTGTAAAAAGCGGTATTGAAGCTATGAAGCATGGCGCCCTGGATTTTTTAGAGAAACCAGTAGTTATTAATGATCTCCTGGAGAAAATCTGGAAGGCGAAAAGAGAACGAATGCGTGCTCTTGAAAAGAAGACTGAGGATGAGTTGAAAAATATTTTGAAAAGTAAAAGCTGGTAAAACTTTGCTTCTATTACTAGAGGCAACTTCCCCTAACTAACTGAAATCACTTAGGCGGGCTGACAAATTGACCCCGAACAGGTTTGGTGCGTCCACAGCATGAAGCCACAATTCATAGATCAACTGGAATAAGAACACTGAAAAGGAGGAGAATATTGTGAACAACGAAACTTCGGTGATAAGGGATATCATAATACCCCTGGACCGCTATCCACATCTGAACGAAAACCAGACCCTGCAGGAGGCAATCCAGGCATTTATGGCTTTTCGTGCAGGAGAGCAGGATCGGTTGCGTTATGCTGAGCTTTTGGTGGTTAATGATCAGAATCAACTGGTGGGGAAACTTTCCCTCATTGATATCCTGCATGGACTGGTACCGCGCCTGGTAGATGCTTCCGGCAGTGGAAAGTTTGAAGGAAAGGATACAGAGTATCCTAATCTGGCGCATCTCTATGAAGAAAAAACTTTTGCGGGATGTGGCAAAAACCAGGAAAAATCTATCAAGCCTCTGCAGCGCACCATTAAGTTTTCCCTTCCAGCGGATACTCCCATCTTGAAAGCACTGGTTATGATGACACATCGAAACGATTTCAACGTTCCGGTAACCGAGAATGGAAACATCATAGGTGTACTGCGTCTTGAGGAAATCTTTAATGCGATGTGTACCATTTATTGTAGTTTGGAACAGAAATAATAGAAAATACAAGAGGATATACTAATGACTGCTACAGAGTCTCAAACTATGAGCCTTCCTGAAACCAAAGAACCGTTCAATGTGAAACGGCTGCTGTTTATGTTTCTGGGCATAGGGTTGTTTTGCTTTGTCTACTATTGCCCTCCCTGGCCCGATGCCATTGATCCAATGGGAGAACATTTCGTCCTGAGCCAGCAGGCAAAGGGGGCCATCGGTGTCTTCTTGCTGGCCGCTACCTGGTGGGTCTTTGAAGTTGTGCCCATAGGCGTTACCAGTCTCACCATCGGTACTCTTCAGGCACTTTTCATGATTCGTGATCCCAAAGTTGCCTTCAAAGATTTCATGGACCCTTCAGTTCTGTTTATCTTTGGTTCAATTGTTATTGGCATGGTTTTTACCAAAACAGGCCTGACCAAGCGGATTGCCTATAAAATGCTTTCCATCGTAGGTGAAAAAACCAGCATGATCTATCTGGGCTGTTTTGTGATGACTGCGGCACTGACGCATGTCATGGCCCACACTGCGGTTGCCGCCACCATGTTCCCGCTGCTCATGGCGATCCACGCCCTCTATTCCGATGACGATGATCCCACTAAATTCGGTAAGGGGCTTTTTATCGGTATGGCCTATGTCGCGGGTGCCGGCAGTATCGTAACCCTGCTCGGTGCCGCACGTGGTGCTGTTGCTCTTGGTTTTTACAAGGATATCATGAATATTGATATCAGTTTCTTTAAATTGACCTGGTATATGTTTCCCGTCGGCTGGCTCATGGTTTTTGCCCTCTGGGGATTTTTCATGCTTTTTTTCAAACCTGAACGGGCACGAATCCCCGGTCTGAAAGAGAAAGCCGGGAGAATGTACAGGGAACTCGGCAGCTGGAGCAGGAAAGAAATTATTACCGCTGTAGTCGTAGCGCTTGCGATCCTGGTCATTGCTCTAAAGAACTTTGTCCCAGCTCTTGCCGGATTGGATAAAACCGGTATTCTGCTCTGTTCCACCATTGCTTTTTTTCTCTTCAATATTCTTGATGTGGATGATCTTGAGGAAATTCCCTGGAACATCATCCTCCTCTTTGCCGGTGCCATGTCCATTGGTTTCTGTCTTTGGGAGACCGGGGCGGCCAAATGGATGGCTGTCAACTGGCTGGTGCTCTTCCAAAACTCGCCTCCTATTGTTTTTATCCTTGGCATGGCTTTCTTTGTCATGATGATGACCAACTTTATCATGAATGTGGCCGCCATTGCCATCTCCTTACCGGTTGCCCTGGTCATTGCCCCCTATCTCGGAGTGGGTGGTGAGGTTATTTTGTTCTCCGCACTCATTGTTGCGGGTATGCCCTTCCTGTTACTGGTTGGTGCTGCTCCCAATGCCATTGCTTACAACTCTAAACAGTTCACCACAGCTGAATTCTTCTTATGGGGACTCCCTGCCAGTGCTATTCTCATGCTGGTTACCTGGCTGACTGTTTCAGTTATCTGGCCGTTGATGGGAATGGAGGTCTATGTCCCAAGGGTGATGTAAACAGGTATTGTTAAAAGGACATGCGGGCTGTGTATAACAGCCCGCATGTCACACGTGTTCGCAAAATCCTTATATCTGGCTCTGCATACCTTAAAAAAAGTAGGCAGAGCCAGATATAAAGATCGCGGATGTTATGATAAAAGTAGGATCCGCAAGCATTCATTTTAAGTGTGTGGAAGGGGAGGAAAATATTGTGATAAAGGTACGTTATAGGGTATTTTTGCAGTTTTTTGTGCTGCTTGTCCTGCCAGGCATGGCCATGGCAATTGGTGGAGAAGGAAACCATCTTGACCTCACCACCAGCTGGGTGGGGTATGCTTCCCTGCTGATCTTTGTGGTGGCCTACGGCTTTGTTATGGCCGAAGAGTATACCCATCTGCGTAAATCAAAACCGGTTCTGCTGGCTGCCGGCCTGATATGGGGTATCATTGCCTGGGTGTATGCCAGTCATGGTTTTACCCATGCAGCCGAGATCGCAGTACGTCATAATATCCTTGAGTATGCTGAGCTCTTTCTCTTTCTGCTGGTGGCCATGACCTATATCAATGCCATGGAAGAACGGATGGTGTTCGAAGCTCTCCGTGTAAGGCTGGTCTGTGCCGGATTTTCCCTGCGCAAGATATTCTGGCTCACCGGTGCTCTTGCCTTTTTCATCTCACCGGTGGCAGATAATCTCACCACTGCCCTGCTGATGTGTGCTGTGGTCATGGCCATAGGCAAGGATAATGTGAAATTTATCAGTCTGGCTTGTATCAACATTGTGGTCGCTGCCAACGCAGGTGGTGCCTTCAGCCCCTTTGGCGATATTACCACCCTTATGGTGTGGCAGAAAGGGATTGTCAGCTTCGGAACCTTTTTCAATCTCTTTATTCCATCTGTAGTGAACTGGGTGGTTCCCGCTGTGATCATGAGTTTTGCAGTGCCGAAAATCAATCCTGAGACCTGTGAAATTAATGTCAAACCGAAACGTGGGGCCTATGTGGTCATTGGCCTCTTTCTCCTGACCATCTGCACCGCCGTCAGTTTCCATAACTTCCTCCACCTTCCACCCATGATGGGAATGATGACAGGCCTTGCCTACCTGAAACTCTATGGCTTTTATCTGAAGAAAACTCACAAAAACGGTAAGGGCAGTCCGGGGTATGATCCCGCAAAAGCAGAAGAGCGACTCGGTGACACGGTGGCCTTTGACGTGTTCAGGAACATTGCCCGGGCCGAGTGGGACACCCTGATGTTTTTCTATGGTGTGATCCTTTGTGTGGGTGGTCTTGGCTTCATCGGCTATCTGGCTGTGGCCTCTCAGGTGATGTATGTCAGTTGGGGACCCACCACCGCTAATGTTCTGGTTGGTTTTCTTTCCGCCATTGTCGACAATATTCCTGTTATGTTTGCAGTGCTGACGATGCAGCCCGACATGTCCATGGGACACTGGCTGCTGGTAACACTCACCGCCGGGGTCGGCGGCAGCATGCTCTCCATTGGCTCAGCAGCCGGTGTGGCGCTTATGGGGCAGGCCCGGGGAATGTACACCTTTGGCGGACACCTGAAATGGACACCGGTCATTGCACTTGGATATTTTGCAAGCATCGTGACCCATTTCTTTATTAACAGTCGCTTTTTTTGAGAACAAACATCTGTGCAACTCCTCCTGCTTCGTCACGTAGATTCGTTTCATCTTCGTGATGGGGCAGCTCTTCAAGGGAGAAAATAATATACGTGAACCAGAAAAACCAGTATCATTGTTTCATATTGGAACGGACCAGTTTTGTCTAGAGAAGTACCCAAATCACGTGTGAAAAAATGAAGAGACCCTCAGCACTCCATAGTTCACCTGTATTTGCCGAATTGTTAAATGGTATCCCCCATGGCATCGCTATTCTGGACAGGGATTTGTGTATCGTCACGATTAATCGTTTTCTTGAAGCCATGATCGGACATACCGCTGAAGAAGCAAGAGGGGTCTATGGCGAGTTTATCTTACGTGCAAATT
This sequence comes from Desulfocapsa sp., assembly GCA_021737265.1. Taxonomy (GTDB): domain Bacteria; phylum Desulfobacterota; class Desulfobulbia; order Desulfobulbales; family Desulfocapsaceae; genus Desulfocapsa. The sequence goes on along the minus strand of JAIPEF010000038.1, from coordinate 11,932 downwards.
TCGGCAGTAACAATCAGCCGTGCAAAGAGGTATTGGAAACGGGTGAATCTCTTTCAATTGATGGCAATATCATAAATCGACACCGAAAAAAAATTTCTACCCATTTCACCCTTTCCCGTCTTCATGATGAACAAGAGCAACCTATCGGGGTTCTCATAGTTTTAGAAGACAATTCCGTTGCCAAAGGAGCAGACTCTATAGGTCAGGAGCATGCTGCGACAAATGAAATTCTCGGACACAGCCCCCAGATGGAAGAAGTCTTTGAGTTGATGTCTGTACTTGCTCGCACCGATGCCTCTGTCTTGATTACAGGAGAGACAGGAACCGGTAAAGATATGATAGCGGAAGCATTGCATAAATCATCCAAACGTGCAAGACAGCCTTTTATTAAGGTTAATTGTGGTGCTCTCCCCGAAGCCTTACTCGAATCCGAACTCTTTGGCCACGTCAAAGGAGCTTTTACCGGTGCTGTTACTGAAACCGTTGGCATGTTTCGTCTTGCCCATAAAGGAACAATATTTCTCACCGAGATAGGCGACCTTTCCCTCCCTCTACAGGTAAAACTTCTTTCCGTATTAGACGACCGTGAGTTTTTCCCAGTTGGAGGGAGCAAAAAAGTAAAGGTTGATGTGCGTATCATTGCTGCAACACACAAATCCCTTAGACAAGAAGTCCAGAAGGGGAACTTCAGGGAAGATCTTTTCTATCGCCTCAATGTTCTGCATCTGAATATGCCTTCTCTTTGGGAGCGTGATGGTGACATTCGCTTACTGCTGGATCATTTTCTCAGGCAGTTTAGTGAGAAACTAGGAAGAAATGTTACTGGTTTCAGTCAGGAAGCGATTGATTTTTTAATTGACTATCATTACCCAGGTAATGTTCGAGAGTTACGCAATATTGCGGAATATTCCGCGAATATCTGTCAGGGACAGATGGTTGAGATGAAAGATCTCCCACAATACCTGTTTCGCCCGGAAAAATCTTCTCCAACGAATTCAGCATCAATTCCCTCCTCTCCTTCACCATCATCGGTTGAACAGATACAGTCCGTGGAAAACATAAGCGGGGGATGGGCTGGAATAGAAAAAGAAATGATTCTGGACGCATTGCGTAAAAGTGGGGGGAACCGTACTCAAACTGCAAACTTGTTGGGATGGGGACGAACAACCCTTTGGCGGAAACTTAAAAAATACGAGCTAGCATGAGGAGGATATAAACATGAAAATTATGATTAGCACCCGTGGCGATTTTGTCTCTCCTCGTTTTGATTTAAGTTCAGAGGTTATTATAGCAACATATTACGACCAGCAACTCATGGAAGAACCGCGGTCACTTATCTTATCTGATGTTTCTGCTGAAATACTTTGTGATCTTGCCTTGAAAGAAAATGTTTCCACTGTCATCTGTGGAGGAATTGAGGAGGAGCATTATCAATTTTTAACCTGGAAGAAAGTAACAGTCATTGATGCTGTTATTGGCCCCTATGCTGATGTTTTGCAGTTGCTCATGGATAATCGACTTAAACCAGGCACCATATTACCGGGAGTAACGTCGAGAGAGGTGGCCGCATGAGAAGAAAACATAGGCTTTGGCTGGAAAAACTTCTTCCTTCTCCTTTGGAAGGTAAGGACAACCGTGTTGGTATGGGTCATGGTTACAAATATTTTTCAAAGGGGCTGTCCATCATCTTGATGATACTAGTTTTTGTACCGTTAGGACTCATTTCTATCCTAGCACATTATCAATATGAACAACTCCTGCAGGATGAAGAAATGTATCAATTGGTTCTCAATCTGGAGGAGGCTCAAAATACCATCGAGGAGTTTGTTTCGGAACTGCAGTCAATCGTAAAGTTTGTTGCCCGGGATGACCGTTATCAGGAACTGCTTGATCCAAAGGAACTGAAAGCTCTTTTTATCCACTTGAAAAATGAGTACCCGGGATTTGCAGATATTGAAATAATCGATTCTAAAGGTACACAAAAGGCCTACTTTGGCCCCTATACACTCCAAGATCATAATTATTCAGATCAAGCCTGGTATAAAGAGGTCCTGCTTCATGGAGTTCATATAAGCAACGTTTTCTCCGGTTTTCGCAATGTCCCGCACTTTGTTATAGCTGCAAGCAGAAAACACCCCCAAAAAGAAGGGCATTGGGTGTTACGGGTGACCATTGACGTTAAAACCCTCCAAAAATTCATCGATACCTCTAATACTAGTTATGCTGATGATATGTTCCTGGTTGACTCCGAATGTATCGTTCAAACTCAGCCACGGAAATATGGTAAAATTGGTGAAAAATGTGTCTTACAAATTAAAGAAGATATGGCAATGGATCACCTCAAGCAAACCGGGCAGGAGGAGGAACAGACTAGTATTTACACAGAGTCACCGGGGATTGTGATTGTCAAAAAGACTTTCGAAGGAGAGGAAATAACCCATGCAGTTGCCGATCTCCTTGGTACACCATGGAAGCTTGTTTTTGTGAAAGAACAATATCTGTATGCGGATAAATGGCTCCAGTTTAAGCTAAAATTAGTAACAATGATTCTCTCCTGTGTTATTATTGCAGTGTTTGTAATTCTTGAAATCAGTACTGCAATCACAAATCATCTTCGTGAATCTGATAAAAAACGTCAACAACTCTATAGCGAGGCTGAGCAGAGTAACAAACTTGCCTCCATCGGCAGGTTGGCGGCAGGGGTAGCCCATGAGATTAATAATCCCCTTTCGATAATTAATCAAAAAACGGGCCTGATTCAGGATTTTATGGAAATGACAGATGATTTTGAACATAAAGAAATGATGAAAGAGGCACACGAGAGCATTCAGAAAAACGTGAATCGGTGTAAAACAATAACCCACCGTTTACTTGGATTTGCCCGTGTGACAGATTTTGAGACAGAAGAGATTGATGTTAATGTAATACTGAGGGAAGTGATTGATTTCTTAGCAAAAGAAGCTATGTACAACCAGATAAGGATTGATTTTAATCTGGATGAAAATGTAAGTAAAATAATCAGTGATCGTAGCTCATTACAACAGATTTTTCTCAATATCACCAATAATGCCATCGATGCGATCGGAAGCAATGGCACAATTACTCTGAGTAGCAGGCAGGTAAACAAAAGTACCATTCAGGTGGACATCACAGATGATGGGCCGGGCATGTCTTACGAGGTTCGTAAGCGTATCTTTGAACCATTTTTTACCACAAAGGAGACTGGAAAAGGGACAGGACTTGGCCTATCTATAACCTATGGTTTAGTGAAAAAACTTGGAGGAAACATCCGGGTAATATCTGAAATCGGCAAAGGTACCACCTTTGAAATTACCTTGCTAATTCAACAGCATGAGAAGACGTCTTAGAAATTAAACTTCAGGGTAATCATATGATTAAATCAAAAGTATTAATAATTGATGATGAAGTCGAGTTTGCCTCAACCTTATGTCAACGATTGAAACTTCGAGGGATTGCCGCGATCGATATGTTTAGCGGTACGGAAGGGTTGAAAAATCTGGTAAAAATAAACCCTGGAATAGTTATTCTTGATTTGAAGATGCCTGACATGAGTGGACTTGATGTGTTGGAAAAGATAAAAGAACATGATCCGAGCATTGAAGTCATTATGCTTACCGGCCATGGTTCTTCCGGATCCGGCGCGGAGGCCAAAAGAAAAGGGGCTTTTGCCTATGCCATGAAACCATTGGATATAACAGAACTTATTGACACAATTCAATCAGCTGACAATAAACGCAACAAGGCATAGGCCTCTTATGAATGCACTAACAGAAAACAGTATCCGCCAGGAACAGATAGAATCCTTTGGCAGGCTGATGGCAGGGTTTGCCCATGACATGAAGAATCATCTCGGAATTATACGGGAATCCAATGGGTTGATGGGTGATATTCTTGAAATGGGTTCTTTGTGTGAAGATGCTAAAGTTGTGGAACGGTTGCAAAAGTCAATTGCAGCCATTGAACGGAGGGTGGCCATTTCAGCCGACATCCTACACCATCTGAGTGGGCTGGCCCATCGGCCGGATACGACCTGTTCTTCTTTCCTGATCAATGAATTGATCGAGGAAGAGTATGCTTTTCTGGAACGTTTCTCCAGGCTTAAGCAAATTGATGTTGGGTGGGAGCTTGGGGAAGGGCTTCCAGCGATTTATAATGATCCATCATTGCTTCAACATGTTCTCTATAGAATTTATTGTCAGTGTCTGGAGTTAATGGACAGTGTTCAAAGTCTTACCATAATCACGGAACAGGAGGGACAAAACATTGTGATAGCTTTTCGTTTTCCCGGGGTATGTCCAACGGACTGTTCGAAATTATTTAATGAACCTCTTCTAGCTGCAATTGAAAAACTGGATGGAAAACTGAAAATAGATGATAGGGAAAAAAATACCATTGAAATCAGACTTGCGATTTCCTCTTTACCAGTTAATGATGCTCCGTAATCCGAGCAAAAAGAACCCTGCCGCACCGCTGGATAGTACTTTGCGCTTTGTATCTTTCAAGGCACCCTTAAGATAACAGAAAACAGAAAAATGCCGAAAAGTGACATACCAACACCAACTTGTGCAACTTGCCGGGCATCGGACAGTAAAGGCTATAAAAAAGACGAAACGTTCTATCTCTGCAAACAATGTGGCACGGAAATGAGGTATATGCCTGCTGGAGAACTGTTGAATTCTGGTGGCAATACAGTAAAAGAAAATAGTGGCTGGGTGATAAAATTTTCTGTGCGCAGCTCAGAGCTCTATTCCAGCCAGGTAATGTTCGGATTAGGGATTCTCATCCTGATTTTAACCCTGTCCTTTTTATGGTTTGGAAAAATCGGAAATGACGCTGCGCTTTGGAGCTCTAGCTCAGGAATTATTCTGAGCATCATCGGCAAAATAAAACTAATTAGGCAAAAGAGAAAAATGCAGGAGGCTCTAGCCAATTACCCTTACTGGGCAAAGTGATTTCGAAGGCCAAATGTTTCTTCCATTTCATTTATCAAGAGCTTCACGCACGTTCTTTGCTAAATCCATCTTAACAAGAGGTTTCGTTAAAAATTTTCTAATGCCAATGGATGCTGCTTTTTCTTTGGTTATCAACTCACTGAATCCTGTACATAGGATAATCGGCATGTCAGGGTTAATACTAAGAATGTTCTCTGCTAGTTGTTGTCCAGTTATATGGGGCATTGTCATGTCGGTGATAACCAAATCAAAGCTCTCAGGTTCAGTCCTGAAAATCTTCAGGGCTTCTTTTCCAGACGTGGCGGAGGTAACTTTATATCCTAAGCTACTGAGCATTTTCTGATTCATATGTATAATTCTTTCATCGTCATCAACTATTAGTATCCGTTCGTTCCCAACAGGAAGCACTTCTTGGGTTTGACCAATCGAGTTGTTTTCTATTTCACTTGCAATAACAGGGAAATATATTCGGAAAGTTGTCCCTTTTCCTTGTTCACTATAAACGGTTATGTCTCCTTTTAGACTTTTGACAATACCATGGACAACTGAAAGTCCAAGTCCAGTTCCTTCCCCTTTTCCCTTAGTTGTAAAATACGGTTCAAAAATTTTCTTTAGTACATTCTGAGTCATTCCGTGTCCCGTGTCGCTCACTTCGAGCTGGACGTATGGCCCTGCTCGCAAATCAATTTTATTTGTCAAATCTTCTTGAGAAAATTGTACAGGGATTAAAGACACCTGGAGAATACCACCTTTTTCACGCATCGAATGGTAAGCATTTGTACACAGGTTCATGATTGTTTGGTGGATTTGTGTGGGATCGGCATAAACGGGTCCGCAGTTTGTGTCTATATTCTCCCTGATTTCAATGGTGGACGGGATGGAAGAATGTAAAAGCTTGAGTGCTTCTTTAATCACAAACTGAATTTTTAATGGTTGGAGTTCCATGTCAGTATGGCGACTGAAAGAGAGAATTTGTTTGACCAACTCCTTTGCTCGATTTGCAGCGTTAAGTACTTCTTTCATGTCTAAAGTAGCCGGGCTACCTGCGGGTATAGATTCAAGTGCGATTTCCGTATACCCTATGATAGGACTGAGAATATTATTAAAATCATGCACTATCCCTCCCGCGAGGGTGCCGATAGCCTCCATTTTTTGGGCCTGGAGGAGTCGTTCCTCCAGTGTTTTCCTTTGGGTTATATCGACTGCTGTGCTGAGCACTAGCTGCCTACCATCCATAAGACTCCCCAGCGGCACAGAACTGAAATCCCAAATCAGTTGTGCGCCGTCCTTGCAGGTGATCGTGTATTCGCCCTCATGAATTCTTGAATTCAGGCTGTAAAGACGATCAATTTTCTTGCGAACCACATCTTTGTCCTGACCATATGCCTTTTCTATCCAGGCTGATATGGTCTGTATTTCATCAATAGAATACCCTGTTAATTCGGTCCATATTTTGTTGACAAGGAGCACCTCGCCATCCTCAGCATGTAACATCTCAGGAAAAGGTGATTCCATGACAACCCTTCGAAAGCGACCCTCCAATTCTTTTCTTTTTGAAATATTTCTGATTATTGCACGAGCAGAAACCAGTTTGCCGTCTTTTATTTCCGGCACCGCATTCACTTCCACATTAATTTGAACACCGCTTTTGCTGATAAGCACTGATTCAAAATCACTAATATTTTCTCCCTCTGATAGGTGCCGAAGTGCCATTCTGGTTTTTTCTTTATATCCCGGATGAACAATATCAATCAAAAGCTTGCCGGAATATTCATCTCTCGTATAGCCTAAGGTGTGAAGCACTATGGGGTTTGCATCGACTATTATTCCATCTTCGTTAACTATATGGATCATATCGAGGGCATCGTCAAAAAGGCCTCTATATTTTTTTTCTGATTGTCTTTGCTTGATATAGAAGATTGACAGCAAAATAGAAAATAAAGTCAGAAAGAATATAATTCCTGAAGCAACTAAAATAATGGTTCTATAATGAGCATAAAAAGATTCAGGTTGATTAATTATGACCGAATCTTCTGGAAGTATTGAAAGGTCAATCTGGAAGCGTTTAAGAAGCTGGTAATCAAAAACTGTTTTTTTGGGTGACACCTTTTGTATAGGAATTTCAGAAATTGGTTTTCCAGATAAAATTTCTTCTGCCATGTGGGCTGCTGCTTTACCTTGCAGATAGCCGGTAATTACTACGCCACCAATTGCCCCCATGCCCATTTTATTATCGGTACTCACATAAATCGGCAGTGAGCAGCTTTTATTGATGAAGGCAAAACTCTCCTTTACTGATAAATGTCTGCTCTTTGGCGGGGAATAATAGTCAAGATGGAACAATATCGATGTCGGTGGTAATTTTGCAAGGGCGACAGAAAGTTCCTGGGGTGATAATGCTGTGAGCTCAACGATAGTTATTCTTGGGTCTATTCCCGGAATGTCTTTTTGAAACTGTGAGAGGTTTTCATTGGCTGACACAGTCCCATCACTGATTGCCACGATATGACTCGTCGCTGGGTGCAGCTTGAGGGCCAGTTTGATTGTCTCAGAATAATCAACATCTTCGGCAACACCTGTGATTTTATCAAGTCCAGCAATAAGATCATCGCGGTAATTATTGATGCCACAGAAAACAATCGGAATGTTTGGAAATAATTTGTTGTTGTTTTGCTTTAGAAAATTCAGGGCATTATTGTCTGAAGCAATAATCAAGTCATAATTGGATAATTGATGTTTTATCTGATAAAGCTGTTCCAAAAGTACAAAACTTTTTTCTGGAGAAAAACGTTTTGTATCCATATACTCAATATGCAAAACCACACTCTCTCCATCCTCAGGAAATACGGAGCGTATACCCTCCATTATATCATCCGACCATGAATAGCCAGGATGGTATGAATTAAGCACAAGTATTTGTTTTTCTTGGAATTGACAATGAGCAATCGGAGGGGAAAGAAGGGGAAGAACTTGAAAGACCAAGAAGAGAAAAACAAGCCGGTTTATATTCGATTGCTTATATGCTGTCACGGTTTGTCCTCCAACCGAACCTGTGTTTTTTCTTAACTTGGACCCTGCAGAACTGGAATAGAATCATTTTACCCTTTCATTCCTCTGTTACGCCATAACAATAAACGGCAATGTTGGATCGTTACCAAGAGGATCAAACATTGCCGTTACTCAGTATAAAACTTTTTTAATTTATAACAGCGGCACGCCGCCGACTATCAGGTGAAGCAGGCCAAAGACTAAAGCGGCGGCACCCAACGGAACTTCGTAGACTTTGAGCTGTTCTATGAGCGTCCGCTTACCTGCAAGGAAATCTTGAGCTTTTTCAACGCCAGCCTTGGCAGCTTCCTCTACCTTCATCGCTTCGGGTGTTTTTTCCTGATCCTCGTGTTTCTCAGCCCCTTCGACTGCTTCAGCTGTTTCTTGTTTTTGTGATTGTTCACGGGGAACAGATTTTTTCAACAGCAGATCAAGTCCGAGATAAAGCCCTGCGACCACAGCAGCAGCCTGGGGCAATATATCCGCCAAGGGTGAGAGCACTAAAAGGTTTTTCACAAAAAAAGCCGCACCCAAACCAAGGGTGATCACTCCGATCAGCGCTTTCATTTTGACTAAGGGCTGCAAGAGTGTGCCGATTTTATCCTGAAATTTTTCCACGACCTTGACCAGTAAAATAATTCCTGCGGCAAGGAGGGCAAGCGACAGAGCCAGACGAAAGAGGATAAACGGGCTGCCGCTCCTATCGGCTCCCGAACTTTTGCCGATATTTTTTTGGGGAATGGCAATTCTGGCCCCGGTATGATCCAAACGCAACGGCCCCCAACCGGTCAAGATCTGATCCTGCTTAAAGGTTACGATGCTGTAAAAGTATGAACCGTCTTCGGCCTGCGCGGCAATAACAGCAGCTATATAACGCCCGACGCCTTGTTCAACCCACCAGTCCTTATCTTTGATATACAGGGTTTCGATATCTTTCCAACCTCCGTTTTCGGCCAGTTGGCGCATTTCAGCCTCAAGCTTTTTGTCCACCATGCCGGCCGGGGGGAGAGTTATGTTTTGGCCGACGTTCTCAGTTATTTCAGCATTGAGCTTTGTGTAAAATTTATAATCGGAACCGTCTATTTCAAAGGTTCCCGATCCATACGTTTTACCGTAATTGTACACTTCCACCTTTACCGTGTGTTTCCCTGGGGGCAGGCCGCCGAGGATTTTGGTAAATTCCTGTGGACCGAACTTAAAGCCATCATAGGTGGCAAACTCAATGTCAGGATTGCTGTAGGATGTCATCTTGGACGGTTTTGGTGCAATATCAAGAATCAGATAATCCCGTGCGGCTGCCTCTGCGGATTTGAAAGTGACCGGTTTCCCGGTGATTTTTTGATCATCCACGTAAAACTGAACCATTATATAAAAACCACTTTCTTTCTGGTAAATGTCCTTCCAGCTGCTGCCTGGACGCAAAACAGCATATATGTAGTCTCCGGTCTCAAAGGAAGTAACGCTTTTTCCCGGATCGGAAGGGTCGATGGGGGATTTTGAAAAAATTGACTCGCCTGCGGATTGTGCAAAACTTGTCGCAGAGAAAAAGAAAACAGCCAGGCAAAAAAAACAGATAAAAAGACATTCTTTGTTCATTTTATTCTCCTTAATCGTTTAGACATCAGGTTCTTATGAGAGGTCGCAGGTACTTCCAGGCAAAGATTTGTCCTTTTTCATATTGTTAAGCTGTTCTCTTGTAAGTGACTTTTGGGGCCAGATCTTGAAAGTCATTTTTGAATATGATTCGGTCCTTTTGACCGTATCCCTGCCAATATACAGCGCCGGACGCCCTGAACAAAATCCGTGGGCCTGATTCCGTTATGCGTAATCCAGTATGGCTCTGACTTTGACACCCAAATCCTTCATGGAAAACGGCTTCTGAATAAATTGCACGCCCTCATCCAGCACGCCCTGGTGGGCAATCACATCGGCGGTGTAGCCGGACATGAAAAGGATCTTGATCTCTGGATAAAGGGTGTGCAAGTGGTCCGCCAAGTCGCGGCCGTTCATTTCCGGCATGACCACGTCGGTGATCAGCAACTGAATTTCGTCCTGGTGTTCTGCGGCTAGGCGTATGGCCTCGGCGGGCGTGGCAGCAGCCCATACTTGATACCCCATTCTTTCCAGCATTTTCTGGCCCATCTCCCGGAGCGCCGACTCGTCCTCCACCAGGAGGATCATCTCGCCGCGGCCTGCCTGGGTTTCCGTAGGGACTTGTTCTTTTATCTTCTCTTTTTCGCCCACATGGCACGGCAGATAAATCTTGAAGGTCGTGCCTTTGCCCGGCTCGCTGTAGACGTTGATGAAGCCGTTGTTCTGTTTGACAATACCGTAGACCGTGGCCAGCCCCAAGCCGGTGCCCTGGTTCACGTCCTTGGTGGTGAAAAACGGCTCGAAGATGCCGGCGAGTGTCTCCTGGTCCATGCCGCAGCCATCATCGCTGACCGCCAACAGGACAAATTCGCCGGGGACAAAACCCTGGTACTCGGCGCAATAGGCGTCATCGAAGATCACAGTATTCGTCTCGATGGTCATCTTGCCCACCCCGGCAATGGCGTCCCGGGCATTTACGCACAGATTGGCCAGGACCTGTTCGAGCTGCGAGATGTCGATTTTGACCGGCCTCACGTTTTTTCCCGGCCGCCAGACCAGGTCGATGTCTTCGCCGATGAGCCGATGGAGCATTGTGAGCATGTTCTCCACGGTCTCGTTCATGTCGAGTACTTTGGGGGCGATGGTCTGCTTGCGGGCAAAGGCCAGCAATTGCCGGGTGATGTCAGCGGATCGTCTGGCGGCGGCATGAATTTCCGTAAGATCGGCATGCAGCGGCTCGGACGAACCCACCTTGTCCAGAGCCAGTTCCGTATAACCGAGGATTACGTTGAGCATGTTATTATAATCGTGAGCCACCCCGCCGGCCAGCCGGCCCACGGACTCCATCTTCTGGGCCTGGGACAATTGCGTCTGAAGCTTCAGATGCTCCTTCTCCGTCTGCATACGTACCGTGATGTCCCGTATCGCAGCTATGTGTACCGGTCTTGATTTCCATACCAAATGGGTGGCCGTGATCTCCACGGGAAACTCCGTTCCATTCTTCTGGCGATGCCATCGCACCGGGATTCTTGTTATGTCGCTCACGGTGGCCTTCCGTGTTTCTTCCGGTTCCGCCGAGAGATCCGTGTTCTTTATGGCACATAATTCTTCATGGCTGTACCCATAGAGAGCTGCCGCCGCTGCGTTCGCTTCAAGAATCCGTCCTGTCTCGTTGTCGATCAAGAATATCGCATCGGATTCCAGGTCAAAGAGCTGCCGATATTTTTCCTCGTTTTCGCGCAGACTCTCCATGACCCGGTCGGCTTCCACCTGATCCGATAAAATCTTGCCGGCAAGGACCGTCGCCAATGGATACAGCAGCATCACGGGTAGACCAATGCGCATGATAACGCCGAAGCCAGTGCCTCCGGGCAGAGAGAATACCATGGTGAGCATAGTCACATGGACCAGAAGTCCAAAGAGGTAGAGATGTGTTGCGGACAGCGGACGGGTGGCAGGGGTGAAGCGAAAATAAGCCAGCAGGCCGATTCCCAACGAAGAAAGGATCACCAATACACCCATGATCGTTCCCGCGCCTCCCAGCCCTATTCGATACAAGAGCGCCATGGCGCCGGTCACGGCTCCGGCCAGTGGGCCGAAGTACAGCGCGCACAAGCTGATCATGATCGACCGGCCGTCAAAGATCAGGCCTGGGCCCAAGTTCAGCGGATAGATCATTCGTAAGCGGCAATTAAACCCCACTGGCCAAGTCAGTCAGGATTAGATCCTCTGGTGCCAGCTTCGTTGGCAGGAGCTGCACCATATTGCCTGGCTGTGTAGTTGGCAATTTTTCGAAGAGATATCGAAGGTAAGCGTAT
>JAIPEF010000037.1 GCA_021737265.1 Desulfocapsa sp. | reverse complement strand
CCCAAACAAAATGATATTCTATCTTGTATTTTGTATGACTCCCTCGACGGTATCCCATACAAAGAAATATAAACCAACTGCTAGCATAATGCTACCCGTCTGAAGACGGGGGTTTAAACCTTAAGCAGGAACAATTAAAAGGGGGCAGAGTCGAATTAAATCCGGGCAGTTGCCCTTGGTTTGTCGTTGACGCGAAAGATTTAATTTGACTCTCAACATAATGACCCCTTTTACTCCTGACAGGCGCGAAAAAAGGCAAGCAAGCTGCGATGTCTCAGGCTTGATGGGACCTATACCACCTATTTAGCAACACAACACCGGTAATGGAGAAGTGGACCGTTACCAGGACCATGGACCGTACTGCTTTTCATCCCCTCCTGGATAATTTTGTCCATATAGTCGCCAGACAGCTCAAACGCTGACACAATGTCATTACCAAGGCATAGGTAAGAGGCAAGGGCTGATGAATAGGTACAACCTGTGCCATGAAGGTTGTTGTTCTGTTTTCGCTTTCGTTTTGATTCATGGATTTCCACGTCCCGTTGAATCAGGAAGTCACTTATATATTCACTGTTTTCATTAAGGTGCCCGCCTTTTACAATCACTGCCTTTAAAGAAGGGAAGGTGTCTAACAGTGATTTTCCACATTCCACCCCGTCTTTAATTGAGGAGATCTCTTTTTTGCTGAGCAGCTGCAATTCGAAGATGTTAGGCGTGAGGTAGGTGACTGTAGGTAAAAGCTCCTTTTTCAACACATCTATTCCATCTGTTTGCAGCAGAACTTGACCTGTGCTTGAAGCGAGTACCGGGTCATATATGACTTCACCGGAAAAGGGACGAAGAATTCGGCCTAAGGTTCTCAGGATTTCGACGGTTCCAGTCATACCAATCTTTATATGGGTGACATTATGGTCACCTAAAACAGCCTGAACCTGTGCCTGAACAAAATCTGGTGACAAGGGCCTGATTTCCTGTACACCAAGAGAATTTTGAACTGTCAGGCAGGATATAGCTGCTGCCCCATACACCCCAATTGAGGTCATGGTTTTCAGGTCTGCCTGAATTCCTGCCCCACCTGATGGGTCGGAACCTGCTATGCTGAGTAGTGTGGGTTGGATTGACAATGAAGACCCTCGCAGTTTAATGATATTCTTATGTTTGGAACGTACTCTTCCGGCTATTGCCAAATATAGTAAAATACAATACTATTGCAAGATTTCATCAAATCAACAATTCACAGCAACTTCATATAATCAATTAACAAATGCCATCTTCTCAACATAGTTACGACGAAAGTAAGGTAAAAACCCTCAGTTCCCTTGAGCATATCCGTAAACGTCCCGGTATGTATATAGGTCGTCTTGGGTCAGGTACGCATCCTGATGACGGTATCTATATTTTACTGAAGGAAGTTATCGACAATGCTGTTGATGAATATATCATGGGTGCCGGTAAACGTGTCAACGTATCTATCTCGGAAGAGGGGAGGGTACAGGTTAGAGACTTCGGTCGCGGGATTCCCCTTGGAAAAGTTGTGGACTGTGTCTCCCGCATTAATACCGGAGCAAAATACAGCACCGATGTTTTTCAGTTTTCCGTTGGGCTGAACGGGGTAGGGACCAAGGCGGTCAATGCCATGTCTGAATTTTTCAAGGTAACAGCCTTTCGTGACGGGAAATATGCTTCTGCAACATTCAGCGGTGGTATCCTTAACGACCAGAAAAAAGGAAACACCGATGAACCTGACGGCACCCTCATTGAGTTCCTGCCAGATAGTGAACTTTTCCAGGATTTTATCTTTGACACTGAATACGTTGAAAAACGGTTGTGGCGATATGCCTATCTCAATGCCGGTCTGAAGATCTATCTTGATAAAAACTGTTTTCATTCCACAAAAGGTCTTCTTGATTTGTTGGACAAGGAACTTGGCGGACAGAATATTTATGATCCCATCTATTACCAGGATCCGACTCTTGAGTTTGCCTTCTCGCACACTGAAGGCTACAGTGATACCTATTACAGCTTTGTTAATGGTACATACACCAGTGAAGGAGGTACTCACCTGTCAGCTTTTCGGGAAGGTATCCTAAAGGGTGTTAATGAGTTTTCAAATAAAAAATTCTCAGGAAATGATGTTCGTGATGGGATAGTAGGGACATTATCTGTCAAAATTGTTGAACCGGTTTTTGAGTCGCAAACCAAAAACAAACTCGGCAATACTGACATACGATCCTGGATCGTCAATAAGGTCAAAGATGCTGTTTCCAGTTCCTTGTATAAAGACACAGAATTGGCAGAACGAATCCTCGAAAAGGTTCAACGAAACCGAAAAGTACGTAAAGAGTTGCAAAGTGTCCGCAAGGAAGCCAAGGCCAAGGCCAGAAAAGTAGCTCTCAAGATTCCCCAACTCAAAGACTGCAAGTACCATCCCTCCCGCAACTTATCCTCCCCCGAGGACAGGGAGAATATGATCTTTATAACAGAGGGTCAGTCTGCAGCCGGCTCCATTGTTTCATCCCGGGACCCGTTAACCCAGGCCGTCTTCTCGTTAAAGGGAAAGCCCATGAATGTGCTTGGACAAAAACTTGCATTGCTCTACAAAAATGAGGAAATGTATTCCCTTATGCGGGCATTGAATATTGAGGAATCCATCACCGACCTCCGTTTTGACAAGGTTATCCTCGCAACTGATGCGGATGTGGATGGCCTGCATATCAGAAATCTGCTTCTTACCTTTTTTCTCCACTATTTTGAACCACTGGTTAAACTTGGCCATGTATACATCCTGGAAACTCCTATTTTTCGGGTACGGACAAAAAAAGAGACACTCTACTGCTACTCCGATAAGGAAAAGGACAAGGCAACCCGTAAGCTGCAAGGAGCCGGCAAGGTAAAAAAGGCTGTGGAAACTACCCGTTTTAAAGGCCTGGGAGAAATTTCTCCCAAAGAATTTAAACAATTCATTGGTCCGAATATTATCCTGAAGCAGGTAGATATGGGGTCGGTAAGTGAAATGGCCGATGTCCTCTCGTTCTATATGGGAAAAAACACCCCGGAGCGGAAAAACTACATCATGGAAAATCTTCTGTAGCAGGATCTGATCTTTTCCGGCATGCAGGATGTTTTATTTTTATAAAAACTTTTACGACATAAATACAAGTGGACTCAAAACACGGAAAGCTGCGCCAACTTTTTGAATTTAATTTTCTGGAATACACCTCCTACGTCATTAAAGAGCGTGCTATCCCGGACATTAATGATGGGCTTAAGCCTGTTCAGCGGCGTCTTTTACAAACCCTGTTTAATATGGATGACGGCCGGTTCCACAAAGTGGCAAATGTAGTCGGCGCAACCATGAAGCTGCATCCCCATGGTGACCAGTCCATCTTTGCCGCCCTGGTAAATCTTGCCAACAAAGGGTATCTCATTGACCGGCAGGGGAACTATGGGAATATTTTTACCGGTGACCAGGCTTCTGCCCCCAGGTATATCGAATGCCGTCTCTCGCCACTAGCCCGCGAGATCATGTTTAACAAGGATCTTACAGAGTTTATCGATTCCTATGATGGCAGGATGCAGGAGCCGGTAACTCTGCCCTGTAAAATACCCTTACTGCTGCTCCAGGGGGCTGAAGGAATTGCCGTTGGTATGGCCACCAAGATTATGCCCCATAACTTCTGTGAACTTCTGGAAGCACAAAAGAAGATCCTCAAGGGAGAAGAGGTTACCCTCTATCCAGATTTTATTCAGGGTGGAATGGTAGATGTCTCCCTCTACAATCACGGGAATGGGAAAATTCGCTGCCGGGCAAGGATGGAGGAGGCCAACGAAAAGACCATTCTTATCAAAGAAATACCCTATACCACCACAACCGAGTCTCTTATTGATTCTGTTGAAAAAGCTGCCAAGGCCGGGAAGATCAAAATCACCTCCATCAATGACTATACTGCCGAAGAGGTGGAAATTGAAATAAAACTCGCGCGCGGAATTTACGCCAAGGATACGATAAAGGCGCTGTATGCTTTTACTGATTGTGAAGTACCCATCAGTCCCAACCTGACCCTTGTCCAGAATGGAGTACCCCGGACAGCAACGGTTGAAGAGGTTTTACAATATAATACAGAGAAACTTCTGGCAGATCTGACAAAGGAGCTGGAGATTGACCTTGGGCGTTTGGAAGACAGGCTCCACGCCAGATTGTTGGAACAGATCTTTATTGAAGAGCGGCTCTATAAATCCATTGAGGAAAAAACCAGCTTTGAAGATGTGATCAAGGGAGTGGATGAAGCCCTGGAACCTTTCACCAATGAACTGAAGCGGCCGGTTATTACCGAGGATATTGAAAGGCTTCTCGAAATACGGATCAAGCGGATTTCGAGATACGACATCAACAAACAGAAGAAAGATATCCAGACCCTCCGCCGAGATATAAAAACCATCAAAAATTATCTCAAGGACATGGTTGGCTACACCATATCGTACATTGACGCGCTCTTGAAAAAATATGGGGGAGAATATCCTCGTCTCACGGAGATCACGGAGTTTACCGAGGTCAGTGTGCGCAAAGTTGCCTTATCAAACCTCATTGTCTGCTATGACCGGGAAGAAGGTTTTGCCGGACACCAGATCAAAGGAAGTGAGAAGGAGACTGAATTTTCAATTGCCTGTTCAGAATATGATCGTCTTTTTCTTCTCTACGATACAGGAATGTACAAAGTTATACAGATTGCAGACAAAGTCTTTGTCGGCCACAATATTCTTTGGATGGGAAAGGTTGAAAAAGGACTTGTTTTCAACATGGTGTACAGGGAAGGGCGGGAGAACCTCTGTTACGTGAAGCGTTTTAAAATGCCGAAATTTATTCTGGATAAAGAATACCGCCTCTTTGATGAACATAAACATTCAAAAATTTTACTGCTTCTCTGGGGTGAAGGGAAAAGCTGCAGAGCAAGCTTAATGCCATCTCCAAGGGCAAAGTCCAATTTGGTTGAAATCTCTTTTGAAGATTACCTGATAAAGGGGGCGGCAGCCAAAGGGAAACGAGTGTCGACACGAGTTGTGAGACGGGTTGTTGACACAACCGGAAAAAAACCAATGGAGAAGAAGGTCAATCTAAGCCTGCCGGGTATGACGAAAGAAGAGGATGAAAGCCCACAAGAAGACTGATTTTTTAAGGGGACCCCTTTAGGGGACCCCTTTATTTGATAATTTTGCTCAAACTAAAATCCTAGCCGTGTTGCTTCAGGGTGTCTACAAAGTTTTGCATATCAGCACGAAGGCTGTCATACTGAGCAACTGTCAGTCCGGCCCCAAGGGCGACTTTTCTGGCCATCTCGGCAGTGAGAAAGTCGCCTGGATCATGGGCGTCAGCATTCACCACCAGAGTTGTCCCAATTTTTATTCCAAGTTTTGCCACATGACCGTTGGTCAATGAGTGGCCTTTTCTCCCTGAAAGTTCAACCATAACATTGTTGTCCTTTGCCAGTTGCATCTCTGCTTCTGTGATGAATCCAGGATGGGAAAGCACATCGACTTTTGCCTCAATGGCGGCCAAATTCGTTCCCGGAGTGACTGGTTCCACCGGGGATTCCCCGTGCGCAACCACAACAAGAGCACCAAGTTTTCTGGCTTTCAGGGTCAGCGGTCCAATCAGGGCTGGAGGGACATGGGTTAACTCAATTCCTGGAAGAAGACGGGTGTTACTATGAGGGTTAAGGTCTTTTGCGGCCTGAACAATACGGGGAATAATAAAATCAAGATTGGAACTGTCAGCGTGATCGGTGATGGCCACAGCTTTGTAGCCAAGGACTGCAACCCTGCGAAGATGCTCGGCAGGAACCAATGCCCCGTCACTGAATAAAGTATGGGTGTGTAGATCAATCATCATTACCACTCATTGCGTAGGTGAAAAGTTAAATACGACGCCATCAAATTTCATCTTTATTAGTAATATGAAGCTTGCCCTGCAGGGAATGCTGCCCAGCATGAACAATACGTGCCTGAACAATATCTCCAGGATTTATGCTGTTGTCGAGATCAGCAAAATGGACCAGATGGTTTGTTCCTGTACGGCCCACCTTACTGTCCCCTTCATTTTTTTCTATCATAACAGGAAAGACCTTGTCGACATAGCTCTTATTCTGTTCGAGGCTGATTTCATCCTGTCTGGACTGAAAGCGCTGCAGCCGTTCAGATTTTGTTTTTTCGTCGATTTTGTCAGAAAAATCAGCAGAACGGGTACCGGGTCGATCTGAATATTTAAAGGAGTATGATCCGTGAAAATGAACCTCCTCCAGCAACGACATCGTTTCTTCAAAATCCTCTGCATTTTCACCGGGAAACCCAACAATAACGTCGGTGGTTATGGCGATTTCAGGACAGTAGGAACGAAGGGTGTTTATTTTTTCGAGATAGAGCTCCCGGGTATATTTGCGATGCATCGCTGAAAGCACCTTGTTAGAACCAGATTGAACGGGGAGGTGAAAGTGAGGGGAAAGATTTTCCACTTCAGCGAAGCAGCACATGAGCTCATCTGAAAGATCCTTTGGATTTGAAGTAGTAAACCGCAGACGCTTGAGGCCGGGAATAGCAGCGACTTCACGTAACAGGCCGGCAAATGTAACCTTATCTTTTATATCACTTACAGAGTTCGTCTGCCCATAAGAGTTTACATTTTGTCCGAGGAGGGTGATTTCCTTGATACCTGCTTCAACTAAAGCATGAGCTTCCTCTATTATGTGACTGACTTTACGTGACACCTCTCTCCCCCTAGTGTGAGGGACAACGCAATAAGAACAGTAGTTATTGCAACCCTGCATAATGGTCAGAAACTTCCTGAACAGTACAGGTAACACCTTATTTTCTTTGCCTTTTGTGAAGTCGGGAATAAAAGCTGGGATCACATAATCAGCAACCAGGGAAGTGGCCACCGAATTGGCTTCATGATCTTTCAAAAGATCAGTGAGCTGGTAAATATTCTGGGTGCCAACGACCAGATCTACATGTGGCATCTTTTTAATAATCCGATCACCTTCCTGCTGAGCAACACAACCGGCAACACATATCTTTAAGCCCGGTTTCTTTTTTTTGTGTTTTCGCAAAACACCAAGAAGGCTCATCACCTTTTGTTCTGCTTTTGCCCTGATACTGCAGGTGTTCAGGATAATGAGATCGGCCTGATCGGTGACACTGGTCTCCACATACCCGACTTCTCCAAGAAGCTGCGCCATGATTTCAGAATCACGGTCATTCATCTGGCAGCCGAATGTTTTAATTAAAAACGATTTACCGGACATTGGCATAAGAATTCAGATAACTGATGAAGGGTTAATGGAAAAAGCAAGGCTGGCTAATAGTTCAAAGAGATCCTTTCTTCGCTCAATAGGGTAGCGAAGACAGACACACCCTTTGGCGCCGGGAACCGTGGAAAGAAGACAGAGTCCATCATAACCCTCAAGGATAAACTTGAGGAAATGGTATCTTTTATGGGCTATCCTAAGAAACAGCTGCTCAAAATGCATTTTGTAATTGCTAGTCCTTATACTGAAAGGGAAGAGTCCACTTCTCCCATCTGGTCTTCGCGGGCAGCAAGCAAAGGAACCACTACTTCACGAATATACTCATCTGTCTGAGCTGAGGCCCTGCCGGTGAATTGACTGTAGTCCCCAACAAGTTGCATAAGTTCATCAAGAGTAAAGGGGATTCGGTCATCATCACCTAGTCGCTGGAGGAGGTCATTCTCGAGGCCTTCCTCTTTTACAACTTTCCCGGCTGCAAGAGAATGCTCTTTGACAATTTCATGCATCTCCTGGCGAGACTCGCCTTTGGCAACTGCCTCCATAAGGACCTTCTCAGTAGACATAAAGGGAAGCTCCATACGCAAGTGGCGCTCTATTTGTTTAGGAAATACAACCATATTACTGGTAATGTTAATGTATAACTTTAAAATAGCATCAGTAAGCAGAAAGGCCTGGGGAATATCCATTCGCCGGATAGCTGAATCATCAAGGGTTCGCTCAAACCATTGATTGGAATAGGTTGCCGCAAAGTTAGCAGGGAGGCCCATCAACTTGCGGGCAAGCCCGGTCATTCGTTCGGAGCGCATCGGGTTTCTCTTATAGGCCATGGCTGAAGAACCCGTTTGTTTTTGGGCAAAAGGCTCCTCCTGGACTTTAAGATTGGAAAGCAATCGAAGATCAACGGCAAATTTATGGGCCGAAGATCCAATGCCGGCTAGGGTTTCAGCAAGTTTCATATCAAGCTTTCGAGGGTACGTCTGTCCAGTTACCGCAAAAGCAGCGTCAAAGCCAAGTTTTTGAGAAACAAGCGCATCAAGAGCACGTACTTTCTCATTGTCACCATGGTAGAGTTCAAGAAAAGTTGCCTGAGTGCCAACGGTACCTTTAGCACCACGGGCTTTAGCTTGGCCGAGGAAAGAATCAAGATACTCTAGATCCATTATAAGATCTTGAATATATAAAGTATTTCTTTTGCCAACAGTTGTTGGCTGGGCAGGTTGATAATGGGTAAAGCCTAGAGTAGGAAGATCTTTAAATTCTAATGAAAACTTTGCAAGATTGGAGATAGCCTTCAAAACTGCTTTGCGGACAAGACCAATAGCTTTTTTTTGGACAATTAAATCTGTATTACAGACAACAAACTGAGAAGTGGCACCAAGGTGGATGACACCAGCGGCTTTTGGACACTTTGTCCCAAATTCATAAACATGGGCCATTACATCATGACGAATTTCCTTTTCCTTGGCGGCAGCCATGTCATAATCTATGTTGTGAATATTGGCCCGCATCTCATCGAGCATCTCGAGAGTAATGATATCAGTAAGACCGAGTTCGTATTCGGCTTCAGCCAGTGCCAGCCAACATTTCCGCCAGGTCGTGAACTTCGTTTTTTCTGAAAATAGTTCCTGCATTTCGCGACTGGTGTATCGACTGACAAGGGGTTCCTGATATATTTCTCTGTTCATTTTGTTAGCTCTCTATAATTTTGATACCAAATAAAATTTGATGGCGTCGTATTTATACCCGGTAGTTAGGGTGAAAACTCTCCATTGCTTCGTTGCTGCATTTTTTATTTAATTTCGACGTACCTTACTTCGGGCATAAATACGAGTTTATCAAATTTAAGTGAAGCCTTATACCATTTTTAAGGTAAAGGCGAAAGATAGATGTGGGAGCGAAGGCGAGCTGACAACAATTGCAGTGCTTGGTTACTGAAAGACATTGTGCTCCCAATGGGATTCCTGGGCGGCAAACAAAGAAATCTGCACAAATATTGCCCACAGAAAGACTTAAGCGGCAAACGCAAATAAAACAGTGGCGGCAAATCCACCTATACGTCCAATGTCGCATAATGTATATTATGTATATTTTATAATTACCCAGTTTTGTCAATATGTTGCTATGTGTCTAACTCTATTTTTGTCACTCTCGCCTGCCAATTGCGCTTTCCTTTGTAAAAATTGATGCCCGGAGTGTAGTGAATCTCCTTAACATTACACCTGCGGCAAGCTTCTGCCATATTCCCAAGGCCAAATGCAACCCCCTTTATAGTTGTTTTTCCATCATAAAAGGTCAGCCGGAGATGACTTTTATCCTTTCCTATAGGCGATATTTCCCCGAACCCCGTACTCTTGTCACGAAAAATTGGCTGAGGATTCCCTTGTCCAAACGGTTCAAGGAGATGCAATTGACTTAGGATCGTTTTTGAGAAAAGTTTTTTTATCTGAATATCAGCATCAACAACACACCCCCTATCAGGAAGCACACCCTTATTTTGCCTATAAACCGCCTCGTCAAATCGTTTCTTGAAGAGTTCCACATTTTTTTTAAGCAAACTCACCCCACCTGCCATCGGATGGCCACCAAAATCAAGCAAAACATCTCCACAATCTTCCAGAACCCTATACAAATCAACCCCATTGACCGACCGACATGAGCCTTTGAGGGTACTATCATCTATCCTACAGAGAACAACACTGGGTTTTTGGTATTTTTCCACTAAATTAGAGGCAACTATTCCAGCAACACCTATATGGTATTCACCTGCCACTACTAATGAATGGCCCCCTAGCTTGGAGGGCTCACTAAGCTCACTCAAAGCTTTAGACAAATCTTGTATGTTCTTGTGTTTACGCTGTTCATTCATCAGGACAAGATCGCTTGCAATTTCCCTGGCCTCTGATTTGGATTGAGAAAGAAAAAGACGTACGGCCTTATCTGCATACCCCATGCGCCCCGCCGCATTTATCTTTGGCGCAAGCTGGAAAGCAATATCCTCTGATCGCATATAACTACAATCAAGATTTGTTTGGTGACAAAGTTCTGTTAAGCCGCTGTTAGCCCTAATAGCGAATGCCTCCATCCCTGCCTTCACCAGTGTCCTGTTTATACCTGACAAAGGAACCATATCAGCCACTGTTCCAACAGCCACCAGATCCAATAATCTTTTTAGGTTTGGTGAGTGTTCCGGCGTTTGGAAAAATCCGGTCCGGACCAGGTGATTTCTAATCCCCATAGCGAGGAAAAAGGCAACCCCCACACCGGCGAGGTTTTTATCCGGAAAACTGCAGCTAGCCTGCTTAGGATTGAGCACTGCATCTGCTGGAACTCTTGTGTCTGTTGGTATGTGGTGGTCAGTAATAATTGTCTGATACCCAAGGTCTCCGGCCAAGTGAACTGCCTTGTGGGCTGAGATACCATTGTCTACAGTTATGAGAATTTTTTCAATATTTTCCGTACCTGCAGAAAGTTTAAGCAAAGCCTTTTCCTGCAAACCATAGCCCTCTGTCAACCTATTTGGGATGTAATAGTCCACTCTGCAACCGATGGCCCCAAGGAAATCCACCAAGAGAGCTGTTGCTGTCGTTCCGTCTACGTCATAGTCACCAAGGATGAGTATCGGCAGATTCTTTTTTATCCCCTTCTCAACAATACTCACCGCAATATCCATATCCTTCATCTGGTATGGGCTTGGCAGATCCTGCAACCTTGGTTGAAGAAAATTTATGATCTCCTCCCGACCTTTGATATCCCTTTGGGACAATATTTGAGCAATAAGTGGGTCGAGGGTCGTTCCATTACTTAGCCTGGGGAGAAGACGTTCTTTGTTGCTGATGAAATTCATAATAAAAATAAACCACGTTAAACCAAATAAAATACCTAAGGTATATTCTAGCTAATATAGCTATCGTGCAGGACTAGCGAATTATATAAATTCTTTGACCAAGCGGCCAACCTGCTGTTCCTTTCCCTTCTCGATCCAGACAATCTCTTTAAGCTTGTTGAACCATGTAAACTGCCTCTTGGCATACCTTCTCGTGTCACGAGCCAGATATTCGACCATTTCCTGCCAATCCCACTCTTCTTTTAGGTATTTCACCATATGGACATAGCCAATAGACTGCATCGATTTCAACTCTCGACCATACCCCTTTCCCAACAAGTATTCCACTTCTCCCTGGAGACCATTGTCGAGCATCTCACTGCTTCGTTGCCCTATGCGATCATAGAGGAGTCCACGCTCGCACCTGAGGCCCAGGATCAGGATATTGGAAAACCGCTGGTGGCTTTCCGCCTGGTGTTCGGCTATCAACTCAGACCACGGCTTCCCTGTTCCTGTGTAAACCTCAATTGCCCTGACAAGCCTATGGGTGTCGTTTTTATGAATCCTTTTTGCGGATAGAGGGTCAAAGACTGATAACTGCTCATGGAGTTGATCACGGCCCTTAGTTGTCAACTGCTCCTGGATTTCCTTTCTAATTTCAGGAAAAGTAGGAACTTTTTGCGCCATGCCATTGACCAGAGCACGAAGATATAAACCTGTGCCACCGGTAAGAAGGACTTTTTTTCCTCTGGCCAAAATATCAGTTATTGCCATTATTGCCAAATTTTCAAAAAGACTTGCATCGAAGGGTTCATCTGGATTGACCACATCAATTAAATGATGTGGAACTCCCTGCATTTCAGATTGGGAGATTTTTGCAGTACCGATATCCATGTACCGATAGACCTGCATCGAATCAACGCTGATTATTTCAAAATCAAATTCTTGTGCGAGTTGAATAGAAAGTGCTGTCTTGCCAATGGCCGTTGGACCCATAAGGGCTACCACCGGTTGGTCGATTGCAAACGGGCTATTCTTTTTCACTGTCTTCTGAAAAAGTAAAATATGAAGAAAACTGCTGTAACCGAATAGGGCCTATTCCTTTTATCTGAAGAAGATCTTCAGCCATTTTAAAGCTACCCCTATCATTTCTGATAGCCAGTATATTCTCGGCAAGGGCTGGCCCTATGCCTTTTATGGACATCAGTAAGGCTTTATCACAGTAATTAATGGCAATTGGCTCAAAGAAAAATGGTGCCAAATGGTAACTGCCTGAGGATAGTGATTGGTCTGTGATGAAGGTTTGAGTCTGTTCAGGTACGGCAGCAAGTACTAAACTTTGTGATGGAACAACAATAAGTTGTGCAGTGGATGGTACCGAGAAGAAAGATGTGGAAAAAGTGGCAGCAATTTGGAAAAACAAAAAGAGGGCACAGCAGAAGATCACGACCCCCTTCTCTGCCCCCTCTCTCCCTGCCTGCTCTAACTCAACCTTGTTTGGCGTGACGCTGTTCATCGCGCATCAGTTTATAGTTGATGGAATCCACAAGGGCCTGCCATGATGCCTCAATAATATTGAGTGAAACACCAACGGTTCCCCACTGTTCATACTGATCTTTGGATTCAATAAGAACTCTGACCTTGGCTCCGGTCCCATGCTCACCGGAAAGGACGCGAACCTTGTAATCCACAAGGACCAGTTCTTCAAGAGCTGGATAGAACTGGGTAAGTGCTTTACGCATCGCCTTATCAAGGGCATTGACTGGACCATTCCCACTTGCAGCGGTGTGTACTTCCTGGCCTCCAACCTCCAGACGTATGGTTGCCTCAGTCTCAGGGGGGCGATCCATTTTACGTTTTGAGTTCAGCGCTCTAAATCCCTTCAAGGTGAAATAATTGGGCTGAGTTCCAACAGCTCGGCGCATGAGCAATTCAAAAGAAGCTTCAGCACCCTCATACTGAAAGCCCTGGTTTTCCAACTCCTTTAATTCAGCAACGATGGATGAGGCAATGGGACTTTCGGGATCGAGATCAATGCCGAATTTCTTTGCTTTATGCAGTACGTTTGATTTCCCTGCTTGATCAGAGATGAGTATCCTTCTGGTATTTCCAACCTTTTCCGGTTCTATATGTTCATAGGTCAGGGGGTTGCGCTTAACAGCGGAAACATGAATTCCACCCTTGTGGGCAAATGCAGATCTCCCCACGTAGGGCTGGTATTTATTGTGCGGCAGATTGGCTAACTCGTCAACAAGCATTGCCGTATCGTAAAGTTGGTCAATATTGGTAACGGCTTGACACCGGCAATCCATTTTCAGGGCAAGGGCTGGAATAATGGAGGCAAGGTTTGCATTTCCACAACGCTCTCCATATCCATTCATGGTTCCCTGGACCTGTTTTACTCCAAGGCTCAAGGCAATCAGAGAATTGGCAACAGCCGTTTCCGAATCATTATGGGCATGGATACCAAGATCTACTTCTGCTTTTCTTTCAGCGACAAACTGCTGCACACGTTCAATGATTGGTTGCACTTCATGGGGAAGCATACCACCATTAGTATCGCAGAGGACAAGAGTCTCTGCACCACCATCAATGGCCTTGCCAAGAGTGGCAAGTGCATATTCGGAGTTCTTTTTAAACCCATCAAAAAAATGTTCGGCATCATAAAAGAGATGCTCAACGTGCGGTTTCAGGTACGCAAGTGATTCTTCGATGATAAGGAGATTATCATCAAGTTCTATGCGCAAGGCATCATGGACATGAACGTCCCAGGATTTACCAAAAATTGTGATAACCGGTGTTTTTGCATCAAGTAAGGCCTGTAGGTTCTTATCCTTATCTGCGGGATTGGCAAAAAGCCGAGTAGAGCCAAAGGCAGCAAGTTTGGCATGTTTCAGTGGCTCACTCTGCATGGCCTTGAAAAACTCAACGGCCAGAGGATTGGAACCAGGCCATCCCCCCTCAATAAAATCGATCCCTAATTCATCAAATTTATGGCTGATCCTGATTTTGTCTGTTACGGAAAGGTTGAAGTTTTCTGCCTGGGTTCCGTCTCGTAATGTTGTATCGTATATCTGTACAGTTGTCGTCATT
This sequence comes from Desulfocapsa sp., assembly GCA_021737265.1. Classification (GTDB taxonomy): domain Bacteria; phylum Desulfobacterota; class Desulfobulbia; order Desulfobulbales; family Desulfocapsaceae; genus Desulfocapsa. The sequence continues at coordinate 10,562 of JAIPEF010000037.1, read as the reverse complement.
TCTACTCCGGTTATATAACGTTTTCCTCTTCAGGTACACTCTCCTTGTCAAGCTCAAATGCATCATGGAGTGCACGGATCGCAAGTTCTGTGTATTTCTCCTCGACAATGCAGGATACTTTGATCTCAGAGGTGGAGATCATGGAGATATTAATCCCCTCCTTGGATAGAATGGAGAACATTGTGGCCGCAATCCCCGAATGGTTTCGCATACCAACTCCGACAATGGAAATTTTGGCTATGGAGTCTGATCCCTGCACACCTCCTTTTGAACCAATTTTTTCAGCGACGGATTGTAAAAGCTGGAGAGTGCGCTGGTAATCACTCCTCGGGACAGTAAAGGTCAAATCTGTTAACCCGTTACCGGTATCCTGATTCTGAATGATCATATCTACAATAATATCAGCATCGGAAATGGGAGTGAAGATTTTAGCTGCAATACCAGGTTGATCTGGGACACCTGAGATGGTTATACGCGCTTCATTCCTGTTATACGTTACTCCGGATACGATTCTTCCTTCCATTTTATTATCCTCCTTAACAACCCATGTCCCTTCAGTTTCTGTAAATGTTGAACGGACATGAATTGGGACGTTATACTTTTTTGCAAATGTTACGGATCTGATATCAAGGACTTTAGCACCAAGGCTTGCAAGCTCAAGCATCTCATCGTAAGAGATCCTGTCAATTTTTCGTGCCTTACTGCAGATATTGGGGTCTGTGGTATATACCCCTTCGACATCGGTGAAAATTTCACATGCATCGGCCTGTAAGGCTGCTGCCAGGGCCACAGCGGTTGTATCAGAACCTCCGCGGCCAAGGGTTGTGATGTCACCATTATCTGCTACTCCCTGAAACCCAGCGACAACAACAACCTTGCCACCATCCAGTTCCTTCACGATATGATCAGAATCTATTGATTGGATACGTGCTTTTGTATGAGAATTATCTGTATTAATCTTCACCTGATCACCTAGCAAAGATATGCAGTCTTTTCCCAGGGACTTGATTGCCATGGCAAAAAGAGCAATTGTTACCTGTTCCCCTGATGAGAGGAGGACATCCATTTCCCTGGGATCGGGAATCTCCTGCATCTCGGTGCCAAAATCGGTCAGTCGATTGGTCTCGCCGGACATGGCAGAGAGGACCACAACCATCTGATTGCCTTCCTTGTGATTTTTTAATACCCGTTTAGCAACATTTTTAATTTTGTCTGGATTGCCAACCGAAGTTCCTCCAAATTTTTGTACAATTAATGCCATGTTCGTACTACTCCAATATGGTGTAAACCGATGATCTAAAACAGCTAATGGCAGACACTCCGTGGCCTGCCATTAAATACTTTTTGACGTTATCAGTTGAAGAAAACTGAATCTTGTAATTTAGTCCCTGAAGGTAAAAATGCAACACTTTCTTCTTTTCTCTGGAAATGCTAAAGAAGAGTATATTTTGCTTAAGTATAATCCGCGACCCTGATTCCAAAACACGATGAATAACGAGAACACGGGGCCTATACATATACTTTTGAAACCATGGCTCCACGATGAAGCCGGAGCAGATAAAAATCTAAACCCGCCGACTTTTGATAGCCGGACACAACTGGTAAAACAGAAATGAAAGAAAACGCATTCAATATTGTCCTGGTGGAACCGGAAATCCCCCCGAATACCGGATCCATTGCCAGATTATGTGGTGCCACAAACACTGTACTGCATCTGGTACACCCCCTTGGTTTTTCAACAGACGACAAACACCTTAAACGTGCGGGGCTTGATTACTGGAAGTTTGTGGACATTCATTACTGGGACTCTCTGGATGATTTTTTGACAGCTCAGGAAGAGAATAGATTGTTTTTCCTGACTACTAAAACCAGGAGACCATATACGGAGGCACCGTTTAACCCAGGGGATTATCTTATTTTTGGTAAAGAGACCAAAGGGCTGCCGGAGGATCTTCTGGAATTATACGAAGATCGCTGTTTTACCCTGCCCATGCCCAACCCAAACATAAGAAGTCTGAATCTTGCCATGACTGCCGGTATTGTACTCTATGAAGCCTTGCGCCAGAATCAGAAAATAGGCTTGATGTAATACTCCAGAAGAATCCAGTCATAACCAATGGCACAGGTGTTACGCCCCCTATCACATGCAGTGTGAAGGCCGGTCTCAGCTCTGGCAATCAGTTTCTTTACAGTATCTCCTGTAATATTCTGGGCAATACCAATGCTACCAGTTACCCTGATCGTCTTTTTTTCAAAGCCAAGCTCCTGTTGACGAATAGCAGCCAGAATTTTAGCAGCAATCCGGCAGGCATCTTTTTCCGTACAATCTTTTAAGACTACAATAAACTTATCACCAGACCAGCGACAGATAATATCAGGAGCTCTCAAAACCGATTGTATTAATTGACCAAGTGTGGAGAGTATGTAATCACCTGTCTGGTAGCCATGCTTTTCATTGATACGACTGAAATGATCAATATCTATCATCAGCAGGCACAAAGGCCTAACCGACCGGCGGTTATCAAGCAGAATATGCTCAAAAACGTCGACAAAATTCTGTCGGCTCATAACACCGGTTAATCCATCAATAGAATGTTTATCACTTAATTGCTTTTGGTGGAATTTCCTGAACAGAAAATTTACAGAGATTAACGCCATAGAAAGAAAAGAAAAGTTGGCCAGGATGATTTGAAACTCGGTGTGTTTCAAAAGGACGGAAAAGGTATTTTGAGAAAGCAGGATAATTGCTGTTCCACTCAATGCTAAACTAGTGACCAGGAAAACGTTTACGAGTGATTGGAAAAAAGTGATTTTTCGTTCTATTTTCATGAAGTCTACAGGTGACGAAGAGCAAGGAATATGGTAACACCAGTCCTAATCTCAGTAGGAACCGAATAACAAGAAGAATAAGGTGCTTTTTAAACAGGTTGTTGTTTTCTCGTGAAGTAATAACTTTCTGCCATGTAGCAGAATTTGAATCACCTAGTTTACCAGTTTATAATCAATTCAGATATTCTTTTCTAATAAGGAGCATAAAAATGGTTGATCGCGTTTATAATTTCAGTCCCGGTCCGGCCACTCTGCCGGTTGAAGTCTTAGTACAGGCTGCCAAAGATGTTGTCAATTTTAAAGAGACTGGAATCGGTCTCATTGAGATGAGTCATCGATCCAAAGAGTTCATGGCTGTTACTGACAACACAGAAAGCCTGTTACGTGAACTCATGGATATCCCAGATAATTACAAAGTCCTGTTTCTGCAAGGAGGCGCTTCCAGCCAATTCTATATGATTCCCATGAACCTCCTGGGGGATGGGAAAAAAGCCACTTACCTGAACACTGGAACCTGGTCAAAAAAGGCAATCAAAGAGGCCAAACTCTTTGGTACAGTTGATGTTGCCTATTCCAGTGAAGAACAAACATTCAATAGAGTACCTGGACAAAGTGAATATACTGTTGCCCCCGACTCTGAATACCTTTACTTTGTTTCCAACAACACCATCTATGGCACTCAGTTCCCCGACTTCCCTGAGACTGAGAAAGTTCTCATCTCCGACATGTCCTCTGATATTCTTTCCAGAAAGATCGATGTTTCCAGGTTTGGGCTTATTTTTGCAGGAGCTCAGAAAAACATGGGGCCTGCCGGAGTGACGGTTGTTATCATCAGGGAAGATCTCCTTGATAGAACACCTGAGAACACACCAACCATGCTCACTTACAAAACCCATGCCGATAAAGGTTCAATGTTCAATACCCCACCCTGTTTTGCTATTTATGTCGTTGGCGAGGTGCTTAAATGGTTAAAAAAACTAGGTGGTGTTGAAGCCATAGAAGCCATAAACAGAGAGAAAGCCGGAATTCTTTATGACTATATAGACAGTACAGAATATTATCGCGGCCATGCAGAGAAAGAGTCTCGATCCATGATGAATATTTCTTTTAACCTTCCAACTCCTGAGCTCGAAGCACAATTTATTGCTGAAGCCACAGAAATTGGTCTGAATGGGTTGAAGGGACACCGTTCGATTGGTGGCTGTCGTGCGTCTATCTACAACGCTTTTCCAAGGGACGGTGTTGTCAAACTTGTTGCCTTTATGAAAGAATTTGAGGGCAGGAACAAGGTCTGACAGGAACAGTAGTGAATTATGATGGCGATATAATACGGCCCCCAAGTGAAGCGAATTCCATCATCATCCAAGCGACAGTTGGATGCTCTCATAATCGCTGCACCTTTTGCGGAGCATATAAAGACAAGCGTTTCCGGCTGCGAAGTCATGAAGAAATCCAGGAAAATATTGCTTTTGCAGCCAGATATTGTGGCAGGCAGCAGCGTGTTTTCCTGGCTGATGGTGACGCATTGATTTTATCGCAAAAACGCCTAGTTTCTCTTTTTGGCCAGATAAGAACATATCTTCCTCAAGTGAACCGTGTTGCACTCTACGGAAACGCAAAGGCCATTCGCTCAAAATCCATTGAAGAACTGATGGAATTAAAAAAAATTGGTCTGCATCGTATTTATATGGGACTTGAAAGTGGAGATGATGAGGTCCTGGCCACTGTGAAGAAAGGAGAAACCAGCGAATCCATGATTGAAGCTGCCGCAAGAGTTAAAAAGGCTGGAATTTTCCTTTCTGTCACAGTTCTGCTTGGTCTTGGCGGAGTGGAAAGAAGTCTGCAGCATGCCCGACAAACCGCCAGGGTACTGAATTTGATGCGGCCGAAACAGATTGCTGCCCTTTGTCTTATGCCCCTGCAAAACACTCCTCTGGGAGCAGATGTCCAAACAGGTGATTTTAAACTGCCTGATACTGAAGGAATTCTTCTTGAACTGAAGAAGTTACTCACAACCATTGACTGTAACCCTGTTCAATTTATGGCCAATCATGCCTCAAACTATCTCCCCTTATCCGGGCGCCTGATGCGTGATCGTGATGCGATGGTTGAGACAATCAACCAGGCCCTGCGAGGTGTACATCCACTGGTCCCAGAACATTTCCGAGCCCTGTAGAATGATGCCCACCAAAACTGACCTTCGCAATCTCACCCAGGACGAGATAATCCACTATGTTGAGTCCCTGGGACAGCCGGCTTTTCGAGGCAGACAGATCATGGGTTGGCTCTATCGTCCGGGTATCACAGATTTCTCCCAGATGACTGACCTGGCAAAGGATTTTCGGGCAACACTTGCTGAACATGCCAGGATCTATCGCTTTATAGATCCACTCATCGAGCGTTCCAGTGATGGGTGTGTCAAGTTCGGATTTACCCTGGAAGATGGCAAACTCATTGAATCTGTCCTGATCCCTGAACCGGATCGCAATACCCTGTGTGTATCATCCCAGGTTGGATGTGCAATGAACTGTACTTTTTGTCTTACCGCCACCATGGGTTTTGAACGCAACCTGACCCCCTCTGAAATTGTCAATCAGGTATGCGCAGTGTCCGAGTTTTTGCGTCATGAACCCCCAAAGAATCTGATAGGTCCAGATCGTGTCACAAATCTGGTTTTTATGGGAATGGGTGAACCGTTAAACAACCTTCAAAATCTGATTAAAGCCATTTCCATCCTCACTGAACAGCGGGGACTTGATATGACCAACCGCCGCATTACTGTCTCCACCTGTGGCATCGCCTCTAAAATGGGAACCCTTGGTGAACAGACCGATGTCAATCTTGCCATTTCCCTCCATGCTGTCGATGATACAACTCGCAACCGCCTTATGCCTGTGAATAACCGGTACTCCCTTGAGGAACTGCTGCAGGCCTGTCGTGACTTTCCCATGGCTAAACGTAAACGTATCATGTTCGAATATATCCTCTTGAAAGGGATTAACGATTCAGACGAAGATGCCCACAAGTTAACCAACCTTCTCCGTGGGATTCCCTGTAAGGTCAACCTGTTGACTTACAATGAATCTCCCGGCATTCCCTATCAAAGCCCTTCCCGCAACAGGATTTATGCCTTCCAGAAAATTGTGCGCGATGGCGGATATTCAGTATTTATCAGATCCAGTCGTGGAGAAGATATCTCTGCGGCCTGTGGACAACTTGCCAAACAGAAACAAGAACAGGATATAGATCACCATGCCTGAGCTTCGTAACTGTACAGGCTATGCCTATCTCCGGGAAACTGTTCATGACCGGGAAAGAATTAAAGGCCTCAGGCGTCCTGCCATCGCTCAGGTTGATACATTCAAGAAGTACCCCGAGGCAGAAAAGGTAGAACTGCCCCGACAGTGGCAATTGAAAGAAGAGAATATATCTCCGTTGCTCCAGAACAGACGGTCTCTGCGACGTTATTCACAGGAAGCGATACCACTTCAAGATCTTGCATTCATGCTCTGGGCCAGCCAGGGAATAACGGCGCTATCAGGAAATTACTCCTTTCGAACTGTTCCTTCCGGGGGGGCACTCTATCCTGTGGAAACATATGTTAGTGTCCACGCAGTAGAAGGACTGGTAACGGGGCTGTATCACTTTGATGTGGAAAATTTTGCTCTCGACAGGTTGAGTGGTGTTGACAGTGCAGAAGCTGTTGCCTCTGCCTGTCTCAATCAGCGGTTCATGGCCCGCTCTGCAACCACTTTTCTCTGGTCGGGAGTTTTCAGACGTTGCATGAGTAAATATGGCAATCGGGGGATGCGTTACATCCTCCTTGATGCAGGACATATCTGTCAAAACATTCTCATGGCCGCTGAGGCTACAGGAAATGGTGGATGCCCCGTTGCCGCTTTCTTTGATGACGAGGTCAACGCCCTGCTTGGTCTTGATCCCGCAGAAGAGTCAGTAATTTATGCCGCCTCTGTAGGAAAAAAACCCTAAGATCCTCTCACCACCCTCGTTCTGGATTCGTTTTAGGTAAAAAAAATCAGCGATGGCAAGTTACCCACTTGATTTACTGAGAGAACAGCTGTCTGGCAATGCCTCCGCAATTTCTTTTTCGGAGATGACACCGGTGCGTAAAATACGACAGGTGCTCTCCGTGCAACAGACAATGGTAGATCCCTGCCCTCCCGGCACCTTCCCGCCATCAAGAAGAGAACCAACCTTTCCACCCCACTGTCTTCTCACCTGATCAGCAGTCACAAAGCCGGTTTCACCGCTGACATTGGCGCTGGTTGCAGTGAGGGGGCGTCCCCAGAGTAAGCAGAGTTTTGCGGCAATGGGATGAGATGAAATTCGTATTGCAAGAGTTTTTCCCTCTCCTGTCAGACAGGGAAAAACATTCTCTTTTGCAGGAAAAACCAATGTCAGAGGCCCCGGCCAGAAAACTTCAATAAGGTGCTGATATGGTATGGAGATAAAAGACGTGCAGGAAGAAAGGACTTTCAGGTTGGGCACAAGAAGGGAGAGTTTCTTTTGGCGTTCTCTTTTTTTTAAAGCATACAGAGCGGCTATGGCCTGGTCGTTTTCTGGATCAACGGCCAGACCATAAAAGGTTTCTGTGGGATAAGCAACAACACCCCCTTGCTGTAAGGTTACCAGAGCTTGCTGATAATCCAGTTCTGATAATGAAGTTGCGGCCGGCAAAGTCAGCTACCAATACGTTTTGCTTTTTCCTCAACTTCTTTTACCATGCCGGCCTTATACTCTGTAAGTCGCTTGCCAAGTTGCTTATCTTCAAGGGCCAGAATCCTTGCGGCAAGAACAGCAGCATTTTTTGCACCGGATTTGCCGATTCCCATGGTAGCCACAGGAATTCCGGGAGGCATTTGAACAGTCGCCAGCAGGGCATCCATACCATTGAGAGGTGATGCGTCCAGAGGAACGCCTATTACCGGGAGATCAGTATGGGATGCAAGAACACCTGCAAGATGTGCAGCCATACCAGCTCCTGCTATTATTATTTTCAATCCACGATTCTGGGCAGTTGAGGCAAACCTTGTGGCACGCTCGGGGGTACGATGGGCAGACGCAACAGTCATCTCGAATGGAATATTCATGGACCTTAAAAAATCTGCTGCGGCCTGCATTATAGGCAGATCAGAATCACTGCCCATTACTATTCCTACAACAGGTGTATTGTCCGGAATCTGTTTTCTACTTAGAGCTTTGGCTCCGATATCTCGACGAAAAAACGACCCTGTCCAGGAAATTACATCCACCGCCTTATAGGCGCTGCTTATTGCTTTTTCCAGATCTTTACCAACGGCTGTTACTCCAAGAACCCTTCCACCAGCAGAAGCCACCCTCCCGTTTCTGGTAGTGGTGCCGGCATGAAAAACGACAACCCCGGGAACAGCAGCCGCCTTTTTTAAACCACTAATGGTTTTTCCCTTTTCATACTTTCCTGGATATCCACCTGAAGCCATAACTACACAGACAGTTGGCCTTGGATCGATTTTCATTTCAATTTGATCTAACCGTTCATCAATTGCCGCCTCAAAAATATCAACGACATCACTTTTCAAGCGCATTAAAAGTGGCTGTGCTTCGGGGTCACCAAAGCGACAGTTAAATTCGAGAACATTTATTTTATCACCATGGATCATAAGACCGGCATAAAGCATTCCTTTGTATGGTCTCCCTTCTGCAGCCATCCCTTCAATAGTTGGCTGCATCACATTTTTCATTACATAATCGGCTATTTCTTCTGTAACAATCGGCGCAGGAGAATAGGCCCCCATACCACCTGTGTTCGGTCCTTTGTCGCCATCAAAAACGGCTTTATGGTCCTGAGAGGTCGGCAGTGGCAAAATTGTTTTACCATCAGTAAAGGCAATGAAAGAAGCTTCCTCCCCTTTCAGACAATCTTCGACAATGAGTTTGTTTCCTGCATCACCAAAGGCTTTGTCTTTCATGATAAGGTCAACGGCATCCTTTGCCTCCTGAACTGTTGACGCAACAATAACACCTTTTCCAGCTGCCAGCCCATCGGCTTTCACAACAACAGGGGCTCCACGCTTATCAATAAATTTTTTAGCCTTTTTGGCATCTTTAAAGACTTTAAAGCGTGCCGTTGGAATATTATATTTTTTCAGAAATTCTTTAGTGTATACCTTGCTTCCTTCAAGAATAGCAGCATCCCGGGTGGGACCAAATATCCGTAACCCCTCTTTTTCAAATTCATCAACAATGGCAGCAGTTAATGACAGTTCCGGCCCCACTACGGTCAAGTCAATCTTCTCCTGCTTAGCAAAACTCACCAGGCTATCAATATCAGTGGCACTGATATCAACACATTCAGCCATTCGTTTGATACCGGCATTTCCAGGGGCACAGTAAATCTTATCTACCTTGGAACTTTGATGAATTTTCCAGACAAGGGCATGTTCACGACCACCAGAGCCGACAACAAGAACTTTCATAATAAACTCCTGATAATAGTTAATAGATTTCCGACGAAGTGGCCGGAGATTTTTTAAAGAATATAGATTATTAAGAATCGACTAAAGTTTCCCATGGATATCGTTAGTCAAATGAATAAAACCGTAAAAAGAAAATGTAAAAAAAAAGACAAAAGATTGACAATTGAGACGAGAGGGCTAAAATGAATGAGTGGCCATTCACTAGCTATCTCTTCAAACTACCACATTTTGTTAACATTTAGTTCCACTACATAAAGTTCGCACTGATGAAAGCAACTAACAAACATTCAAAAATTATTAATGCGGCTACAAAGGTCTTTGCCAAGAAAGGATTCTTTAACGCCAGAATATCCGATATTGCCAAAGAAGCCAAGGTGGCAGATGGGACTATTTATCTCTACTTCAACAATAAGTTTGATATCCTTATTTCTGTATTTGAAGAAGAGATTGGCAACCTGATCGAACAGGTTCAAAAGTTGCTCGCCGGTGAAGATGATCCACGCAAGATGCTCGAAATTTTTGCCACAAAACATCTGACGGTGATGAAAAAAAATAAAAACCTGGCAGAGGTTATTCAAATTGAACTCAGGCAAAGCGCCAAGTTAATAAAAGATTATCGTAATAATAAGTTCAGTGAATACGTGAATATCATCTCTTCAATTATCAAACTTGGCCAGGAACAGAATATTTATCGTGCAAGCATCCGACCCGGGATTGCCAAACGCGCTTTTTTCGGTGCCCTTGATGAAACTTCACGTATCTGGACAATAGGTATAGCAACAGAATACACGGTGGAAGAAACCATCCAACAGGTGCTGGAAATATTTCTTTGCGGTATGTTAGAACCTGAAGCATCTTACCACTGATGAGACATTTCTTCCCTCTGTCATCACCAAAAGGGGGAAAGTTCAGTACCTTCACAAAACGTTTTCCTGGTATTATCCCCTCTCACCTTGAAGGATAAAAAGATTAGAAAACAATTTATAATCTAGTACAGCGTAAACCTTAATGTGCCGTTTTGGGTTCGTCCGTCTCATACCCGGGTGCTCCCTGCTTAAAACATACTGGGACAAGCGTTATCGGATATCCAGGAAGTTAGCTCTGCTCTGGCTCCCCCCATTACTCCCTCGAGGATGACTTCGATGAGAAGATATAAGCCTTACAGTGTACTAGGACTGCCTATTACCCATAAGTGTCACCAAATGGCTTAGTTTCTTCATCCAGCAACGCAAAACCCAGGCACATATATTGAAATTC
>JAIPEF010000036.1 GCA_021737265.1 Desulfocapsa sp. | reverse complement strand
ACCCCAAGAGTACTTCCTACGGGCGCGAGGCGCGTATTTTTTATTTAATTTCGGCGTACTAAGGTACGTCGAAATTAAATAAAAAATGCAGCAACGAAGCAGATGGAGAGTTTTCACCCTCAACGTCGGGTATAAATACGACGCCATCAAATTTACAAAAAGCGGTTTTCCCTCCTGGGGGCTCCGGCTTTTGAAGGAACCAGGGAATCGCGTCCTTTGGCAGATTCGACACACACAAAGGTCCCATCACTTCTTACAACGTAGCGGAGGGTGACAATATCATTCAGCTGAAAAGGGAGTTTCCCCGTACTTTCTTTTCTAAAAAGATAGCGGATTTTGTTGTCAAGGGTGATGGCGATTGAGTCAATTTTTCTGACTGTACCAGTGACAATTTCTGTTTCCATCATCGACATTGCGCTGGTGGTACCGGCAGGCAGGCAAAATAGAAATAGTAGTACTACTGAAAAGAACGATGTTTTCATTGTTTTCTCCTTTGGATCTTAAGGGATTCCAAGTATCTTTGAGCGAACCGTGAGCGTAGCGCAGGGGGTGGTAACTTGTGCATGTAAAGATAAAGGGCCGTTAGCTGTCAGCAGTTAGCCTTTAGCTCAAAAAAACACAATGACAAGTTGTTAAGCTAAAAGCTAAAAGCTAAAAGCTAAAAGCTAAAAGCTAAGAGCTAAGAGCTAAGAGCTAATAGCTAATAGCTAACCGCTTGTCAGCAGAAATGGTATTTGTAGGCAGACAATAACTTGACCCGGCCCTTGTGGCTGAGTTGGTCTCATTTCATGCTGTTTCCTTCCCGCCAGTAATAGATCTCCAGTCCTAACCCGGGGCTGTCAATGGTATAATCATCCGGCCCTTTCGGGCCAACAAGCTTGTCTCCAACCATGGCAAAGGCTCCCGCTTCCCCTTTGCGGTTTATGACAGCGAAACCGGATGGCAGGCCTGGTATTTCAGTGTATTTTTTGTAACGATCCGTCACATCCCTGTCACTTCCATTGCTGCTGTTCAGATCGTAAGCGGAGGTGGCATCACAATAACTTATGGAGTACGTCAACCCATTTCCCAGCGGGCTGCACGAATCCTCTATCGATGGTTGATAGGATGTGAAATAAAGGTTGTTCGCATACAGGATCGGTTTGCTGAGAATCTTCTCTCCCTGATGGTTGTCACGATCCGTTGAGTCTGTGTCGTCAATGAGAGCACTGTAGTCACAATGGCTGCAGGCTGTTGAATCACCCTGATCCTCAAGTATGATGAACCATCCTTTGGCGTCCTCTTCATGGGTGCCATTTTCGTACTCCAGATCAACAACCGGGGTGTAAGTTGCATCATCGGTGAGATCCTCTTGTAATTCCAATTTGCCGGCTCCGGCAGTGATTGTGGTATTCAGGTCGAGTTCGTCACAGGAGAGGTTCAGTAAGTGTTTCTCCGAGTAGGGGACCGTTGACACAGTGACAGGATCTACACCCTGTACAGCATCAACGGTTGAGTCATCATAGACACCATACATGCGGTTGCGGATCATGGTATACTTGGGATGTTCACGATCACCCGTACCAAAGAAAAGAGATGCAATTTCCGTTGTTCCGTAAAATGTCGTGATGTTATCCAGAGGGATATAGTTGCCCTTGTCAAAATAGCGACAGGAACCACCCCAGGATATGGATGGTGAATAGAAGGACTTGCGCCAGGGGTCGCTGTTGTCATCATTTCCATCATACGTGCCGCTGTGGTTGTCGCTGCCGGGGTTGGCGGAGAATACCCTGGTGACACTCCAGTCAGGTGTTGAACTCCAGACCCAGGTAGCAACGTCGGAGGTGGGCTGGGTAATATCAATATTGAGATTGAACTCGATCCTGTAGACATTAGAGTAGATATCGGCAGCATATATGGCTCTCAGCACATTCGTTTTATGAAAGATTTCTGCCAGGGTCTTTTGCTTGACCGTGTAGCGGTAAAGGTATCTTTCGGTGAAATTCGCGACAGAAGGACTGGCCGGGAAACTGTATTTCATCTCGGTCAATGTCTGGATATTTCCAGTGGTTACATTTGAACCCCCATAACTGACGGAAAACGGTAAGATATCACTCACCTCCGTAGTCGGATTGTCGATGTCAACTATATAGATACCGCGGCCAAATTCGTTGATGCCGGGATTGTACTTGTCGTATTTGTTGTTGTTATTGATGTCCTGATTACCGTTTGTCTTGCTCCACTCATTACTGTCAAGTGAACCGCCTGCCTGAAAAGGTGTTCCGTTGTTGTTGATGTCAAGAAACGGCTCCGGATAGTTGTCCTCTTCCGGGTTGTAGCCTGCTGTGAAAATAACAACATCCCTGAAGGTGGGGACACCGTCACTGTCTATGCCGGTTGGCAGAGTGGCCAGGGAGGCTTCCGACCAGGATTGTTTCATCTCCGGGTTGGTGTAGCGCCAGGCAACCTCCCAAAGCAGGGGGTTTTTGTTGCTGACATCCAGGGCCCAGTAATATTCTCCACCGCGTCTTTCACCAAAGATAAGATATTTCGGTTTTTTGTTGCGACGATAGAGGGTGATCTCGCCGTCTACCGTGTCGACCAGAGGGGTCACCGGTAATTGTTTCAGGTTGGTCAGGATCTCAGGAGGGATAAATGCGAAGACCTCTTCACCATTGGCGTCATCAAAGACATGGAGCATGCCGTCATTTGCCCCAGCGACAATGAAGCGTTCTTCTAATATGTTAATATCACTGCTGTTGTAGTAGTCAATCACCACAGGTCGGGAATGAATTATGGCGCCAAGGGCCCAGTCTCGAGGCAGCAGCGGGGCGCCGGTGGCACCATCCGCTTCATTTGTATAGCCATGAATGTAGTTGACCAGTGCATTTCTGGAGTTGTCATCTGTTACTGCCAGATCACTGCTGCTTATGTTGGCCTGGTCGAACTTGGTTATGGAATCGGACAAATAGGTGTAGATAGGCCGTTCAAAGAAGTCACCGGAAAGGAAGTTTGCCGCCACTCTTTCGGTAAGGACTTCCCCAGCACCATCCTCTTTTACATCTGCAGCGCCATAGTTGTCTGAGTCGTGCGGGTCGTTATCGTCTGCCCAGAAGGCGGTCAGGTTGTCACGGAATTCTCCCTGACTGTTAACCGCTTCATTGTCCCCGCCATCGTATATCATCCATTTGTCTGGGCGAGCAGCACTGCCGTCTCCCAAACGGTATTTTTTCAGGTTGCCAATCCAGCCACTTGCACCCTGGGGCAAAAAAAGCCCCATGTACAGGTCATCTCCATTCTGAATTTTATTCTGTGAATCAACGGAGACAACAGGCGCTGTAAAGGAGATGGTCTCGACCATTTCCAATGCCAGCGCATAAAAAGCTGCGACCAACTGTGTTTTGTTGTAGGCGGTGATGTGTTTCCCTCCTGATTCACCGGCCGCATCCTGGAGAAGCGGGTGCCTGGCCCCGAAGGCAATATGATGGGTAATGACATTGTTAAAGGAATTTACCGGGTCGGCAATTATATTTCCTGCCGGGTCACTGATTGTTGTGTCGCTTTGCCAGTCGTGGGTATACATCCAGTGGGCAACGTCATCATAATAATTGGCGGGCGGGTTATTATATTGATAGGGGTCAGCGGTCCAGCCATCCCCGTCCGTATCGCCAATGGATACCCTGTCGTTGCCGGAACCGATGCGATTCCATTCGTTATCCTCTGAGGGGAAACCATCTGTCATGCTGATAACATAGTTTTTTTGACACCCGAGATTGTTGAGGCTATGCCGTTTTTTCCAATAGCCTTCATACCAGATATCCTGCAAAGCTTCTCCCAGTGGGGTGCTGTGTTGAGGTTCACTGTTGTTAATGGCTACTTTTATGGCATTATCACTACTCTGCAGTGCTGCCTGAAGGGAGGCGCCGTCGCCACTATTATGATTTGTATATTGGAAAGTTGAAAAGCCCCAATCGATCTTCCCTGTAAATTCATCGACGGCATAGGTCATGGCATCTTTGGCCACATCCATCCGGTTCTGCATCAGGTAGGAGTTGGTACTATAGGTGACCCTTATCTCATCAATAACGTATCCGGTTCCTGTGGTATTGTTGTCGGATTGTAACTTCACTTTGACAGTATCGCCGCTGATGGTGGCGGACCATCCATCAGCGGGGAGGGTGCTGGTGCAATATTCACGGATAAGGGCATCATTCTCATCGAAAAGACCAACGGTGTCCCAGCATGAGTCGGCGTTTTTTGATTCAACGTCCATCGTTGAGAAATGAACTTGTATCTGGGCTGCGCCGGGGTGAACAATAGTGTTGACGGTATCCGGATCATCATAATCGGTACCGTCAGCATAGTTCCCGCTTTCAGGAATCATTTCCGGTCCCGGGTATCGTGCGGAATACACTGCGGGTGACCACGAATCTACGGTGATTGGGAAGTATTCATGCTTCCAGGCAGGGTCTCCAGTGGACGCGTGGGGCCCCGGGTTTTCTGTATAGTGAAGGTTGTACATGGACTGCATGTTCATCCAGTTGCCGGCCAGAAAGAAAAAGATAGTTGTATCCCCATCCTCGGCGATGTCGAGGGCGCCGGCCGTGACATCTTCATAGCCACTGAAAAGGTAGCCTGGAGCATTCAGTAAGCCGCCGAAACCGTTATCAATCGTAGTGCCGTCAAGGAGCTGTTGGGGATTATGCAGCTTGATATCCTGGTTTAGGGGGAGCCTGATACCGTCAAACAGGATATGACCACCACCATCAACGGTGAGACGCTGGGGCTGACCACTGCCATCAGAAACAAGCTCACCGCTGCTGGTGATCAGAGTATGCGTGTCGACAGTGGGAGGGGAGCCGGGGCCATTCCAGAGATAAGAGGGATCTGCGGCGTCACCGGTAAAGGCGACTGTCTCGCCGTCGATTGTGGTGACGGTGACTCCGATATCGCCAGGCGCAAGATAGATTTTTTTCCTTTCAAAATGATTCTGGTAATAGGCGGCCCAGCCGTTGACGGTATCCCATATGTATTGGGAACTGGGCGGGTTGTTGTCGTTCAGGCTGATAAGGTAGTCATACATCGCACCGTAATTGATGTTGTGTTCATAGACGCCAAATCCCATGCTGCCGGAATTGTCCATGAGGACATAGCAGTTCTGTTTGGATTCAACATTGTATATGTCAGTATCGCGTGCCGTTACAGTGCTGCAAAACATTGTAGTAAGAAAAAAAATACCCAAGAGAAAAAAGATTTTTGGGGACGTTTCTATAAAAAGTGGTGTCTGCTTCATTCAATTTTCTCCTTGATTCGGGACATGGTCAGGCAACGGTTTTCTGTTTGCCGGGAAGGGTAGGAGCGGTGTTGTGCTGAGGCTGTTTGCCTCATATTGCCGATTTGACACCAATTTTGATGCCGCCAACTTCGATGGTGATGATATTCTCACCGTTTAAGCGAAATTTGTAACCGGAAAATGCCCCGGCATCATATCCCTTGGGAGCAATATCGGGATGGAGGTAGGTCACAAGATAGGCGTAGTCGGTTTTGTTATTAGCTGCTGTTGTATTCCTTTCCAGATTTTGGCGGGGCCAGTTGTTACTATTTGCTCTGTGTCTGTTCACAAATGTTACGGGAGGGTGCGCCATATCATTTCCCGGGTCGTATGTGGTGGTATCCGGGGCAAGAGGTGGAAGAGGTGGCAGAAGTACCTGATTGGTGGCGGAAGGGTCGGATATCCTGTACCAGGGAGTATTAGCCGGAACGAAGCCAACGTTGGCCCCCTCAAGGAGTGCCCCCCCTTCAGAAACATTGAAATTACTGTCCATTGCCTGTTCATTGGCGGCAATTTTCATTTCATATGTTGCCGTTTTTAACGCCCATGAGCCACACAGGCTGACCATTACAAGAGCCAGAAGAGAAAAGATAAGTACAAATCCCTGATCATCATTTAGGAGTTTCCCCCTGCGTTTTATTCTCGCAACTGCTCTTGCCATTATCTTCCCCTAAACCTTTTTGTTGTTATATTTTAGCGTGGTGAATTCCAGATGTCTTTTTCCTGCGGATCCATCCCAAAAGACAAAGAGCCTGATTGTATAGTAGGCAGAGGCACCCCCTGAACCCACCAATGGCGTGGAGTCGTCAATGTTCCAGAAAATGAGGAAGCGACGGCCTGCATTGTCGATCAGATTTGAACCGTTCAGCTGGTAATCTGCTGCAAAAACAGGAAAATCCGCCGGAGCAAATGTGTGGTCGACGGTGGCCGGCAGGGCTTGACCTGCCAGCGCCTCTGCCGCACCATTGTTGAGGACGTTGTAATCAGCAGGGAGAGGGGAAGGGGGTGGGTCGGTGTTGGGTGCCAGGTTGGCATGATCAAAGGGCAAACGTTTGAGCTCTTCCAGGAATGAAAATGCCACATGGGTAGCCCTGCTTCGATAACTTGCTTCCCGGTTTGCTTTTATGGCTGTGATCTGCATTGTGGCTGCCGTTAAAATCCCAACGGAAAGTACTATCGTGGCAGTGAGTACTTCAATAAGAGTGAATCCTTTGTTGTCAATCATGGCTGCCTCTTGTTTACATTCCGAAGTTGCGTAACTGAATGGTGGCAGTGTCCAGTCGTCTGCGGAAATTGTCGTTAAAGGGGCCCCAGTCGGTTCCGGCAGCCGTGGTGTATGTTATGGTGTTATTAAATTTCCTGTCTGCTTTTGAAGCGCGTGCCAGAAGCGAAACCTGGACCCCGATAATGGAGTTGAGTTGGCTGCCGGTTGGGGCCGGAGTTGTTGCCCCACCTGTCAGGATATAGTTGAATTCAATGGCACTGATAGAGTCGCTAATGGATTGGAAACCGGCTCCGGTATCTTTGCCCAGCTCTCCCGGGGAACTCCAGTCGGCCCCTCCGCCGTCTGCGATGCCATTGCCATTTGAGTCATAGGTGTTTGAAAAGCCAAAACTCACATCTTCCCCCAAACCAGGTTTAGTATCGATGACTCCATTGCTCAGGTTGGGGTTGCCTGGGCTGCCGCCAATATCACGGCTGAAACGAATGGAACCTGGTTCGGCTGTAATGATTTTTGCATTGGCCAGACCAGTAGGGTCACAGCCTGCCTCTCTGATATCGCGTGTCATGTAGAATATTCCTGTCCGCAGGTTCTGTTGCATCTCGACCACACTCTCCTGCACAGCATAATTTTTCTGTTGGGAGATGTAAGAGGAGAATACTGCAGTCATGATGGCTGCAGAAATGAGCATGGTCACCATTAATTCAACCAGGGTAAACCCTGCTGCCGTTACGTTTGGTACTTTGCGGGTTATTCCCATGTTGTTCCTCCGCGCCACCTTAACAGGGTGATAAAACCGCTGGGGCGACTGCCGACCGCGTAAAGAGATTTGGCATTGTCAAGGTATACGTACCCCCCGGAACAGGTTCCTCTTTCATTAAACACTGCACGATTTCCTGGGTGGCTCGCATTGTCTGCAGGAAAAGATCCTCCTGTCGCGGATAAATTCCCCAGCAAACCCAGGTGGCCGAATGTAACACCGCTTCTGTAATCTGTTAGCGTTGTGGTTGATACCAGGTTGTTGTCGCCGGGGGTCGCCCAGTTGCCATCTCCGGAGTTGTCAAAGAGGGAATACTGGTTGTTGGCATTGTCAAAGAATACAGCCGTGGGACGGTTATTTTTTAGGGCCAGGGCACGCGCCTGTTGCAGGGTTGAATAGAGATCGCGGGCGGCACTCTTGAGGCGCATATCGGGCAAAAACTTAGCGAGAAACACACTACTCGTTGCTGTCAGGATCATGACAATAGCAATTACCGTCATAAGTTCTATGGCAGTGAGTCCAGCTGTGTTCCATCTATTCTTCAATAAGTGCAGACCTGACATGTTTTTTTCTTCTTGTTAATGGGTATTTATAGACCCAGTTTTCGTGTTAGGAGTTGCTGTATTTTTCAGTGCATTGTATGGGAAGGTGTAGTAGTACAAAAACATTGTTAAAACAGAACGATAAGAGAATTAAAGATTCTGCATTACAGGTCAATTAAACAGTTAGGATAATGGTATATATCAAATAACCAGGAATGTTACAAGAGATTGTTAGAGATTTTTCCAGATTTTTGGTGCGAATAGAGGGAGGGGGTTTTCTCGATATGTCCCTTGAGGGAAACGTGAGGAATCAGGAGGCGGGTAACGATACAGGGAAGACGAAAAATACGCGCCTCGCGCCCGTAGGAAGTACTCTTGGGGTGCATATGGAGCTTTTCACCCTAACTACCGGGCATAAATACTTAGCCACCCTTGGTTTGAGGTTTTTACGAAGTTATCAAGCTTGAGTATGGAGTACAAAAAAGCCAACACATCCAGCGCACACAGGATGCCCTTGACAGATTTCTCCTTTCGCTTACCATCCTTGATATGGACCAGCCTGCTGCTACCGATGCCGCAGCCATTAGGGCCAGTCTTGAAAAAAAAAGGCACGTCTATCGGCCCCGGCCCCTATGACCTCCTTATCGCTGGGCTGGCCAGATCACGAAACATGACCTTGGTGACCAACAACACCAAGGAATTCGAAAGAATTGACAACCTACGCCTGGAAAACTGGGTTCAAGTCTGAAAGAAAAATCGGATTACCACTGAAACTCAGCCAGCTTTCAGAGATAGGTGTCATCTCTTGATAAAGATGATATTTCAGGCTGGATTCCCAGAAACACCCCCTGGACAAGCCCGATAAAAGAATTCGGGAATGACAGTCGTGGGCAGCACTCTGTTGGGTTGTGATATCATTGAGTTGCATGTTCACGTCATCCCCGAGTGTCGTTATCGGGGATCCAGAAAATCGTTTCTGGCTGAAGATTGGTGGTAATCAGCAAGAAAAATTAGGGATACCCCCAATAGTGTTCGGTAGAGTTTTTGAATGAAAATTAGGGAAACTCGCTGATTTTATTGTTGTTTTGTCGTTATTTAGGACATAACCTCAAATCCAATCTTTGTAATAGCCTCTTTTACAACCTCAGCGCCCACATCCCCCTCATAACTCGCTTCATTCTTCGCAAGATCTACCACTACATTTGATATCCCGGCAATTTCTTCCAGCGCCTTTGTCACAGATGCCACGCAGTGGGGACAACTCATTCCTTTTATTGATACCGTAGTCATTGTTTTTCTCCGTTGTTGTGGTTTGGTTCAGCTGCTCCAGTTTTCAATACGGAGGGCTGTTATCCTGTTAAATTCTTTTATATTGTTGGTGACAAGTACTGCATCATGGGCGCGGGCTGTTGCCGCGATGAGCAGGTCGTTAGGGCCAATAATCTTCCCTTGAGTTGTCAGGTTTGAGCGTATTTGTCCATATTCCTCAGCACAGCGATCATCGAAGGGGAGGCTTGCAAATGGTTGAAAGAAACGTTTTAACCGTTGCAGATTTGCTTCAACTTGAGTGCTGTGTCGTGCACCGAACAGCAGTTCTGCTTTTACAATACTGCACAGATAGATTTCTGCGGGAGAATGTGATCGGAAGTGTCGTTCTAAAACAGAATCCCGCTCGTTGAGTAGGTAAATGCAAATGTTTGAGTCGAGTAGGTACATCTATTTCAGCTCTTCCCTTTGTTCGAGTTCTCCCTGGTCCGGACGTTGAAGCTTGTCGCCTTCCCAGGAACCGAAGAGGCTGAAGTAGTCTTCCGGCCATTCCTGCTCAACTTCTTTTTTTATGAGTTTTGCCAGATATTTTGAAACAGGAAGGTGGGCGTGTTTCGCTTTTTCCTGAAACCGAGCAGCAACTTCGTCTGGAACATAACAATGTAGCTGTGCCATAGGTATCCCTCCAAATATATTTGATATATGTAAAATTGTAACTTCGAATGGAGTTGTTGTCAAGAGACCTTGCTTTGTGAAGGAGGATGCTAATAGTATTTGTTGTCCGTTGTCGGTATTACATTTATAAGTTGGAATCGCAATGAAAATGAAAAAATTAAAATTGGCCGTCAAGGGAATGCACTGTGCAGCGTGTTCCAGTCGTATCGAAAATGTTATCGGCGGAATGGAAGGTGTGAAGCGGGCCTCGGTAAATCTTGCTACCGAAACCATGGAGCTGGTCTGGGATGAAAATCTGTATGCCTTTGAAGAAATTGCTGATCGCGTCAAGGGCTTGGGATTTGAACTGATAAGGGAAGTGGAAGATGACACGATTCATCTTGACTTAAGTATCACCGGGATGTCCTGTGCCTCGTGTTCTGCCCGAATAGAAAAGGTCCTTTCCGGCCTGCCTGGCGTTCTTTCGGCTTCTGTTAATCAGGCCACTGAGTCAGGGACAGTTATCTTTGAAAGGGGCAGGGTAAGCCAGCGGCAGATACGGGAAACGATAAGCAAGCTTGGTTTTGAAGCCAGGCCGGTGAGTGAACAGCAGGACCTCTTTGCCGGGAAGCGGACAGAAACCGCAAGTCGTCTGGCCGCCATGAAAAAGAGGCTCATCCTCTCCATGGCACTTGCCATCCCCCTTCTTTACATTTCCATGGGGGAGATGGTGGGCCTTCCCCTGCCTGATATATTCAGTCCCCGAACTCATCCTGAAAACTTTGGCCTGATCCAGTTTATCCTTGTTGTTGCCATAATGGTTCTCGGTCGGAATTTCTATATAATAGGTATTCCAGCCCTTCTCAGGCGGGTTCCCAATATGGACTCTCTGATTGCCGTGGGAACCGGAGCCGCTTTTATCTATTCCACATGGAATCTGGTTGAGATTTTTCTCGGTATTGATGTCCAGATGAAGGTGATGGATCTCTATTTCGAGTCGGCAGGTGTTCTGATTGCACTGGTGTCCCTTGGTAAATATATGGAGACCCGTTCCAAGTCCCATACCTCTGATGCCATCACAAAACTCATGCAACTCACACCGGAGACCGCAACTCTGCTGCTTGGAGATGAACAGGAACAAAAAGATATTCCTGCGGAAGAGATTGAAGGGGATGACATCCTCCTGGTACGCCCTGGGGATCGGATTCCGGTGGATGGGCTGATTATCAAAGGTCGCAGTGTAGTGGATGAATCCATGCTTACCGGTGAGTCTATCCCGATTTCCAAGGACGAGGGAGATACAGTAATCGGTGGTACCTTAAATAAAAACGGGTTGCTGCACGTGAAGGCACAGCAGGTGGGGCGGGATACCATGCTTGCCCGCATTGTTCGGCTTGTTCAGGAGGCTCAGGGGTCAAAGGCTCCCATTGCCGGAATGGCGGATCGGATCAGTCTTTATTTTGTGCCGACGGTAATGTGCTTCGCCTTATTCACCGGGTTTGCCTGGTATCTCACGGGCAGTGCCGATTTTTCAGGCTCTTTACGTTTCTTTATTGCAGTCCTGGTTATCGCCTGTCCCTGTGCCATGGGACTTGCAACACCAACTTCTATTATGGTGGGAACCGGACGTGGAGCACAACTCGGGGTGTTGATTAAAAGCGGCGAGGCTCTGGAGAACGCAGAGAAAACGGAAGCAGTGGTGTTTGATAAAACCGGAACCCTTACCCACGGTCAACCAAAACTGACAGATATCATCACTGTAGATGAAACGGCAGATGTCGATGAACTGCTTTTTCTCGCGGCATCCTGTGAACAGAATTCAGAGCACCCCTTGGCTGAAGCACTTGTCACAGGAGCAGTTGACAGAGGCTTGAAGCCGGTACAACCCCAATCTTTTGACGCGGTACAGGGTAAAGGTATAGAGGGGCGGGTGGATGGGAAAAATCTCCTCCTTGGGAACAAACAATTACTGGAAGAGAAGAACGTCTCTGTTGCTGCTATGGATACAGCTGCTGCCGAGTTGTCAGCTCAGGGAAAAACAGTTCTTTTCTTAGCTGTGGATGAAAAATTTGCAGCCATTTTTGGTGTGGCAGACACGTTGAAAGATGAAGTACCCCAGGCAGTTGAGCGCATGCGGAATATGGGCCTGCGTTTAATTATGCTCACCGGAGACCAGGAGATAACCGCCCGTGCCATTGCCAAACAGGCAGGGCTTGATGAAGTGATAGCCGGAGTTTTACCTGATAAAAAGGCGGATGTAATAAAAGATCTCCAGAAGGATGGCCTCAGAGTTGCCATGGTCGGAGATGGTATTAATGATGCCCCTGCCCTTGCTCAGGCAGATGTGGGCATTGCCATGGGAACCGGCATTGATATCGCCATCGAATCAGGTGATGTGGTGATCATGAAAGGCAACCTTGATGGAGTAATCACAGCCCTTTGCCTATCCCGAGCCGTGATGCGCAATATACGCCAGAATCTTTTCTGGGCCTTTGCCTATAATATAGTGGGTATTCCTGTAGCCGCAGGACTACTCACCCTGTTTGGCGGTCCTGCACTCAACCCAATGATCGCAGGAGGGGCCATGGCACTCAGTTCCGTGTCGGTTGTTTCCAACGCCTTGCGTCTCCGCTTTTTCAAGGTTTGATTAGGGGTGGACGGAGCTCAATGTTTTTCCTTGACTTTTAACAACACAGATTTAATATATAGACGCTTAACTGAATGGTTGTTCATTTCATTGCCGTTTCAACGGGTCTGTTGAGCGGTTCATTCTTGAAAATTAACTTAGAGGGAAATCATTATGGCTTCAAAATTGGTTGCACCACATGGTGGAAAAGGTCTCGTTTGTGCACTACTTGTCGGTGCGGATCGGGATGCTGAGCTTAAGAAAGCAAAAGGTATGAAACAGATTGAAATTTCTGATCGTGCCAAAGGCGATCTGATCATGATGGGTATCGGTGGATTTTCTCCCCTCACCGGTTTTATGACCCAGGCTGACTGGAAAGGTGTTTGTGAGAATTTCACAATGGACGACGGAACATTCTGGCCTGTACCCATCACTCTGGATGTCGACAAGTCTGAAGGCATCACTGTTGGTGATGAGATTGCCCTTGTAAAAGGTGGTGAAGTTTTTGCCACCATGCATGTTGAAGAAGCCTACGAGATGACCGAAGCAGACAAAAAATGGGAATGTGAGAAAGTTTTCATGGGCGAAGGTGAAGAGTCCGTAGACGGAAACTTCTGGAAAATCGCTCCTGACGATCATCCCGGTGTTATCATGGTAATGGCTCAGAAAAACATGAACATTGCCGGTCCTGTTAAAGTACTCTCCGAAGGCGAGTATCCTGCAGAGTACCCCGGAGTTTATCTTACTCCTGCACAGACCCGTCGTATGTTTGACGAGCGTGGTTGGGCCAACGTTGCTGCTCTTCAGCTTCGTAATCCAATGCATCGTTCTCATGAGTATCTTGCAAAAATCGCTGTTGAAGTATGTGACGGTGTTCTCATTCACTCCCTCATCGGTAACCTGAAGCCAGGCGATATCCCAGCACCTACCCGTGTAAAAGCTATCGATATCCTGATTGAAAATTACTTCGTGAAAGAGAACGTAATCAACTCCGGTTATCCTCTTGATATGCGTTATGCCGGTCCCCGTGAAGGTCTCCTTCATGCCACCTTCCGTCAGAACTACGGCGTTAACAACATGTTGATCGGTCGTGACCATGCTGGTGTTGGTGACTTCTATGGTCTGTTCGAAGCTCAGGAAATCTTTGAGCGCATTCCTCACACTGGTGATGATGCAAAAGATCTGCTTTGTAAACCAATGAAAATTGACTGGACCTTCTACTGTTCTGAGTGTGATGGTATGGCTTCTCTTCGTACCTGTCCTCATGACAAAGCGTCCCGTGTTATTCTTTCCGGAACCAAACTGCGTAAAGCCCTCTCTGATGGTGCTGAGATCGTAGACCATTTTGGTCGTAACGAAGTTCTGGATCACCTGAAAGAGTACTATGCAAGTCTGACCGAGAAAGTTGAGGTCAAAATGCAGGGTGCCGCTTCCGGCGAATCCATGTAATTTGTCTCACGGATTAGTATAAGTCTTTTAAGGAGATACTGCCTTTATTGGTGGTATCTCCTTTTTTTGTTTTTAACCACGTGATGTTATGTCCGCATATAAATTAAACGTAGGTCTTGGTGAACGCAGCTATCCCATCTTTATCGAAGACGGGATCATGGTAAATATTGGCGCTGATCTGGCAGAACGGGATATTGCCTCCCGGTATGCTGTGATATCTGATGACTATGTGGCAAAGCTGTATGGTTCCACCCTCATGTCTTCACTAAAACAGGCCGGTATCCATGCGGAACTGCTTACCTTTCCACGGGGAGAGGCCTCAAAGAACCTCCAGGTTTTTTCAGAACTTTCCAGCAAACTTGCCCAAATGGGAATAGACCGTAAATCCGGATTGATTGCTCTTGGCGGCGGTGTCACCGGAGATCTCACCGGATTTCTGGCAGCGAGCTATATGCGCGGTATCCCCTTTGTCCAGGTTCCCACCACCCTCCTTTCTCAGGTGGACAGTTCCGTTGGCGGTAAGACCGGGGTTGATATCCCTGAAGGCAAGAATCTGGTTGGTGCTTTTTATCAGCCTAAAGCTGTGTATGTTGATACGGCTGTACTTATCACCCTCCCAGTGGAAGAACTCCTCGGCGGGATCGCTGAGGTGATTAAGTACGGTGTGATTCGTGACTTTGACTTTTACTGTTTCCTGGAAAGAAATCTGGATGCTATCCTGGCCTTGAATCCTCCAATCATCCAGGAAATGATCTACGCCTGTTGCAAGATTAAGGCTGAAGTCGTGGCTGAGGACGAGCGGGAATCAGATCTGCGGCGTATTTTGAATTTCGGCCATACCATTGGACACGCCGTTGAGGCTGCTTCCAATTTCAGTCTCATCCATGGCCATGCAGTAGCAATCGGGATGGTTGCGGCCCTGCGTCTCGCTGTTTCCTCGGGGCTCTGCAAACGAAAGGAAGCGGGGCGCGTGGCCACCCTCATTCATTCCTTTGGTTTGCCCACAGAGATCCCGGAAGAGATGGATCGCAAAAGTATAAAAGCCTACATAAAAACCGACAAAAAATCCATTGACGGTTCCGTCTTCTATGTCCTTCCCACAACAATAGGCAAAGTAATCATAACAAATGAAATTACAGAAGAACAGATAGACACTGTTTTGAGGAGATAGAAAGACAGGACTATAAGGGATGAGGACTGAGGACTGAGGACTAAAAGGACTAAGGTCTAAGGTCTAAGGGTGAGGTATAAACTCCCCAGGCCCTCAGTCCTCAGCCCTCAAACCTCAAGTCCTTAAACCTCAACCCCCAAGTCCTTACCATGCCCATCTACGAATTTTATTGTGATAGTTGTAACGTAATCTTTAACTTTTTCTCCAGTAGGATCAATACCAGTACAAGACCGGACTGCCCGCGTTGTGGAAAGAAAGAGCTTTCCCGGCAAATGTCCACCTTTGCTACCATTGGCAAGGCCAGCGAAGAAAATGACGGGGTGATGGCAGGACTGGATGAATCAAAAATGGAAGAGGCCTTTGGTTCACTCATGCAGGAAGCAGGGGGGATGAATGAGGACGATCCGCGGCAGATGGCAACCCTGATGCGTAAATTCACAGAGAAGACCGGCATGAACCTGGGGGATACCATGGAAGAGGCCATCTCCAGAATGGAAAAAGGTGAAGACCCTGACCATATAGAAAAGGAGATGGGTGACCGGCTGGAAGGTGATGACCTGTTTTCGTTCGAAGGAATGAAAAAGAAAGTTTTGAGCACTGAAAAGCTGTCGCCCAGTCATGACGAAAAGCTCTATGAGCTTAGGGCAGAAGGTGGGGAGGCTGAAGACTGAAGGAAACGCTCTCTCAACTGTCAATTTCTCAACTCATCCCATAACTCTTCAACTTCTCCCACAAGTTTTTTCTGCTTATCCCCAGAAGTTCAGCGCTCTGTGTCCGGTTTCCCTGGCAGTGATATAAGGCTTTTTGCAGACAGGATTTTTCAGCAACGGCCATGTTTTCTGCAAGTGAGAAGCCCACATCGGGTCGGGAGGCAATGGTGCAGAGGTCTGTGGGGAGATCTTCCGGACAGATGACAGGGCCCTTACTGAGAACGGATGCCCGTTCCATCAGATTATGCAACTCCCTTGCATTTCCTGGGAAATCGTAGGACTTCAGACAGGCCAGGGCCTCAGGTGACAGAGAAAAAGGCCTGCCATGGGGGGAGGGGAATTCTTTCAGAAAATGACTGCAGAGGTCGTGAATATCCTCTTTGTGTTCACGGAGCGGGGGCATGACAATGGGAATCACCTTGAGCCTGAAGAGGAGATCCTGGCGAAAACGCCCTTCATCCACCTCCTTTTGCAGATCTTTAGAGGTACAGGCCAGCACCCGCACATCAACACTGATGGTTTTACTTCCACCCACCCGTTCAAATTCTCCTTCCTGGAGAACGCGAAGGAGCTTGGCCTGAAGGGGGCCGGGTAAATCGCCCAGCTCGTCAAGGAGCAGGGTGCCGTTGTCTGCCAGTTCAAACTTTCCTTTTCGTTTTGTGTCGGCCCCGGTGAAGGCACCGCGCTCGTGCCCAAACATCTCGGACTCCATGAGGCCATCAGGAATGGCTGCACAGTTGATGGAGACAAAAGCTTTGCCCTTTCGTAAACTTGCCCTGTGGATGGCCCGGGCGGCAAGCTCTTTTCCGGTCCCGGACTCACCGGTAATCAGGATGGTGGCATTGGTGGGAGCCGCCTGATCAATGACTGAGAACACCTGTTGGATTTGCGGACTGCTGCCGATGAGTCCCCTGTCTCTGGTCGGACAGTTTGCTTCAAGGGAGGCACACCTATTTTTCACGGACTGCATGTCAAGGATTCTGTTGCAGCGAATGATCAGGTCGTCCATATCAAAGGGCTTGAGGATATAGTCGGAGGCACCCCTCCGCATGCAATCAAGGGCATCATCAATGGAGCCATAGGCGGTCATGATGATGACATCTGTCTCTGGCGAATGCTCTTTGACCTTCTCCAGAAGTTGTATCCCGTCCATACCCGGCATGCGGATGTCGGAGATAACAAGGTGGTAATCCTTTTTCTCCAGCTTTTTTATGCCGTCCAGGCCATTTGCCACCTCATCAACCTGCCAGTCGAATTTACTGAGCCGGTCAAAGACTGAGACACGCATGATTTCATCATCTTCAGCAAGAAGTATTCTAACCATTTTCGGTGTTCTCCAACAGGGGTTCGGGGTGTACAGGAATAATCACTACGAATCGTGACCCTTTACCGGGCTTACTTTCCACCTCAATCGATCCTTCCATCTGGCCAACAAGTGAGTAGGTGACTGACAGGCCGAGACCGGTTCCAACGCCTACATCTTTGGTTGTGAAAAATGGATCAAAGATATGGTTCAGGGTTTCTTTTGCAATACCCATGCCTGTATCTTCGAAAGTGAAGTGGAGCCTTGAACCAATCATTTGAGATTCAATGCGTAAAGAGCCGCCATCGGGCATGGCCTGGATTGCGTTGAGTCCAAGATTGACGAAGATCTGTTTCAGGCCTTCCGCATCAACATAGCACTCAGTTTGAATGGAGTTGATCTGTTCGATGCTGATTCCCTTCAGTTTGTAGGACAGGAGTTCAATACACTCACCAAGCAATACTTCCACATCAATTTTACGCAGTTGCATTGGCTCCTGTCTGCCAAAATTCAGGAGCTGGCGCATGGTGTGCTCGATCCGTTTGAGACCTTTGTCAAGGAGGGGAAGGTAGCGCTCATGCATTTCACGATCATCAGGATGTTCCCGCATGGATTTGACACAGTTCAGCATTCCGCCCAGGGGGTTGTTGACCTCATGGGCAATACCCGCAGAAAGGATACCCATGGAAGCCATTTTTTCGTTAAACCAGGCCTGCTGCCGTGTTTTGTCCAACTCCTGCTGATACCGTACAAGGCGTTCGCAGAGTTCAGTAAAATGCTCTCCGAGTTTTCCGATTTCATCTTCACCTGTAGGCAGCAGCAACTGTTTTGGGTCGGTTTCAGGGAATAAACTCATGGCAGTGGACAGTCTGTCAAGTCTGCTTGCGACCAAGGTGTTGAACATGATGAGCAGGGTGATGCAAACCAGTACAAAACTTACCAGACCAATGAAAAAGAGGGAGCGGTTGTTGGCTTTGATTTTTTCATCGGCCCAGGCAATGGGGATGGTGATGGACAGCGCACCTCGTATGTCGCCCTCACTGTACCCATGGCGTGCGTGGCAGCCGAGACAGGAATCTTTAACCTCAAGGGGAGCCATGTAGCGGACCACCCTGCCTTGGGGGGAGTTCGTGATTGTAATGGATTCAGTTGTGTCGTGCTCGAAGTTGATCATACACATTCTTTCGTGATCATCCGGGACATTGGCGGGGTTGATCGGATTAAGGCTGGTTACACGAAAACTGCCCAGTCCCTGATTGTTGGAGTATTCAGAAAGTTCCCTGGTCACCATTGCCGGGTTGCGCATTACATATTCATTTCCTGACTGATCCCAGATGGTTGGCATATCGAGAAAGGGATTGCTGTCCACAGTCTCCTGTTTGATTACAAAAACGCCGTTGTGTTCGGAAACCCATTGCCGGGTGATGAGAATCTGGTTGTACAGCATACGCGCCTGCTGCTGCGCCTGGAGAATGATCAGTTCGTTATCTACTACAGATGCCCGGTAGAGAAGGATCATGTAGGAGACAGAAATAATCGCCCCAATAGCGATGATGAATTTACCTCGCAGGGAAAATTTTGATTCAAGCCAGGTGTAGAAAGAAAGAAATGATATGTCTGCCATGGTATGGGAATCGGAGGGATTCTATTTTCTGCTGTTGTCCTTGTTTCTGTCATTTAAACATTCGGGTTTCGAAATTGTTTCGAATTTCGTGCTTCGTATTTCGTGCTTTGTATTTCGTGCTTTGTCTTTCGTCTTTCTCAACCTTTTCGGGAATGACGAGAGCTTGCATACGTAATCAGAATTATTTTCAGCTTACAAAGAACACGATACCAAGAGGTAACATTTTTTTTTGCTTCTGTCTAATTTAACCGACAATTAAGCAGTTAACTAAAAGGTTGCGATTGGCACAATGTGTTACTGTTTGGTATCGAATCTGGCCGGCATTGTCACCGTTTGGTAGCAGCGCGCAAGGTGGGATATCGTAACATATTAAAATAACATCAAAAAAATATATGGAATGGAATTTGCTATTACTTTGGCAGGGAAATTCTTTGACTTCCCAAACAGGCGAGTGATAGGCTCAAGGTTTAGAGTCTCTTCATCTCGTTTTTGGGAAAGGAGTCAAGACTAAATTATTCATGGAGGGAGGCTTCGGTGGAGAAGAGGTATAAATCAGGCGACTATGCGCATGTCCTGAGATTAGCGATAATTTTAATCGTTGCTGCTGTGCTTGGGATCTTTGCGCGGGGAATGTTCCTCCCTGATACCATGGGCCAGTACGGTTTTTATCGGGGAAGTGATATTGAAGACCAGCGAAATGTAACTATTCGAAACCAGACAAACGATGCCTGTTTTGAGTGTCATCGTCCCATTCGCCTAATTCATAAGGAGGGTGTCCATAAAACGGTTTCCTGTGAATTCTGCCACGGTCCCTATGCCGACCACATCAAAGACGGAAAAAGGGTGGGGAAACTTCCGGTGAAGAAAGGTATGGAGATCAAGGATCTCTGTCTCCGCTGTCATAATAAGGTCATCAAGGCCCGCCCCGAAACCTCCATCAAGGTCATTGCCATGCCGCAGCATCTTGAGGAGAAAAAGGTGCAGGTTACCCATAACTGCAACCAGTGTCATATGGTTCATGATCCATTGCTGTGGATAAAAGCTGCCTACGAAATGATGGGTATGGAGATGAAGGGGGATAAGAAGTAATGATAGATATTAAGATGGAAATACAGAAAGATCGACGTGCCTTCATCAAGAACGTTCTCAGTGGAACCATTGCAGGTTCTCTGCTTATGGTTATTCCTGCCGGAGCTGCCCTTGATGAACGCTTACCCGAACAAATTCCCGGTATGAGGGGAGATGATTCGACGTTTACTGAAAAGAAATTTGCCTTTGTGGTTGATGTTACAGCCTGCATTGGTTGCGGCTCATGCTGTGTAGCCGACAAAAATGAATATAACGTCCCTGATGGGAATTATCGTACCTGGGTTGAACGCTATATCATTGATGATCATGATGAAGTCTTTGTTGACTCTCCCAATGGTGGGCTTGACGGATATACAAAGCCGAGAACTGACATCCCGTATCCGGTTCGTGATACCTTTTTTGTTCCTAAACTCTGTAATATGTGTGAGAAGCCATCCTGTGTTCAGGTCTGTCCGGTGGGAGCAACATACCGGACAGAAGACGGCTTTATCCTCATTGATAAAAATCGCTGTGTCGGCTGTGGATACTGCATCCAGGCATGTCCTTATTCGGTGCGCTTCCTGAACCCGGTAAGCAGAACCGCTGAAAAGTGTACCTGGTGCTACCATCGTGTACGTGAGGGTTTGTTGCCGGCGTGTGTAAATGTCTGTCCTGTGCATGCCAGGAAATTCGGTGATTTGAATGATAAAAAATCTGAAGTGTACAAGATTCTGCGTGAGCCCCATGTGATTTCTGTGCTCAAGCCGAGTATGGGGAATCGGCCAGCGCTTCATTACCTCGGTCTGAGAAGGGAGGTGGTATAATGAGTGTAGCAGCACATGGCGGAGCTGCCGCCGCAGCAGCAAATTATATTTTTCCAAACGATCTTCATGTTCACTGGAGTCTGATGATCGTTCTGTATCCTTATATTACCGGTCTTGTTGCAGGAGCGTTCATTGTGTCATCTCTGTATCACGTTTTTCATATCAAGGCCTTAAAACCCGTTGCCAGGTTTTCCCTTCTCTTTGCCCTTGCATTTCTTATCTGTGCAACCTGGCCTCTGCTCAACCATCTTGGACGACCGGAACGGGCACTTTCCATGATGCTCACCCCCAATCCAACATCAGCCATGGCCGGATTTGGGTATATTTATTCGGCTTATTTTATTGTTCTGCTCCTTGAAATTATCTTCATTTTCAGACCCACCGTTGTAGCTTTGAGACAAAAGGCCACTGGTTTCATGAAAACAGTATATGGAATTCTTGCCATCGGCAGTGATAATGTCTCTGCCAAATCTTTAAAGCTTGATCACAAGATCATCAGCTTCCTGGCAGCCATCGGTATTCCCATGGCCTGTCTCCTCCATGGCTATGTCGGGTTTATCTTTGGTGGTATTAAGGCCAATCCCCTGTGGGCCACACCGCTTATGCCTCTCATCTTTCTTCTTTCTGCCTGTGTTTCCGGTATTGCCGGGATTATCGTTACCTATATCCTGCTGATGAAAATTTCAGGAAAAGAAATAGATGTGGATTGTGTCCAGACACTTATAAAATTCCTCTGGGGATTTTTTATCCTTGATTTTGTCTTTGAGATGCTTGAGCTCTTTTCTCATTTTTATATGGCTAACCACCATTGGCATACCCTTGAGACCCTTTACTCTGGACCTCTGTACAATACCTTCTGGGTCTTCCAGATTGGAATTTTCTCTGTGATTCCTTTCTTTTTGCTAATGCTCATGAGTCTTATCCGTTTCAAAGATTCACTCCTGCTTTTCTTCGCACCCATTGTTTCCATCATGATCCTTGTTCAGGTACTCCTTATGCGTTGGAACGTGGTCGTAGGTGGACAGCTTATGTCTAAAAGTGAGCGTGGGGCCACTACATTTCACCCCATGTGGCTCGAGAAGGAGGGAATTCTTCCGGCAATTATTATTATGATTGCTCCTGTTGTGATTCTCTGGATTATCGGCAAAATCCTACCGTTCTGGATGGATGATGAAGGTGTTGAGGCGGCCTGAAATTGAATATTATCTTCTTTAACCAATATTTTATAGAAAGGAGGTTAAGGGACAAAAAGACAATTCACAAAAGTAGTTTTATGAAAGCCGGGACGAATAACCGGTAAATTAATAATTTTCCTATGGGAGGAAAGAAAAATGCGATATTGGAAGACGACTCTTTCGATGGCAGCTCTTGGTTTAATGGTTGCAAGCCCTTCATTTGCAACAACCAAGGCATCCATGAATACTCAGGACCCAGCCATAAAAGAGGCAAACGTCAAGTGTATCAACTGTCACCAGAAAGAAAACTACTCACTGGTTATGCAGTGGAAAAATTCTCCACATGCTGCAGCCCAGGATGGCTCAGTTGCCTGTTTCAACTGTCATGCAGCTGATGAGGGCGATGAGTTAGGGTATATGCATGAAGGTGCGTTAATCAAAACTATCATGACCCCAAAAGATTGTGGCTATTGTCATGCCGACGAAGTGAAACAGCAGGCTCCTTCCCATCATGCCTCAGCCGGTCAGATTATGGCTTCCCTTGATAACGTGGTTGGTGAAGTTATCTGCTCTATGGAAGATAAGGCCGATGCCGTTAATGGTTGCTGGCAGTGTCATGGCAGTATAATCAAGGTTCAGAAAGGTGCTGATGGTAAGCCGTTGCTCAATCAGTTCAAGGCCGTTATGCTTGATCCAATGACCTATCCTAACAGTGGTATTGGTCGTCTGAATCCTGATGGAACAAAAGGCGCATGTAATGCCTGTCACGGTAAACATTCCTTTAAAGCATCCACCGCCCGTCAGCCTGAAAACTGTGGAAAGTGCCATCTTGGTCCTGATCATCCACAGGCTGAAGTATATCTTGAGTCCAAACATGGTATTGCCTACTTTACCGCCACCCGTGACAGGGGGATGAACGGTATGAATATCCATAAGTCCGGTAAATGGGTACTTGGTAAAGATTACTATACGGCGCCAACATGCTCTACCTGTCATATGGGAGCCTACATGAAGCCTGATGGTTCGGTTGCACCAAATACCCACAATGTCGGTGACCGTATCTCCTGGACCCTCCGTCCACAAATATCTGCTAAACTGAACCGTGTTGAATTTGCAGATGGTACCCAAAAAGATATTCCCGGCGATATTGCTCCACAGCCAGGACAGTTGATCAAATACCAAGAATTCAAATTTGTTGATGATAAATGGAAGAAAGTACCTGTTGAGAAAGAAGCAGTTTCAGTTGTAGCGTGGGAAGAGCGTCGCGGCAATATGAAAGCTGTATGTAAACAGTGTCATGGTGAGCAGAAGGTGGATAACTTCTATATCCAGTTTGACGCACTTGTTGTGACCTACAATGAGAAGTTTGCTAAGCCTGCCAAGGCACTCTACGCAATGGCTATGGAAGACGGCCTGATTCATGGATCCACTTTCCATACCGAGCTTGGATGGCACTGGTGGGAACTCTGGCATCATGAAGGGCGTCGTGCCCGTCACGGTGCTGCTATGCAGGGACCGGACTACACCCATTGGCATGGAATGTATGACGTTGCCCACAACTTCTACTTCAAATTCATCCCTGAACTCATGCACCTTGCTGAGAAAAAAGGTATGACCGAGAAATACACCAAAGAAGTCGGCTCAATTCTCGCCCGCCCAGAGCATCAATGGTACAAGAAGGGCTTTGGTGAAGATGTCATGAGTAAGATTAAGGCAGAGAAAAAAGATCGCTACAAACAATAGGCCACCTTGCAAAATTGCCTTTTCGCCCCGGAACCGATCCTGGTTCCGGGGCATTGAGTGCCTTAAAAATTGTTTTCCAGTTTTCTCGAAGAAAACAATTTCGTGAGAGCACTTACACCCCTCAAGGGGGTACTGAAAATAGTATCGGCCTTCTTACCCTTTACCGGTGGTTGTCTCTTTATTGAGTTTCTGCCGGCGGAATCATTCTCTGGAGGATTCCGGTTTAAGCTTGCCGGTTATTATGCTGAGCCGGCAAACTTAAACCGAAAACGCTTTTCTCATTTATAAAAGGAAAAAAACATGAAATATCCGGTAACAAAACAATTCACCTCCATGCTCCTGGCGCTCCTCTTCGTTTTCATGACTTGTGGGACAGGGGCCGGCCAGCTAGTTGATTACAGCAAACTTTCCAAAGAAGAATTGCAAAAGAAGATTGCCTCTTTTGGGCTCGGTTTTGGTTCATATGTTGTCGGTAAAGCATTAACTGGAGACCAACAGGCTATCGCAGCAAAAGATAATGCTTACAAGGCCTATCCCGGGACTGTCAAGTTTAAGGATCAGGATATCTTTGTCATTGCAGATCAAGAGTCAAATGTGGTGATTGCAGTTTACAAACGAAATAAAAAAGCCAGTAAAAATGATTTCAAGACCACGATCAGTGAACTCATGATGCAGTACGGTGAACCCACTACTGAAGCCCATGGAAACCAAATCTATTGGAACTATGGTGCAGATGGCCTCATTCCCGAAGAACTCTACCAAACTGTAAAGTCGCAGGGGCAACTTGCAACCCTGGCAATACTGGCAACGGTGAAATTCAGTTCTTCTCAGGACGTCGAAACCATGACATCGATGATAAAAAAAATGGAGAAGAAAGAGGCTGGAGAGGATGCTGCAAAAGAAGCTGAAGAAGATGTCACCAGTGATAACTATGTGATGATTCAGTCAGATATGCTTACCAAAAAATATATACAGAACTAACTACTGCTCTCGGTTTGAAAAATGATGATTGATAAAATAATACTATTGTTCTGGATCCTGCTGTTCTGTTCTTCCTGCACTGCAACCCAAACGCCGGTGGCTGCAGAGTATCCCGAAATGCCGGATGCCTATCGTGATAATGACAAGAATAAGGCGAATAGAAATCCGATAGGTATGTCGATTTACGATGCTGCTGAAAAAGAAGCAGAAGAGGAATATTTCGGTGCTGAGGTAATCTCATTGGAGGAGTCACGGAGAATTTTGAAAGAGCGGCGGGAGGCTGAAGAAGGAAAAACGGGATCCTCCGGGAAATCCCCAGAGTGATTGAGCTGTTCGAGATTGTTATAAATGATGGCGTCGTAAAAACTCTCCATCTGCTTCGTTGCTGCATTTTTTATTTAATTTCGACGTACCTTAGTACGCCGAAATTAAATAAAAAATACGCGCCTCGCATATGGAGCTTTTCACCCTAACTACCGGGCATAAAT
>JAIPEF010000035.1 GCA_021737265.1 Desulfocapsa sp. | reverse complement strand
CTTGATCGAAAAAATGATCCGCCACCAGGACACCAGACCCTATGGCATGGCTACCATGAATTTCAATATATGTGCCTGGGTTTTGCGTTGCTGGATGAAGAAACCAAGCCATTTGGTGACACTTATGGGTAATAGGCAGATCTAGAAAGAGGAGAGCAAAAACCTCATCTTTCCGTTTAGCAGAGGTAACTTCCATACCAAGACGGTCAAGAAAAAGCATTCGATTGGCAAGGCCGGTTAAACCATCATGGAATGCCAAGCGATGAATCTCTTCTTCAGCTTCCCTCAGTTCACTGACATCCTGTATCGCCCCCAACAGAATTTCCGGATTCCCTTTTTCGTCGTAGAGTATTTCTCCATGGTTGAGAATGTACCGCTGACTTCCATCCGGCAAAATCACCCGATAATTAATACGGAAGGATTTGTTGAGATGAAGACTATTCTCTATTTCCTGCTGCACTCTGTCTTTTTCATTGGAGACAATCGGAGACAGGAACTCCTTGTATGTTACTGGACCCTTATCAAAACTGAGACCAAGGAGCCGGGCAGCCTCCAATGAGCAGTGAAATGTGTTGCCGGCGAGAACGATTTCCCAGTTTCCCAGTTTGGCAATCTGCTGGATCTTGGTCAACCGCTGTTTACTTCTCGTTAACTCCTGAAAGGCTTGTCCGGCACGCAACATGTACCTGCCACGATAACCAAGCATAATCCAGTTTATCGGTTTGGCCACAAAGTCGTTGGCTCCAACTTCAAAGGCACGTTTGGTGGATTCGCTGTCATCCTTACCTGTAACCATGATGATCTGGACATATTTGCCGCCAGGAAGCTGACGAATGGCCTCACATGTCTCGAACCCGTCCAGCCCCGGCATCATCACGTCCAGCAGAATAATATCAGGTTTTTCTGATTGAAAAAGAGAGAGCGCTATCTGACCATTCTCGGCCTCTATGGCCTCAAACTCTGCCTTAGCAAGAGCTGCCCTCATTGAGAGACGCAAAGAGATGTCGTCGTCGACAATCAAAGCCAGTGGATAAGGTCTATGACTCATAGCTAACGACCTCTTTTTGAAGGAATTTCTTCACAACAGAAAACTCTGATTCTATACGACTCATGAGCTGGTCATCATATACCAAAATGTCCTCCTTACATTGCATTTCAATATCTTTACTCATCTCCGAGAGAGCAATCGCCCCGACATTGGCACTACTCGATTTGAGGGCGTGAGCAGCATTACCCAAACTTTGCCTATCCTGGCTGCCAAAGGCCTCACGCAGCCGGGCAATGATCACATCGGAACCGGCAATATAGGCATGAATAATTCTGGCGACAATATCCTCCTGTCCTTCCGCCTGCAGGGCAGTAAGAGAGTGGAGCACAGCCCGGTCAATTGACGGGGAGCGGCTTTTTTCAGCAGAAGCTCCAACTCTGTCGATGGAGGCCAATGCGGACTGCCCTTTCTGTGGAGGGGAAGGGTCGAGCCTGTCATCGTTTCTGGGCCTGGACCAGGGAATCACAGCCTCCAACAATTTTTGCAGTGAAAAGGGTTTGCTCAAATAGCCATTCATCCCCACATTCAAACACTTCTCCCAGTCACTCTTCAGGACAAGACCTGTTAGGGCAATGATTGGGGTAGGATGGGACACCCCCTGATCACGTTCCAGCTGACGAATGGCAGCTGTGGCTTGGTATCCATCCATCACCGGCATTTGGCAGTCCATCAGGATAAGGTCATATTTGCCTGGGGAAAAGGCCTGCACTGCTTCCTGACCATTGTTGGCCAGTTCCGTCTGACAACCAAAGACAGAAAGCATGCCCGAGGTAACTTCCTGATTGGTTAGGTTGTCCTCCACGATCAGTATGGAAAGATTCAGGTCCTCAGGAAGGGATTGCTGGGTCACTGGCTGTTTCTCCGGTTGTTTATCATCGTTGAATAATCTCTGTGCCGGCACCTGGCGCTTGTGTCATTTTCAATATCCTTAGGGCATTCTCCTCAATCTCTATACGTTATTGTTGCTAATTTATAGCAACTTCTACCCAATAGTCTTTTTATATCATCATCGACAGATATATCCTAATAATTAAGAACATACCCACAAAAAATCAGTCCAGCAATTTCCTTAAAACTGCCCATTTCTTTCCTAGCTTAGGGACTTAAAAAATACTGAATTACCGTATATACTGTTTTCACAATTGCAAAGGAGGAGGAACTGCATATGAAAACATCGACTTTGGAACGGAATGGGATTACGG
This sequence comes from Desulfocapsa sp., assembly GCA_021737265.1. Lineage (GTDB taxonomy): Bacteria > Desulfobacterota > Desulfobulbia > Desulfobulbales > Desulfocapsaceae > Desulfocapsa. The sequence goes on along the minus strand of JAIPEF010000035.1, from coordinate 23,201 downwards.
AAGATTTCGGCGGCGTGCGATGGGAAATGTGGCATTGGTGTTATTGGACGGCAAGCATCGTCTCGCCGAGGATGTGTTTGGCTGGGGTCGATCCGTTGTGCAAGTTGGAATTATTCTTCACAGAGAATATCATCAAGATCCTGTCCCGGATATGGTAAAAAGGCAGAACCTTCTTCCATTGCCGGCTGCATGAATTCATCATTGAAAGCCGTCAGGTAGACATCCTCAAGTTACTTGTTGGCTGTTTCCATGTCGTTAATACCAGTAACAGCCAGTTCCTTGACTAACCGATCCTGATGAGTCTTGAGTATGAATGTCGCCCGCTTTTCAGCACTCATGCGCCGCCTGGAAGAAGATAACAACGGCAGTTTTGTAGGCCTGAACAGTTTGCAGTAACCCTTCACAGCACAAAAAAGCCCGCCAACCTGTTAAATATCAGGATAGCGGGCTTTCACGTCCTTCTTCGGACTCAAATTTGGCGGAGAGGGAGGGATTCGAACCCTCGGTGGAGTCTAACCCCCACATTCGCTTAGCAGGCGAACACCATCGGCCTCTCGGTCACCTCTCCAAAGCTGGCGGAGGAAGTAGGATTCGAACCCACGGTACTTTCGTACAACGGTTTTCAAGACCGCCGCCTTAAACCACTCGGCCATTCCTCCAGCGAGATTTCTTTTACCATCTGAGCGGGAAAGTGTCAATAATTTGCAGACCACTCCGCAGGGTTAATAAAAAATTGAGAGAGCCGTTAAGCAGCACCACACCTTGCTCCAACTCCACCAGAAGCTTCAAAAACAAGCGCTAAGCGGTGATTTTGCCAGCAGCAGGGTAGAAAGGTAACAAAAAAGAAACACAAAGGTATTAAGATGTGACAGTTTTGTAAAAAAAAGGTAAAAGGATGGGGCAGCGGGCCAACGGCTGAAGGGAAAAACTGAATACGTCCAGAGCAGCACACACTACCCAATTTTCCCTTCAGCTTGGACATCTCCACAACCATAACAGACAGAAAAATGACAAAAACTCGCTCCATAACAACACAGCAACTCGAAGACCTCAGTTGCCTCTATGAAATAACGAAAAACCTGGCCTCGTCACTCGACCTCAGAGAATGCCTTGGTGAGGCTATGGAAGCCATCGAATCCATGAAACAGATGGAAAACGGGACGGTAACTATCATTAATCCACTGACCGGACAGTTGGAAATTGAAGTTGCCCGTGGAATTAACGCAGAGGGCCGTAAGCGCGGGAAATATCAGATAGGTGAGGGGGTCACCGGCAGAGTAGTTGCCTCCGGTGAACCGATAATCGTCCCCCACATAGCCGATGAACCGATGTTTCTGAACAAAACCAGGGCCCGTGGGAATCTCAACAACCAGAACCGATCCTTCCTCTGTGTGCCGATCCGGGATGGGAAACAGGTCATTGGCGCCCTGTCGGTGGATCGTATATACCAGGATGGAATTTCAGGACAGGCAGATGCGGACCTGCGCTTTCTCACCATCCTCTCAAGCCTGATTGCCCAGACCACCCATAGAATTCAAACCGTCAACCGGGAACAGGAAGAGTTGAGGATGGAGAACCTGAAACTCAAACGGGAACTCACCAATAAAAACAAAATAAACGATATTCAGGGCAACTCCAGCCGAATGCAGGAAGTCTACGAGATGATCCACAGAGTTGTTGACTCCAATGCAACTGTACTCCTGCGCGGTGAATCCGGAACAGGGAAAACCCTGGTGGCAAAAGCCCTGCACTACAATTCCAAAAGGCATGAAAAACCCTTCATCGTGGTGAACTGTTCGGCGTTGCCGGAAACGCTGCTGGAAAGTGAGCTATTCGGTCACGAAAAGGGCGCATTTACCGGGGCAACCGAACGCAAAGCCGGGAGATTTGAACAGGCTGAAGGGGGAACCCTGTTTCTTGATGAAATCGGCGAGATCAGTCACGCGGTTCAGATAAAACTTCTCAATGTTGTCCAGGAGCGCACCTTTCAACGCCTTGGTTCCTCAAAGTCTATAGCCTGCGATGTCCGACTTGTTGCCGCCACCAACCGCAACCTTGAACACGCAGTGCAGGAGAAGAGTTTCCGGGAAGACCTCTATTACCGGCTCAATGTCTTCCCGGTGTATATGCCTGCCCTGCGTGAAAGGAGAACAGACATTCTTCTCCTTGCCGAATATTTCCTTGAAAAATTCGCTGCAGAAAACGGGAAAAACATTCAACGCATATCCACCCCAGCCATCGATATGCTTATCCAGTACCACTGGCCTGGAAACGTCCGGGAACTGCAGAATTGCATGGAGCGCGCTGTCCTTATCTGTGACGGGGACACCATCAAGGGTATTCACCTGCCGCCCACGCTGCAGACCTCGGACTCCATCTCTTCAGAAAAAAACCCCCTGTCACTATCAGCAGCAGTGGAAAATTTTGAAAAAGACATTATCATTGAAGGACTGAAGAGGAACCGGGGAAACCAGACCAAGACAGCCAAACAGCTGGACACCAGCCTCCGAATCATTAACTATAAAATTCATCAGTATAATATTGATCCCAAAAAATTTAAAATTCAAACCACATGAAACTCCTCCTTCACGTCTGCTGTGCACCGTGTTCCACATACACCCTCAACAGGTTGCGTGAGCAGGACATTGATGTTTCCGGGTATTTTTATAACCCGAACATCCACCCCTTCCGCGAGTTTCGCAAACGTCTGGCAACCCTCAAAACCTTCGCAGAGATAATGAAATTTCCACTGGAGATGGAGACCGAATACGGTCTCACAGAATATCTGCGCAAGGTGGTTTTCCACGAAAAAGAACGGTGTCGGCTCTGTTATGAAATGCGGCTTGAGAAAACAGCTCAGCAGGCAGCCAAAACCGGTGCTGATGCTTTTTCCTCAACACTCCTCTACTCCAGGTATCAAAACCATGCAGCCATCACCACCATTGGCCAAAAGATGGCTGAGAAGTATGGGGTGGAATTTTATTACGATGATTTTCGCGTGGGATGGCAGGAGGGAATAGACAGGGCCATCGCCATGGATCTGTATAGGCAGCCCTATTGCGGATGTATATACAGTGAACAGGAACGGTACGACAAAAAATTACAGAAGAAATTGCGCAACCGGTGGAAGCAGGAAAAGACTGCCGTTTAGTAGGTGTGATTTCTCACTTTTTATTTTCTCAAGAGGTATCTCATGGTCAACATTATTGTGCTGGCAACAACCAACAAAAACAAGATAAAAGAGTTTCGGGAAATGGTGAAGGATTTTCCCGTGGAAATCAGATCCGTTGGGGATTTCGGTCCCATCCCGGAATGCATTGAAGATGGCGAAACATTTGATGACAATGCCTATAAAAAAGCACTGCACACCGCAAAAATCCTGGGTCTTCCCGCGATAGCAGATGATTCCGGTTTAGAGGTTGAGGCCCTGGGGGGTGCCCCTGGTGTCTATTCTGCCAGGTATGCAGGTGAATCTGCAACAGATGCGGAGAACTGTGAAAGACTGTTGAAAGAAATGGAGGGTCAAAAAAACAGAAAGGCGGCCTTTCAATGTGTTCTTTCCATCGCTGTTCCTTCTGGTCCTGCACTCACCTATGAAGGAAAATGTGAAGGGACAATCCTTGAGGAAAAACGGGGTGAATCAGGATTCGGTTACGACCCTCTTTTCTTCTATGAGCCGCTCAACAAGAGTTTTGCCGAATGCAACATGGAAGAAAAAAATAAAGTCAGTCACCGGGGCAAGGCCCTGGCGGAGCTGGGCCGTGAGTTTGACAAAGTCATCATCTGGCTGAACCAGCGACTTTCTGAGGAAAAACCCCCCAAACCCGACCACAGTGAATTTGAAAATAATGACTGGTCAAAATAAAGGGGAAACATTCCAGAGCTGGGCTCACCCGGAGTGTTAAACTCAGGAACCATCTTCGGGAAACCCTGTGTGATTAACCCGTGAACTGTAAAGATTGGCGGCAGCAAGGGTGAGGGCAACAACAGAGGGGCCGATGATGATCCCCCAGAATCCGAAACTTGCTATTCCAGCGAGAATAGAGAGCAGGATCAGGATTTCATTCATGGTGTACTCAAACCCGAATAATTTCTTCAGGTGGCCGATGAAGATGATTCTCAGGATATTATCAATTAAAAACCCCATCACTCCCCAGACAACAATGAGGATGACCACTATATTCACATAATTTCCTGCGACAAGCTCCAGGGCCACAATGGGGATATAAACAAGAGCTGCACCAATAATGGGGATTACCGAACAGAAACCAGCAAGTACTCCCAGATAAAAGGCGTTGTAACCGCCAATAAATGCCATGAGGACTCCAAAGGTCACCCCTTGGGCCAGCATGTTAAAAAGGGTTCCATAGAAAACCACGGCCACAGTACCTGTACATTCCCGGTACAGATACTGTTCGTCGGCAAAACTGGTGGGCATGACCCGAGCGGCAAAAACAAGGATCTGTTTACCGTTAAGGTTGAAAAGAAAATAAAAAATCAGGATCCATACCATCTGCACCACCAGTCCACCGGCACCGGATGCTACTCCATTCACGGTTTTATAAATTGCCTCCATGGATACACCTTTCAGGGCAGAGAAACCTTCAGTTTTCAGGTTATCGAGAAATTTGTGTATCACCGGTATGGAGTCGGTAAACGCCACAACTTTGTCCACCAACTGCCTGGTAACCTCTTTAACATGTTCCAAGTCGACCCCTGATACCTGGGAATAGGTCTCAGTCAGGAAGTAGACGAGGGGTGCAAAAATCAGACAGAGAAAAAAGAGGGTGAGGGCTGTGGCGCTTAGTAAACGGCTCTGTTTCTTGATAAAAGGGGGAAGGGGGGAACGCTCAACATATTGCTCAAGGGCTGTAAAACCATGGCTGGTAGCGAGGGCAAGAACAGCTGCAACGAGGATGTAGTGCAGGTAGGAAGAGAAAATGTAGAGTGAGGCAGCAAGGAGAAAGAGAGTCAAGTAGGAGAGGAAACGAACACCCTCGTCAGCCCTGGTTATATTCATATTTTTTATTCAACCTTGAGTTCACGGGTGAGCAGGTCGGTGACCGCCGCTGAGCAATCTTTGTTGTTGTACAGAATCTGGTACACTTGGTCAAGTATGGGCATGTCCACGTCCATTTTTTTAACCAGATCATGAACAGACTTTGTGGTCTTCACCCCTTCTGCCACCATCTCCATCTCATCGAGAATCTGGGAAAGTTTCTTTCCCTCACCCAGCTTGAGACCAACGGTTCGGTTTCGACTGAGATCACCGGTACAGGTGAGAACCAGATCACCAAGCCCGGAAAGCCCGGAAAAAGTAACAGGATCTGCCCCCATGGCCACTCCCATGCGGGTTATTTCTGCCAGGCCCCTGGTTATAAGAGCAGCCCGACTGTTTAATCCATACCCCAGGCCATCACTTATTCCTGCGGCAATGGCTACAATGTTTTTTAGAGCAGCACTCACCTCAAGACCGATCATATCCTGGGCAGCGTAGACTCGGAAACGTTCACTGACAAAAACCCTTTGTAGAAACCGTGCATTCTCCAACTCATTACAGCCAATGGTTACCAGGGTTGATAAGCCCTGGGCAACTTCCTTGGCAAATGACGGCCCGGAGAGGACAGCAAGGGTTATTTTTTTGTTTTTTAAATCATCCCCAAGGGTCTGGGTCATAACCTGGGTCATGGTCATGAGAGAGCTATTTTCGATGCCTTTGACAGCGGAGACAACAAAGACCCCTGTTTCCAGAAAAGGGACAAGTTGTTCAAAAACAGCACGGTATCCATGGGAGGGGACCACCATGCAGATAACCTCTGCACCACTGACTGTTTCCTGGAGATCCGTGCTTACTTCAAGTAACGGTGGGAAGATAAAACCGGGAAGGTATTTTTTATTCTCTCTCTCCCGATCAAGGGCGGCAGAATGTTTTGTGTTGTGGCTCCAAAGTACAGTGTGCAGTCCTTTACCGGAAAGCACCCCTGCAATAGCAGTTCCCCAGGAGCCCGCCCCGATAACAGCAACTTTTTTTACTTCGGCTTTACTCATCTGTTTTCAGTTCACCTTCCTGATCTTCATCCTCCTCTGACTCATCTTCCGGGGCCACAATATCCATTGCCACAACCTGTTCCCCGTCGGCAAGATTGATAAGGCCTACACCTTGAGTGGTACGGCCTATAACCCGGACATTGCCCATGGGCATACGAATCATTTTTCCAGAATTGGCGATGAGCATAACTTCGGAATCATCATCCACCTGCATGGCGCCAACCACCTTTCCGTTACGTTCACTGGTCTTAATGGCTATAATCCCAAGACCACCCCGTCTCTGGATGCGATAATCCGCCACAGGGCTTCGTTTTCCATACCCGTTTTCAGTGACGGTAAGGATGGAGGATTCCGAATCAATGACAATTGACCCAACCACCACATCATTCTCTTTCAGACGAATACCGCGAACTCCGGCCGCTGTCCTGCCCATGGTTCGTACATCACTTTCATGAAAATGAATGGATGCACCGTTTCTGGAAAGGAGGAATATGGTATCATCACCGGTGAGAATGTGGGCAGAAATGATTTCATCGTTTTCATTGATGGTGAGTGCCTTTTTCCCACGCTTCAGGGGTTTGACAAACTCCTGAAGGCTGGTCTTTTTCACCCGGCCCAGACGGGTAACCATGAGAATGGTATCGTTACTCTCATCTTTCCCCAGATCTGCAACCGGCAGGATGGCAGCCACTTTTTCATCTTCGGCCAGGTTCAGGAGATTAACAATGGCCTTCCCCCGGGCAGTACGACCGGCAAGAGGTAACTGGTAAACCTTACGCCAGAATATTTTACCCAAATTGGTAAAAAACAGAAACGTATCGTGGGTTGAAGCTACATAGAGGTTGGAGACAAAATCCTCCTCAATATTCTTTACTCCAAAGACACCCTTGCCGCCACGTTTTTGGGATCTGTAGATACTTACCGGATTCCGTTTAATATACCCGGTATGGGTGACAGTGACTGCCATATCCTCCTGGGTAATCATATCCTCCGGAAGGATCTCATCTACGGCATCAATTATTTCAGTGCGTCTTTCATCTCCGTAGGTTTCTTTGATTTCAAGGAATTCATTGCGGATGATCTTCATGACCAGAGATTCATCACCAAGAATTTCCCGCAGGCGATCAATTTCAGCCATGATCTCTTCATAGTCTTTTATGATCTTATCACGTTCAAGACCAGTAAGACGCTGCAGACGCATATCAAGGATGGACTGGGCTTGAATTTCAGAGAGATCAAAACGACTTATCAATTCAGCCTTGGCCACGGCAGGATTTTCTGAAGATTTAATTAATTCAACCACTTCGTCAAGGTTAGTGATGGCAACTTTAAGGCCCTCAAGGAGGTGGGCTTTTTCCTCAGCCTTTCTGAGTTCGAAAGCTGTACGACGATACACAACCACCTTGCGATGAAGAATAAAATATTCAAGTATCTGCTTTAAATTCAATACTTCAGGTTTATTATTAACAATTGCCAGGATATTTATCCCAAACGATCGCTGCAGAGGAGACATTTTATAGAGTTGGTTAATGATAACATCAGGGATTTCATCTTTTTTCAGTTCAATGACAATACGTTCACCGTGTCTGTCTGACTCATCGCGAACTTCAGATATTCCACTAATCCGCTTCTCTTTTACAAGAAGGGCAATCTTAGTGACCAGAGTTGCTTTGTTTTGCTGGTAAGGAATCTCGGTGACAATGATTGCTTCCCGTTTGCTCCCCTTTATATTTTCAACATGGGTTCGCGATCGCATAAGAACACTGCCGCGTCCGGTTTCATAGGCTTCCCGTATTCCTGCACGACCGCAGATAAAAGCACCTTTGGGAAAGTCCGGACCGGTAATAATATTGATCAACTCGTGCACTGTAATATTGGAATTATCCACCATGGCAATCAATCCATCCATAACCTCGGTAAGGTTGTGGGGTGGGATGTTGGTTGCCATTCCAACTGCAATACCGGAAGAACCATTGACCAGCAAATTCGGGACCTTACTTGGCATAACCAACGGCTCTGTCATGGAATTATCGTAGTTGGGGCCAAAATCCACGGTCTCTTTTTCAAGATCGCCGACAATTTCCCGATCAATACGAGTCATTCGTGCCTCGGTGTAACGCATGGCAGCTGGAGAATCGCCATCCATGGATCCGAAGTTTCCCTGGCCGTCCACCAGGGGATAGCGCATGGAAAAATCCTGGGCCATACGAACAATGGTGTCATAGGCTGCCGTATCACCATGGGGATGATACTTACCAATAACATCACCGACAATTCGGGCTGATTTTACATACGGTCTGTTGTAAAAGACAGACAGTTCCCGCATGGCAAAAAGTGCTCTGCGATGAACAGGTTTCAAGCCATCACGAACATCCGGCAGAGCCCTGCCGATGATTACACTCATGGCATAATCGAGATACGATTTTTTCATCTCCCGTTCAATGGAGATTGTGGGGTGCTGTTCCTTTTCTTCTGTGGTCATATGAATTCCAATTTTTTACTGCTTTATGCTACATTGCTTATGCAATATGACTTAATTTTTAAATATCCAGGTCAGAAACTTCCAGAGCATGATTCTGAATAAATTCCCTGCGCGGTTCCACCTTATCTCCCATAAGGGTGGTGAAAATATCATCTGCCTGTTCTGCATCCCCGATGCTAACCTGAACCAGACTGCGGTTTTGAGGATTCATTGTGGTATCCCAAAGCTGCTCAGGATTCATTTCACCCAAACCTTTATAGCGCTGTAGATGACTGCCTTTAAAAGTCTCATTACGGACACTCTTGATCATCTCATTCCAATTTTCAGCTGGAATTTCTTTATCATCTGAACCCTGCACCCCTCTTAACAGGGTAAAGGAACAGCGAAGAAGTGATTGAATATCATCAAAAAGACCGAGAGCGGTACGATATTCATTAATAAGAGGAACCTGCGGCCCAAGGGTCATCATTATCTGAGCCTGTCCCTTAATGGCTATATCCACCTCGTAACAGCTTGGCCGCCAGCGACAGGGCCGGATATTACCGATGATGTGTTTTTCAGGAGACAAGCCATTAATGAGATCTTTAACAAAATCTTCATCACTGAACTGATCAGCAGAGTGTACATTTTTTTCAAGGAGATAGTAGAGTAGATCTTCCCATATATTCATCCGTCCAAGATAGGCAACAACTTGACTGTAAACTGAAAGTTTTTTGAGAATCTGAATAAGGTCATCATCCTCGATAATTTTGTTTTCAGCATTGTCGGCTTTAATTTTTAAAATACGGCTGGCTTCATCAAAGAGATGACTGTTGAGATTTTCTTCTTCGAGAAAATATTGTTCTTTTTTTCCTTTTCCGAGACGATACAGGGGAGGCTGACCAATATAAATATACCCGCCTTCAACAAGTGGCAGCATCTGCCTGTAAAAGAATGTAAGAAGCAGGGTACGGATATGAGCACCATCCACATCAGCATCTGTCATTATGATGACTTTATGATAACGAAGTTTTTCCTCATCAAACTCATCTTTTCCAATACCGCAGCCAAGGGCTGCAATAAGTTGTTTGATCTCTTCGGAACCAAGAATTTTCTCAAACCTGGCCTTCTCTACGTTCATAATTTTGCCGCGAAGGGGAAGAATGGCCTGTACAGAACGATCACGACCCTGTTTGGCTGATCCACCAGCAGAATCTCCCTCGACGATGAAAATCTCACGTTTTGCAGGATCTTTTTCCTGACACTCTGAAAGCTTTCCAGCCATGAGAAGAGAGATTGATCCCTTTTTCCGGGAAAGATCTCTTGCCCTTTTCGCTGCCTCTCTGGCCCGTGTGGCTTCGACAGCTTTCATGAGTATTTTTTTAGCTTCCAGGGGGTTTTGTTCCAGGAATAAGGTGAGTTTTTCCGTGCAGATTGAATCAACGATGGAGGTTACTTCAGAATTTCCGAGCTTGCTTTTTGTCTGTCCCTCAAACTGCGGATCAGGAACACGGACAGATATAACACAGGTCAAGCCTTCACGAACATCATCACCCCCCATCTTTTCTTTCATATGTTTGGGAATAATATCATCACTGGCATAGCGATTGATACATTTGGTGAGTGATCTTCTAAAACCTGATACGTGTGTTCCTCCTTCTCTTGTATTAATATTATTAACAAAAGAAAAAAGTCTTTCTGAGTATCCATCAAAATATTGAAAGGCTATTTCCACCTCAACCATATCTTTTTCGCCGGATATAAAAATAGGAACAGCATTAACTGGAGTACGCTTTCGGTTTAAATATTCGACATATTCGGCTATTCCACCTTCGGCATGAAATTTATCTTCAGCTCCGGTACGTTCATCTTTGAGATAGATATGAACATTTTTATTTAAAAAAGCCAATTCTCGAAGACGATTATTTACTGTTTCATAATTGTATACAGTGGTTTCTGTAAAAATACCCGGATCAGGCTGGAAGGTAATGGAAGTTCCAGTTTTATCGGATGTCCCAATTACTTCGAGTTCTCCAACACGATCACCGTATCTGTATTCCTGACGATGTATTTTTCCATCACGTTTTATTTTTGCTACGGCTTTAATAGAAAGGGCATTGACAACAGAAACACCAACACCATGAAGTCCTCCGGAAACCTTGTAGGTGGAATGATCAAATTTACCGCCTGCATGGAGGGTGGTCATAACCAGTTCCAGGGCAGACATGTTTTCAGTGGGATGAGTATCAACCGGAATTCCACGACCATCATCTTTTACAGTTACACTGTTATCCCCATGGAGGATGACATGAATATGCTCACAATAACCGGCCAGGGCCTCATCTATACTGTTATCTACAACTTCCCATATAAGATGATGAAGACCTGTTTCTGCAGTATTACCGATATACATTGACGGTCGTTTTCGAACAGCCTCAAGACCATCAAGGACTTTAATCTGTTTCGCACCGTAATCTTTGTTTTCTCCAGTCACTCTTTTTCCTTTTTCTTGAAGAATTTAAAAAAACTATTTTTATTTGAGTTAAAATGGGTATTGAAATTTATAATTGATAAACTCGTATTTATGCCCGTAGTTTGGGTGAAAAGCTCCATACGTGCCTCGCATATGGAGAGTTTTTACGACGCCATCATAATTGCATGGGCATGACTATGGACATAAAACCCTCATCAACATCAGATTTTAACAGGCAGGGGCTGTTATTGGAGTTTATGTAGGCATCCAGGGAGTCACACTCCATAACCTGAAGGGCATCTATAAAATAACGGCAGTTAAAACCCAGTTTGAGCGATTCACCATCATATTTTACATCCTGCACGTCTTTAGCATTGCCAATATCGACGTTCTGTGAAGTGAGAATCATCTTTCCGTTTTCAATTTCCAGCTGAATGGTATGAAAGAGATCTTCAGTAAAAATATTAATTCGTTTCAGAGAATCAAGAAAAGGAATTCGTTCTATCGTAATTTTATTATTAAGCTGAACGGCATCTACAATGGAACGGTATTGTGGAAATTCCCCTTTTTTAAGGCGGATAACCATGACGGATTCATTGTCTCTAGCCACCAGTTGTTTTTCTTCAAAAGAAAGTTCAACGGTATCACGATTATCACAGAATTTTTTCAGCTCCTGAATACCTTTTTTTGGTATAAGAATTCCTTTTTTTACATTCAAAATATCTATATCGACCGCCACATCTTTTTCCATGATGGACAGACGATGGCCGTCGGATGATATCATTCGAATAAATGATCTTTTTTTTCGTTTTTCAGTTTCAAAAAGAACATTCGTCAGCGAGTAGGCATTTTCCTCTTCATTGGCCACAGAAAATATAATCTTATCAATAAGATCAGTGATAATTCCCGCTTCAAAAGAGACAAAATTTTCTTCTTCAAATTCAGGGAATTGAGGAAATTCATCACTTGCCATACCAGCCAGGTTATAGGTACTGAGTCCGGCTGAAATAATAACCCAGCTGTTTTCAGTTTCCTGTATGTTAATGGTGTCGGATCCAGACTCACGGACAATTTCAAAAATCTTTTTGCTTGGTAAAGTTAAAGTTCCCTGGTCATGAATTTCAGCAGGAACTTCTACTCGTAATCCTACCTCAAGATCCGTTCCGGTGAGGATAAGGCTGTTATTTGTACTTTCTATTAGAACATTGGAAAGTATAGCCAGTGTAACCCGCTTATTTGTGATGTTTTGCAGGCTGGTGAGTCCTTCAATCAGATCAGTTTGTAATACGTTACAGTTTAGTGTCATGGGAGATCCCTTTATTAAATAATCTTTTTATTATTGTTATTAAGGGGGTTAGTATGTTTAAACTAAAAACAACATACTAAAATAATAAAGTTTTTTATAAACAATGCAGTGTGAAAAAAAAGAGAAAATTTGTTCATTTCACGTTTTAAACAGCTTATCAACCGGGTTATGAATATATTGTTAACACCGGGTGTTGAAAAACCTGTTGAAAACCAAAAAAAAGTAAAAATTTAGATGAAAAAATTGCACTATAATAAGAGTTTATGATTTTGATGATTATAGTGCGAAGTGGGTAAAAAAACAACATTTTTCGGCAGAAAAGTCATTTATAAGGTGTATCTGTAACAGGGAAAAGAAAAGTGGAAAAAAGAAGAGTTGGAAAAATTGATGATTTGTTTATAACAGCTTTAAATAATAATGTTTTTTCAGGGGCAGGATTTGCTTTTTCAAAATGGTCAAAAAGGAGATACGATAGATCTGTAAATTATTATGGATATGCCCAGAGAGAACCGGAGAAAAAAAGGCTGTCCAGGGAACATTTTTTTGATTTAGCATCCCTCACAAAACCTCTTGCCACCGTTCCTGTTCTGCTGGCTCTTTTTGAAAAGAAGAGTATTTCCCCTGAAACACAATTGTCTGAAATATACCCTTCGTGTCCCTCTGATAAAAAAAATATTACAATACGGCAGCTCATGTCGCATAATGCTGGTTTTGTTCCCCATAGGGAGTATTTCCATGAACTCATAAAAATTCCGATACAGGAGAGGAAAACCTTTCTCCTGCAAAAACTCTTTGCGGAAAATCTGATAAAGATACCGGGAGAGAGTCACAACTACAGTGATCTTGGGTATATACTTCTTGGTTTGATTATTGAAAAAATAACAGATAAAAATTTGGGTGAACTGGCAAGTAATCTGATATATGGTCCATCAGGGCTGCAGAATGACCTTGTTTTTCCAGGTTTAAATAAAAAAGGGGACAGACATTATGTCAGTACGGAAAAGTGTTTATGGAGCGGTAAAATGCTTTCCGGCACAGTACATGATGATAATTGCAGGGTTGTCGGCGGTGTGGCAGGACATGCCGGTCTCTTTGGAACAGTGGAGGGAGTGGTTGCTTTCTGTGAACAGTTGCTTGATCAATGGAAGGGAAGGGGGTGCCACCCGGCATACTCAAGCACACTTTTGAGACGGATTTTGACCCGGATAGATGGATCTGCCTGGACCCTGGGTTTTGATACGGTATCGGAAAAAGGGTCAAGCAGCGGGAACTATTTTTCAAAGGAGAGTGTCGGACACCTTGGCTTTACCGGAACATCGTTTTGGATAGATCCTGAAAAGGAGTGTATTGTTGTGTTGCTGACAAACAGGGTGCATCCAAGTCGGGAAAATTGGAAAATAAAAGAATTCAGGCCTGTTTTTCATGATGCGCTGATGGAGGGAAGAGTTTTTTAGGCTGAAGACCGAAGAAAAAGCAATTAGGGCCTGTTTATCCTTTCTCTCAGCCTTCAGTCTATAACCTAAACAACAAAAAGCCCCTTGCTTTTCATAAAAGCAAGGGGCTTTTTGTTGCAAAAAAACTACTTAAAAAATACTACCACCAGCAGATGGTCTGGTCAGCTGCAAAAATTTTGTCTACCAGAGCATCATAATCAGGTGCATCTACATTGAGATCAAATGAATCTGCATCACGATCTCTGGTAACAATTTCTACCAGTTTCTTGGTGGTATCATCTGGGGCTGAACGATAAACGTTGAGAATTTTCATAATAAATTTACTCCTAAGCTTTTATAATGCCGTAAGGGATGATATGGGTCATCTCACGAAGTTTCTCACCAAGTTCTTCAATGGTGATAGGCTCGAGGTCATTGAGTTCACAGTTTGCGGCAGTTGTTGCGAAAACATCACCTTCCATATCACGGAGCATTTCTAAGGACTCGGCTTGGAGCTCGTTGAATTTCTCCATCTTGGGTTCATCCATTACGCAACCATATGCGTACATATTTTCAACAGCCAGCCCAAGGGCTGAACGGATACCATCAATGGTACAATCTTGGTTGCGGTACATCAGGCATACTTTATTATATTCCATGGGAACCTCCTATAAACTTAAATAACAATCGTAATCTTCAATGATAATCCCATGCTGGGCCTGGGTAGCCATTGCTTTTTCTTCAAGGCCTTCAGGAATATCATTAATGTCGTATCCCATGTTTTTATAACTGTCGACACAGATAGAGACATCGTCTGCTATCTTGCAAAGCTCAGGAAAACCAGCTTCCTTTTTGGCATTATGGGTGGCATCCCAACTGAAAAATACTTTAACTTTCGAGCACTTGGCTTTGGCAGCCTTTGTGATACCCATGACGTGCTTGAATTGGTCCGGGTTGGTTACAAATATACCGAGACTTTTGGACATACTATCCTCCAGGAAATTACTTATTAAATGTTAACTAAAAAAAAGAAAAAATTGAAAATTAACCCTTTTTAACAAAAAAGCTAATATAACCGGACTGCTCTTTCTCGCCGAGATACTCGTGTCCTGCCCGGGCACACCAGCCGGGAAGGTCGTTTCTGGAACCGGGATCGGTACCATCAATCTGGAGAACTTCACCTGTGGCAATCTTTCCAATCTCTTTTTTGGTACGAAGGAGAGGCATGGGGCAGCTCAGCCCTTTTGCGTCCAATGTAGCAGCTACAGCAATTCCGTCTTCGGCAACTTTAGTGTCACTCATTTTATTTTCCTCCTGGAAATATTGTTTCAGTAGACTGATAAACGTAATTGTTTTCTGTCTAAATAAAAGTTTCCATCAGTGTATGAATACTACACCAACCGATCAATAGTCAGTTAGCTATACTTTAGGGTTGACATTATGTCAAGGGCAAAATGAATGACTATTCAAGTGTTTGTTTGATGTTTAACTTGCTGGTTTTAATATTTAAAATAAAAAAAAATAATACTTTAAAAACTGTTTCAGTCCCTTAGAAGCTTGACAAAAGGTGTGAGCAAGGGTAAGAAAACGCAATCAATTGGTAAAGGTGATGGCGTCTTAAAATTTTTCATCTGCATCGTTGCTGCAAATTTTTCACCCTTTAACCGTACTTAGTACATTGAAATGATGGAAAATATGTGTCCCTCGCAAATGAGTTTTTTTTTACCCGTCAATACTCTTTAGTTCTCCCCTAAAGGGATGCTAAATACAAAATTATCATAAGACAATAACCCTTTGTTTGAAATTATTTTGACTGAAGGAGGAGAAGTATGAGCGAAGAAAGTGTGATGGGAAGTAAGGTGAAATCACTTTACAAAACATGCTGTCAGTCGGAGTGGAACCCGACAGCGACTGGGGCCATTGTTGCCTTTTTATCTGTTCTGATCATGGCTTGGTGGCGTCCATGGGGAGCTGTTGGTGCCATTCGAAACTGGGGCGACTGGATCATTTATGGTTTGAATACCATAATCGGTGCCGAATCCGGCATACTTGGTTTTTATGACGAGGCCCCCAAGGCATTTTTGGGAAGTAGCGGCTCGGTCATTGGTATCGGTTTTATTGCTGGTGCCTTTATCTCCGCCTGCCTTGGCAAAGATTTTGCTCTTCGTATTCCCCCCTACCGTGAGATGGTGAAAGCTGTTCTTGCCGGTATTTTCATGGGTATTGGTGCAGCCCTGGCCGGTGGGTGTAACGTTGGCGGTATGTACAATGCCATCGGAAACCTTGCAGCCAATGGGTTTACCATGTGGATTGGTCTTGTTGCCGGTGTTGTTCTGGGGCTGAAGCTTCTCTACCTGGAGATGGAGTACATCTCTTGGGGCGATGGCGGATCTGGAACCATTAATGTCCCCAATCCTCTGCAGAATATTCTTGCCCTTGCAGCCCTTGCAGCTGTTATCTGGGGTGCTTATACCTACGCCGGAAACGAAGACAGCGACTATATTGCATCACTCTCCGGTATTATCATGATTGCTGCCGGACTTGGTTATACCATGCAGCGCGGTCGTTGGTGTATGGTTCAGGGTTTTCGCGAACCCCATATGACCGGTGACTGTACCCTCGCCAAATCTGTTGCCCTCTCTATCCTGCTTCTTGCCATTGGTGGAGCGGTTCTGAAATATGCGGTACCCATTGCCCACGGTGGAGAGTCCGTTCTTCATCCTGCCAACTATGTCCGCGGGACATTCGGTTGGGGCTCAGTGGTTGGTGGTTTTATCTTTGGTCTTGGCGCCATGCTTGCTGGTGGTTGCGGCTCAGGAACCCTGTGGCGTGTCGGTGAAGGTCAGGTGAAGCTGATCATGGTTGTGCCTTTCTTTGGTATTGCCAACTCGCTGATGACCACCTGGTTTAAAAACTTTGGACCTGACGAGATCAACCTTGAAAAATCAGGCGGACTTGGTTCCTATGTCTACCTTCCCGATGTTATGGGATACGGTGGAACACTGGCCATGATCGCCTTTATCATGATGGTCTGGTATCTGGTTGTGACCTGGAATGAAGATACCAATAAACTGATTGTGCCCATGTGATATTTTTCTCCAATCGTTTTTCAAAAAACGCGGTTTCTGCTGGTCGGAAACTGCGTTTTTTTTTGCTGTACCGGGGTTGAAAAACATTTTCCCGTTCGACATTCTGCTGTGGATTTTATACCATATGAAAATGGATGCTCAAATTTTACGCCAAGAGACTCTGGCCAGACGTGATACTTTAAGCGGTGCGGAGCAGCAAAAGAAGAGTAAGCTTATTATGGAGCGGATTACAAAACTTGCCCAGTTTCAATCTGCTGCAACTATCTTTACCTATGTGGCGTTTCGTTCCGAAGTGGCAACCAGACCACTTATTGATTTTATGCTGGAACGGGGAAAGAGGGTGGTGGTACCCGTTACCCTTGTGAAGGAAAGGGATCTGTTGCCGATTTCCATCAGTGACCCGGAACAGGAGCTGGCTCCCGGATATTGTTCCATTCCGGAGCCGATTGCCGCGATCAGGGAGAGTCAACTGGTGTCGCCAGACACCATAGACCTTGTTTTGCTTCCCGGTTCTGTTTTTGATGAGCGAGGCGGCAGGATGGGGTATGGTGGTGGGTACTATGATCGTTTTGTGTCATTAAAAGCACCACAGGCCATGCGGATAGGGCTTGCCTATGAGTTACAGGTGGTGAGACGGGCACCTCTGCAGGAGCACGATGAGTTGTTAGATATGATTTTGACTGAAAATCGGAGTGTGACAGGTGAAAGGTATACGTAGAACAGCAATTTTTAGAGACCCGCTCTTTATGCAACATGACCCGGGTTTTAATCATCCGGAATCATCGCAGCGCTTAAGGGTGATCCATGAGGTGTTGGACAGAAAGGAACTCGAGGGCTGTTTTCTCTACCCTGAATTTACAGCGGCAAGCCATGAAATGATTGAACTGAATCATAGCTCGAGTCTCGTGAAACGGGTGGCGGAAACAGCCGGGAAGACATTTGATGCCCTTGATCCGGACACCACGACCTCAGCAGATTCCTATGCAGCGGCAACCATGGCAGTGGGGGCCTTGACCACAGGAGTGGATCTCCTCCTTGGAGGAGAGATCGATAATGGTTTTGCCCTGGTACGGCCTCCGGGACACCACTCTGAAAAGGACAGATCCATGGGATTCTGTCTCTTTAACAATGTTGCCGTTGCCGCCCACCATGCCATAGCTCACTGCGGACTGAAACGGGTGATGATTGTGGACTGGGATCTCCATCATGGTAATGGGACGCAGCATTCTTTTTACGACACCGATAAAGTTCTCTATGTCTCCAGCCATCAGTTTCCCTATTATCCCGGAACCGGCGCTCACCAGGAAACAGGAAAAGGGAAAGGTGAAGGCTATACGATAAATATTCCTCTTCCCGGTTACCAGGGTGATCGTGAGTATGCCGCACTCTTCAATGACATTGTTGTCCCGGTGGGAAGGGAGTATAAACCGGAATTGATCCTTGTCTCCTGCGGTTTTGATATTTACCGGGGTGATCCTTTGGGAATCATGGAGGTGACAGCTAATGGTTTTGCCTATTTAACCAGGAGCATGGTCAAGCTGGCCGAAGAGGTCTGTGGAGGAAAACTCATCATCACCCTTGAGGGTGGATACGACCTGAACGGTCAGCGTGACGGAGCCATGGCGGTGTTGTCAGAACTTCTTGGTCAGCCTCTTGATACCGGCTATGCTACAAACATAGATAAACAGACGGCAGCGGATCTGGGGAGAGCACAAGCGACCCATCCCTCCATTAAACAGGCAAGGGATGTTGCAAAAAGGTATTGGAAATTGTAAGTATCTTGAGAAATAGAGTCTTGAGAGGAGATCCTGAGGTCCCTCTCTTTTGAAGAGTTTTAACTCATAACAGCTATAAAGAAGAGATGAATATTTCACGTGAAGAAGTTGAACATGTTGCCAGTCTTTCCAGGTTGAATCTGAGTGAGGAGGAGTTGGTGAGGATGACCGGGCAGCTCGATACCATTCTCTCCTACGTGGCCAAGCTTGACGAACTGGACACCAGGGGAGTAGCCCCCACCACCCATGCCTTTTCCAACCAGAATGCCTTTCGGGAAGATGAGGTGCAGGAGTCTCTGCCACGGGATGAGGCTTTGGCCAATGGTCCAAAACAAAACGGTGAGGCTTTCGTAGTACCAAAAATCATCTAGTTGTACGAAAGACGTCCCAGGCAGCACATCTTCGAGTGATTCCACCTGCCCGCAGAGAAAAAACTCTAGCGGACAGAAACGATTACCCGAACCTGCACAACCTGGAACCTCTTTTTAGGGCATTTGTTTTTCTTGAAGTTTACTTATTCTAAAACCTTGATAGGTTTTTATTTTGAGGCGTTATTGCAATGAATCCGTATGAATTGACCATTGGTCAGGCACGAACAGAACTGGATGGTGGAAATATTTCTTCCCGGGAACTCACCATAAGTTGTCTGGATCGTATAAAAGATGTGGATGATAAGGTCCATTCTTTTCTTCGGGTCACTGAAGAAGAAGCCTTGCAGCAGGCTGATGAGGCAGACAAAAAGATCGCAGAAGGGAAGGCGGATCCGCTCTGTGGCATCCCCTTTTCCATCAAAGACCTGATGTGTACCAAAGGGATAATCACCACCTGTGGTTCAAAAATTCTGGAGAATTTTGTTCCTCCCTACGATGCCACTGTTGTTGAAAAGCTGAAAAATCAGGGAGCTGTCATTCTGGGAAAAGTAGCCATGGACGAGTTTGCCATGGGTTCCACTTCCGAGAACTGTGCCTTTACAGTTCCGGAGAATCCCTGGAAGCAGGGCTATGTTGCCGGTGGGTCATCGGGTGGGTCTGCCTCTTCTGTTGCCGCCATGGAGTGTCTTGGTTCCCTTGGTTCGGATACCGGGGGCTCCATCAGGCAGCCTGCATCACTCTGTGGGGTAGTGGGCATGAAACCAACCTACGGCCGCGTATCCCGCTATGGCCTGGTGGCCTTCGCATCGTCCCTTGACCAAATCGGTCCCCTGACCCGTGATGTTAAGGATTCCGCACTGATGATGAATGGAATCGGCGGCTATGACAAGAGAGATTCCACCTCAGTGCAACAGGAATTGCCGGATTTTACTGCCTCTCTTTGTGAAGGAATGCAGGGGATGAAGGTTGGAATACCCAGTGAATATTTTGGTGAAGGGCTGGATCCGGAAGTGGCCAAGGTGGTGGAGAATGGAATAGAGGTTTTTAAGGATGCGGGGGCCGAAATAGTGAATATCTCCCTGCCGCACACCGAGTATTGTGTGGCCGTCTACTACCTGATTGCACCGGCCGAGGCCAGCTCCAACCTGGCCCGCTATGATGGGGTGGCCTATGGCTATCGCGACCCCGATGCCCAGTCACTGTTAGAGATGTACAAAGAGACTCGCTCCCACGGATTTGGTGATGAGGTCAAACGCCGTATTCTCATTGGAACCTATGCCCTTTCATCCGGATACTATGATGCCTATTATAAAAAGGCCTCCCAGGTGCGAACCCTTATCCTCAATGATTTTCAAAAGGCCTACCAGTCCTGTGATTTGGTCATTTCTCCGGTTACTCCCACTCCTGCATGGAAACGGGGAGCACACGCCGACGATCCCCTCTCTCTGTACCTCTCGGATATTCTGACCATCTCTGCCAACCTGGCCGGAATCCCTGGAATATCAGTGCCTGGAGGGTTCAGCAGTGATGGCCTGCCCATCGGTATCCAACTGCAGGGCCCCCACTTCCGAGAGGATACACTTTTCCGGGCCGCCTATAACCTGGAACTGGCAACGAAGTTGGGTAATAAATGTCCTGAAATTGTTTAATTGAATTGTGATGGCGTCGTATTTATCCCCCTCAAGGGAGGACTCAAAAGAGTACCCTTTTTACGACGCCATCATTGTTGATTTATTTTTTTAATTGGAGAGTCGTAAGGTGAAAGCACAGGTTCCTGTATATATCAAGTCCATAATTCCCTATCCTCCAGGAAAACCCATGGATGAACTGGAGCGGGAATATGGGGTGAAAAATTCCATTAAGCTGGCCTCCAATGAAAATGCCTGGGGTTCATCACCAATGGCCATTGAAGCCATTCGAGGAGCCTTAACCGACCTCCACCGTTATCCGGACGGCTCCAACTATTACCTTGTTCAGGCTATTGCTGAGAAAACGGGTTTTGCAGCGGATGAAGTGATCATCGGCAATGGTTCCGATGAGATTATTGAGTTTCTGGTCAAGGCTTACGTGGAGAAAGGGGATGAGGTGATCACCAGCCACCCCTCCTTTCTCATGTATCAAAAGGTGGTTCAGGTCCGAGGCGGGGTGAATACGATTCTGCCTCTAAAGGGAATGGGGCATGATCTGGAGGCCATTCTTGCCTCTATCACAAAGCGTACCCGTCTGATTTTCCTGGATAATCCAAACAACCCCACGGCAACAGCCATAAGGCCGGAAAATTTTCACACCTTTCTCAGCGCAGTGCCGGAGTCGGTAATTGTGGTCCTGGATGAGGCCTATGTGGATTTTATGGATCCTGAGATGCGGGTGGATGTTCTTTCCCTTATCCACAACTCCCAGGGGAGATGTGGACTTGTGGCTCTGAGAACTTTTTCCAAGGCCTATGGTCTTGCCGGAATTCGAGTGGGCTACGGCCTGATGGAAGCCGAGGTTGCCGACGCTCTCCACCGGGTAAGGCAACCCTTTAATGTGAACAAGCTCGCCCAGGTGGCCGCAATTGCAGCCCTTGAAGATACGGAATTTTACCGGAAAACACTTCAGGGAACCAGTGAAGGAATGGCCTGGCTGCAAAGCGAAGTGGAAAAAATGGGATGTACCAGCTATCCCTCCCAGACCAATTTTTTCCTCATTGATGTGAATGGAGATGCGGCTGCTCTTTATGAAGCCATGCTCTACAAGGGAGTGATCATCCGTTCAATGAAACCCTATGGCTACACCAATGTAATCCGGATTACTGTGGGCACAAAAGAAGAAAACCAGCGTTTTATTGCTGCCCTGGGTGACTGTCTCAAGGAGCTCGGCTATGTCTGATGGCGTCGTATTTATCCCCCTCAAGGGAAGATTAAAAAGAGTATTCTGTAGTTTGAGTGAAAAACTTTCATCTGCTTCGTTGCTGCAAAGTTTTTTACTTAGCCGGCGATAACTTTTTTAATAGAATTATTTATGTCTAATCTCCAGAAAGTAGTTACTATCGACGGGCCTTCGGGTGTGGGAAAGTCAACCATCAGCCGCAGGGTAGCTGCGAATCTCTCCTTTACCTATCTGGATACCGGTGCCATGTACCGGGCCGTTGCTTTGCATCTCAAAGAAACCGCAGTTGACCTCGACGATGAGGCCTCTCTGCGCACCAGCCTGGATACTCTTTCTCTGAAACTTTTACCTGCTGCCGGGGAAAGTGATGATGTGGGTGTAATTCTTAATGGCCGGGATGTGAGTCAGGATATTCGCAGCCCGGAAATGTCCATGTTGGCATCCAAGGTATCCGCCCTGTCTCCAGTGCGGGAAAAACTCACGCACATGCAGCAGGAAATTGGCAGGGAAGGGAATATTGTCGCCGAAGGGCGGGATACCGGAACCGTTGTTTTCCCTTTAGCTTCCTGGAAGTTTTATCTTGATGCTGATCCAAAGGAACGGATGCGCAGACGTGCTGAGCAGCTCCGTGAAAAGGGAGAGCAGGTGGACGAAGGGGAGTTATTGCAAATGATCATCAAGCGGGATCATGATGATCAGGCTCGTACTATTGCCCCACTGTGCAAGGCAGAGGATGCCCTCCTTGTTGATACCGGTATGTTGACCATAAATGAGGTCACAGAGGTTTTGCTGCGGGTTATTAAGGAAAAAAACTCAGCACTGTCCGGTTAAGAATTCACAATATTATCCCACAATAACTACAGAAAGGCATCGGTGCACCCTCAATAAAGATACCCAAGAAGATAGAGAGGACGGTATAAACCGTCAATGTTATCATCATGAGCCAAAATTATTTTTCGGTTTATTTTAATACCTTTGACTACTTTGGCCAAAAAAGCAAAACAGGGCGGAATTATTCGCCGTGTCGCCCCTGCAACATTTGAATTTCTCAAGTAGATTTGCCATGTTTTCGGAAGAAATGTATAGTTCTTAGGTGTTGAATTTTCAGTATCGCGCCTGCAGTAAAACTTTTCCTGGATATTGAGTTAGATGTAGTTGTTCTGATTCGACCTGATAGAATCAATGACTGGACTTGAATAAATCAGACACTCTGGTCATCACATAATCAGGAACCATCTAGGAGCTTGTCCGAGAATAGACATTTTTTCTCAAATCGAGGCATCTGTGAAAAATAAGCACAGGCATATACATAATATTCCGAGCATTATTTTTCACAAGCAACGAAGAGTTGGGGAAAAAGGGCATTTTCGGTCA
>JAIPEF010000034.1 GCA_021737265.1 Desulfocapsa sp. | reverse complement strand
GAACGAAACCTCCCCTCCCAAAGGGTGCCGCTGCGTTTGTAGGTTCTGTTAATGTACTGTACGTATCGCTGCCCCAAGCGTTTCATGAGATTTCCTGCGCTATCCGGCTTTTTCGGGGTCAAAAGAAGATGGACATGGTTTGTCATCAAGACAAAGGCATGGATGTGGCACCCTGTACTTTTGGCGTATTCAGCCAACCAGTCAAGATAAAACTGATAGTCTTCCTCCCCGAAAAAACAGGCCTGCCGGTTGTTGCCACGCTGAATGATGTGGAGCGGGACACCGGGCACAATGATTCTGGATCGTCTTGGCATAAAAAATGGATAATTGAAATAACGGAAAAATGCAACAAAACGTGAAACGTGGTCTGTCCCCTATTGCATTGCATTCAGGAGATAAATGGGGTGTATCGGTATAAAATTACTTTTTACTTTTCTTGGTGTGTTTTTTTTGTTGTTCCTTGGTCTCTTTTGGAGGCAAGAACGATGTTGTTGGTAAGATAGCTGCAGCCCATGGGCCACGAGAGCTAATAGTGATTATAAATTCTCTAGCGGCACTATAAAGAATTGATGCACCATTAACTCTTAATAATTTATCTACATCATCCCAATTTTCATCAACCTGAAACAACCCAACCGCTATCAAATGGATAGCATATGGAATTCTTTCATCTTCATTTTCTGGCATTACAGTTATTTCTAGTGAAACTTGATGAATATTTTTTACAAAATTCGATTCAACTCCAACTTTGGTCTCACATTCAACAACGGAATCATCATCTTCTGGCACAAACTCCGGATCAGCCGAAACTTGCACAAAAGGAAAAAAATACTCTATTACATTTAGAGGTGCTTTCATACCGCAATTGCCCCTGTAAGCTCGTCAGTGACTCTAATAGAATACTCTTTAACTGATTTGTTCCATCTATGTGCTTTCTTCTTTTTCCCTTCAATAACGCGAAACCATTTTTGGTTCTTTTCTTCTTTGCCAGTTATATGAATTGTTAACTTGCCATCTATTACATTTACTAATTTGGTCATTGTTTCGAGGGTGAAATTAGCGTTTCCTTTCATAATTTTGGTTATGTATGCCTGGGAACTGCCATAAAGTGATGCCAATTCAGTTTTGTTAACACCTCGTTTTTCCATTAGTTGATGAAGTTGAAGAGTGAAATCTAAAATATTCTTTTCTATCAAATATTGCTCATCATCTTCAATGTTATCCCATAATTCTTTAAAAGAATTGTAATTATTGCTCATAATTGCTCTCCATCATCAAAACAAACTATTTCCCCTGCATCATGTGCAGATATGTAATCTCTTTTGATTTTGATAATGCGTTTTACTTCTTTTTTGTTTACTTTCTTCGTCTTTTTTAGATGTTGGCAACCACAGATGATCATTCTTCTCTGCTTATTTGAGTAAAACCATAGTAACCTTAAGTCGCCAGCTATGAACTCGTAGATGCTTTCATTTTTTTCTACTTCATGTGAGATGTCTGTACTTAATAGATTGGGGCCCTGTTTTTCTTTTGCAACCCGATTTAAAATGGCAAGCATCCTCTTGATAGAGCCTTGATATTTGGGGTTAAGTTCGCTAAACCAACCTAGCAAAGGTGAATTTCCATCTTGATCGCAGATTTCACATATTTGCCAAATATCGTTTTTAATAATGCTTAAACGCATGCCCTGTTAACTTAAAGGTTAAGTGAATTGCAAGCTGAAGTCAAGACACTATATATAGCATGTCCGCTCTAGGTTTGTTCGTTTGATTGTGGTGTTTGTCTATGGTTAATATCTTCGTGCAATGTTTTTCAGATTGTAAGTTGCTGATTACATATATTATATTGAATTTCTAGCTTTCAACTAAAACATAACTTCAATGGTTTTACTAACTAAAAATAAACACCTCGTTTGATTAGCAGCGGGAAGTCGGGGTCTTGAAAAATCGCTTTTACCTGCTACCTGCCACTACCTTGCTGTCCGTTGTATAATGAACGGTGCTTCGGGGGGGTCACCCATTAAAGGGCCCCTTGTCAGGTCTTGAATCGTGAATTTAGGTGGTTTAATTCTAAAAACTTATCTTTCAAGACCTGGCCCCAGAGGCCGTAGATGTGGAACCCTGTGCTTTTGGCGTATTCAGCCAACCAGTCAAGATAAAACTGATAGTCTTCCTCCCCGCCCCGAAAAAACAGGCCTGCCGGTTGTTGCCACGCTGAATGATGTGGAGCGGGACACCGGGCACAATCATTCTGGATCGTCTTGGCATAAAAAATGGATAATTGAAATAACGGAAAAATGCACCAAAACGTGGTCTGTCCCCTATTGCATGCTATTGGCGCCCAAGCCATGTGACATTGAATCTACTTATTGAAAAAAAGATTCCTTTTCGGGTCTTCTTCAAGATTGCGAGTACCATCGGGGTTGTAATAATAGAAAAAATTGACCTGCGCTTTTTTGTAAACCCTGATATCACCCTTTAATTTACCGTAATTTGCTTTTACAACATTGCCATTCTCATCAACTTCAGTGCGAACTCTAAATAGGTAATTTGTATTTTCTTGATAGTTTGACTTATAGCTCTCTCTAGGGAGGTGAACAGACATCCATTTATTCATATTCTTTATGTTATACCCTTCCGTCGGAGCTTCGAATGGCCATTTGTAGTAGCTTAGGTCATTATTGTTAAATTGGTACTCTTGGAAACCATCCTTTTGATTTGAGAAACTAATCTCACAGGATGTTTCGGCATTTGTAAAATTTTCATATTTATTCTGGCAAAGAAAAATCAAATCATTGATGGCCCCATCTCCGTGTGGTGAGACCCAGTCACCCTTTTCAAGGTCATACCCAACAATAGAATTTAAAATCGGTATCGTAGTAGCCTCAATATATTTAATATACATTGGCACGGGGCTACGCTTCTTCTTCAACATCACCTCAACCGTCGGATTCCATGGCTCCCAACGATTGAAAAGTTTGGATCTTGATTCAAATTTTACAATCTTACCGCTTCCATAATAACCTTCACATTGAACATCTATAGTTACTTGTGGCATGAAACTTTCACCTGAAGATGTAAACAAACCTTCTTTGTTGGATTTACCCTTGTCGGCTCTGTCATCCGTACCAATCCCGCTCTTGTCGGGAAGCATATACCATACTGTTACATCTGTCTCTTCTATTGGAACTGTATTTTCATCCAATACTAATGCAGTAATTTTTAAAGTCGGTCTAGCATTAACAAGCGAACAAAATAAAAAAACAGATGCAAGGATAAGCAATAAAACTGTTCGTACTTTACTCATAGGAGCCTCTTATTCAGATAGGACTTTTACTTTCTTGTAGAATGAAAAAGTGTGCTGATATGGTACATTTTTGTAATCGCTGTGTTTCCAATCCCTATTGTTCTCTATATACGTATAGGCCCTCGGCCATAAAGCCTCACTGGTTTTACAGCAGCCACCATTTTCATTTCGCACATCAGACATATTTATATTATTAGATTCTAAAAGGTCATTCCTATTAGCCCCCATAGGCAATGTAGTAGCTGGAAACGCCTCAGCCAATAGCCAATCACGGACCTCAACCAATTCATGAGCCATTTCATTGTCATCATAATAATAGCTCAAGCTGGTTTCGCTGACCTTCTTTTTCACAAAATCGGATGGTGAGGGATCATTCGGGTCATTTGAAACTAACTCATCAACCCGCAGTTCAAAAAATGGTTCAAACCAGAGCTGTGCATCTGTGACCGTGAACGCCAATTCAGGGGGCAACGGCATTATTTCCTTCGGGTCAGTCACACTCTCAGGATTTTCAACCCACCAGCTCGGATTCAGTTTCCACCCTCCGAAGGAGCTTGATACCCCGGCGATATTATCCGCAAGGTTTAGGATATGTCTTCGTCCCTTGAACTTCTCCTGCTTTACCCAAGTGGAGACGGTTAGAGCATCCAACGACCAATCATTCCCATCGAAGACCAGGTTATCACCGGCGTATCTTCTCAACACATCCTCGGTACTTGAGTAGAAATTGTAAATTTTGTCCGACGGAACCTGGTCCAGTCGATTTCGCCAGGTAAGTTGTGATCTGTTATCAGAGGCGTCAAAGAGTTTATACCACTCGCTGGCCAGCAATCGTGACTGTTCGGCGGCGATGTAATCGGGCCAGCTATCGACCCTGATCATGTCCACATTCGGATCAGCGGAAAATGATCCGTCTGAATTCACCATAGACGAGACATCCACTATCTGTCCATACGCTTCCAAAGCAACCGCCGCATCGATGGCAAAATAACTGGTAAATTGCGTCAATCCTTCATCTTGGATGGCAGAACCCACCACCACATTCCCTAGGCTGTGGGCAGCTATTGAGGTGGCACCTGGAAGTGAACTGATAAAATTTGCATAAGCCCCAGCCGTGGCAAAGGCATTGACTACCGACTGATGATAATGCGGCTTCGGGGATATACTTCCGTCTGGCGGATCACCAAACCAGCTTACCCCAAAGAACCGTCCGGTCAAACCGGCGTGGAAGAATCGCTTAAATACTTCGGCCAATGTAGCACGGGCCGCTTGAGGAGAAACGCTATAACCATGCATCCAGACCAGAGATTTATCCTCACCCTGCATACAGTATGGCTGCTTACCGATTTCCTGGTTTCCCCCGACCACAAGCTTTTGGGTCTGGGGATCGATATCAACATAACGATCTGGAGTTTCGTCATCGGCTCCGGCCACTGCCCGCAGGTTCCTGTGGCCAAACATCTCTTCAACCTCAACAATTTCAAGCGGTAGAGATACCGAGTGAAGGATGGTCCCGTTTTTGCCAATCTCCATAGTTAATTGTCCTGACCATGGATTTCTTCCTTCAACCAAAATTATACCATTGCGCTCTGATGATTTAATTTGACTGAGAAACCCTGCCGATAATTTCACTCCATCTGCGACAAGAGGTTTTACCTGGCTTGAAGCAAATTCGATTGCAACATTCGGATTTTCAAGATAATTACTAGCGCTATCTGCTGATAAAACATATGTTCCAGCCATACCTTCGACCATTGCGAGCCCAGGAATATCTGAACCATTGTCAGCAACTCCCTTAACAACATATTCATAACCACCCGATAAGGGCCAAAACTCCAGGACATCTCCAATGTCAAAATAGAGCGGAAAAAAATCAATCAAGTCACGGATACCGTTGATCTGATCATCACCATTGTCCTCATTCTGCCCCGGTAAATCATCGGGCCTGGAGATTATGCCATCCATGGTGAGACCGGTAACGGGATCGCTGTCCTTGTCATCGTCGTCGTTAACCCAGAAACGCCAAGGCTTATCGTCTGTCATTATGTCCCGGTCAAGATCGTTGATTACTCCGTCCCGGTTGTAATCCGGCACAATAGCTGTCGGCAAAACGACGACCAGCAATTTATCGGTCTCGACTTCTTGAACTGGATCGGTAGTGGACTGATATTTTGTCACCAGAATAATTGAATCGTCTTTGTTCTGGCTGGAAGACACACCTTCTATATACAGGGATTTAGGAAGTTCAGACAGATCGGTAATATCCGTTCCCAAGACCCAGGATCTTGACGCCGCAAGAGGGGTAGCCGGACCGTCAATCAACAGATTGTCAGTATTCTTTGACTGATCAGTCCATATTTTGACCATCTCAGCCCCTTGAAGAATCTCCAGAGTGATGGTGCCTTCAGAGAATTCAGCAGGAATGGCATTTAATTTCACCTCCATCAAATCGTCATCATGAACCGGAATTAAATTATTATTGGCATCAAATTCAGCTATAACATCATCAGCCAGATCTGCAATACCATCATTATCATCATCATCGAGGTTCAAGGGGATAACAAAACCTGGAGCAATACTTTCCTGCGGATCATCCTCACTGAAAATCCCGTCGCTATTCAGATCAGCATCTAGTTCAAGGCTAAGAGGAATCAGCTCAATCTCCTTGCTCTTCACTTCCATATAATCTGATCCTTTATTCAAAATAACCTGGGCCCTATAGGAGGTATCATGATCAAAGCGGAAACCACTCAGGAATGTCATCCGGTCTTCCCCGGAGGTCTTGGAGTTAAAATATGCCACCTCTTCAAAAGCTCCCGAGGCAACTTTTTTTGACAACACAGAATATGCTGTACCCGCAATATATTCAGGAGGCTCTATTGTATAGTCAACGGGATAATCATAACTTGCATAGCCGTTTTCATTCACCGGAATAACATGTTTTTCCTGCGCAATTGTAACACCTACTGCAAAGACTCCCGTGTCATGGGTCACCAGAGGACTTTCTTTATCAAAATCAATCAATTGACAGTCATTCTGCTCACTGCAAACGTCATCTGTCATTTTGATCGTTGCCGTTGCCTTAGCCGTAACACTAATTTCATGCTTCTTGGCTAACTTAGAAAGCGGATAACCGACCCTGAACAGACCATTGCCCACATGAACGGCTTCTGTTTCGTCAAATTTCACCGAGGCTGACACAAAATTTGTGTCTGTATAAAACTCACCTTTACCTGTATCTACCGGACAAATATCAATCTCACTTAGAGAACATCGAAACTCCTTATCCACAGCTTCTCCCATTTCCCGAACAAAATAGATCCTGGCATAAAGAGGAATAGTTGTAATATTTTCATCTGTACTAATTGGGCCGCCATCTATGCTGTTTCCAAATGAATCAGTGGCATGAATCACCTTTAGAGCCAGAGCGCTATACGGCGCGTCCTCTTCGTCACACACACCTGTCGAATTTGATGAAACAGTGACAACGACATCAGAAGGCACAGAGTCGGACATGACAGTAATGGGATAATCAGCATCAGGAAAACCACCGAGAATCACATGGGCGACCGCGCCTATATGGAGTCCTGTGACATCCGCGACTGCACTACTGGCATTCTCACAATCTCCGTAAACAGGTATGCTGTTCATGCAGGGGTCAGATACGGAGACGAGTAAACCTTGACGAGTATCATTATTTGCTGAACTGCATGGTGTTTTTTGTACATCCCCCATAACAAAATCCACATTCTCTTTGTTACGGGGGTTGTTGTACTGGTCTTCCACATAGGCAACCAGAGTCCCCCCCCAGGAGAGGACGGGGCCTACGGATCCATTTCCATCGACCCGGAGATGATGGGCCACATCCGGGAATCCGTAAACAGACACCGGTGCCGCCGTCTCCAGGCCTGTCGTGGTTGTCACCGCAATAACCGTTTCGTCAACTCTCTGGGCCTTGTCATCTATCCGCCAGATAGTTGCAGGGTTGATATTGGTGGACTGGTTAAAGAGAATATCAACTGCGGCGATCCCGTTACGGCCGGTAGTAACCATGACACTGGATTGAAAATCACCGCCGTCGGCCTTTATCTGGGCCCCGCCTGCCTTGACTGTAAAATGAACCTCAACCCCTTTTACTCGTTTGCCTGCATGGTCAAGGGCCACAATCTGTAATGGACTATTCGACTCTTGCCCCGCAGTTCCTGCGAGAATATCCAGTCCCTTGATCACTTTAATCTCAATAGCGCTTGACGGATCCCCTGTTGATTCCACCATGGGATTAGCCAGGATGTCATAATAGTTTTCCGGCCAGCGGCCAGGGTTCAGAGCCGTCATGGCCCCGGCAATTCCACCGGACAACATCCAGCCCGATTCAAAGGTTTCAGGGTTTTCCTTGATATACGCATAGCCGATCCAATCCTCATAAAGGATTTCTGTAGTTGGAGTGCTAACAACATAGCCCTGGTTGACCGCATTGGCGATATCATGGCTGATGGCATCGGGGAAGAAGAGCTGGGGAAGCTCAGTCTCGATATTTGCTGAATCGATTGTCACAACAGAAATGTTTTCTTCAGCGGCAAGTCCAAAAAGCTTGGCCGTTGACAAAGAATCCACCCCGAATCCGTCTTCAAAGACCCGGTGTTCCAGGAAAGAGTTCTGTAGGGAGGCCAGCTCCATGAATAGGGATGAAGGGTCAATTTCGGCTGAGCCAATGCCGCCCACAGCCTCCACACCCCGCAGATCCGCATCGAGGTAGACCCCTTTCCAGTCATAACCGTGCGCTGAATCGAGCAGATAAACAACATCCAGCACTCCGCCGAGGGTGACCAGAGTGGGCAGGGGCCGAGCAATACTCACCTGCAGGAGTGCAGTCAGTTCCTCTTCTGTCCTGTTTCCCAGATCTATATATGCCATGGCACGTTCATAGAGCAGACGTTCTGCATTTTTTTCATACAGGGAGATTGCATCCGGGATTATTGCGTGCTGAGCAGAAAGGCCGATGACAGCCGGATAGCCTGCTGTGAGAACATTGTCTATTTGTCCAGTTGCCGAGGGAGCAATCAGCTCCACAGCAAGATTGAAGTCTGATCCGGCGGCAAGGCCGCCCTGGCCGACTATCTCACGCGATCCGTCCACGGTGAGTATGGGACGGAGGTGAATAAGATAGAGGGGGGTATTATCAAGCCCGCCATAGGCGTTCATGATCTCCTGGTCTTCAATTGTTTCCGGCTCAAAGCTTGCCGCAATGCTTCTGTTAGACAGGCTGTGCACTGGCAAGCTTTGGTCGAAAAACAATGTCCCATCACCTGCTGTGGCAATGAAACGGGCTTTATGAATGAGTTCGTCAGGCAGGCTGGCATATTCACCGGTAATGGCAACTTCTGTAAACTGGAGACCTGCCGGAATGATCTGCATATACTCTGACTTGATTGTCCGGTTGAGAAGGAGATCGTTATAGCTTATACCCGGACTGCTTTCGGCCAGCTGATCATTAATCTGTGCGGCAAGATATTCCAGTGGTGTCTCTGATTTGACACTACTAAGATAGCTTTCACGGATCTCTGAAAGATCCAGGGACTGAAGATCATCGGCCGGAGTATTGGCTACATACCCTGCAGCCTTGATACTTGTATCCAGCGGCAGCCATGTTTTTCCATGTTCATCGATTACAACGCCCCGATAGTTGTCATAGGGGATTTCCACCTCAATCCAGATATGTTCAATCCGAAAATTGCTGATCCGGCCACCTGCGATTATTGGCTCATACGGGATACCCGCTTTTTGAAACAAACGACCAATATCGAGAGGGTCATCAAGCCCGGTCTGTTTTTGCGCCGATCCAATGTCCGGAAAAAACTTCATCACCCCTCGCACGTACCTGGCCGGGAATTCGGCGGAGCGAAACAGGGCCACAAGTAGGGTTGCCTGGTCTGCGTCGTTGCCACTTTTCTGACGCAGGGTCTCTTCAGCTCCTTTCATCACTCCCCAGTACCACTCGGTTTCGATGTTGCTTTTCACCCATTCATACATCTCAACCGGATTCCAGTGCAGGGACTCTGCCAGTTCAGCAATGGGAAGAGAAATTGGCGCTTCAGGACTTGAAGTAAGGTCTGCTCCTGCAAAACTCTGATTACCGCCTCTATAGGCAGGAATCACTTCTGGAGAGGTTTTGGGGACTCGCGCTGGGAGATTGAGATGACGGTATGGTGTGCTACCATGGATGCGATGCTTTCTATTGGGCTGAATTTCGTTAAGGATTTCTTTTAACTGATGGATTTCAGCCATGGAAATGGAGTTGTTTACTCCATCAAGAACACTAAAATATCTTGGGATAATATACGCATAGCGCTCCTGCACATCTGCATGTCTTGAGACAATAATGATGCCAAGCACGTCAAGCTGCATTCCTCTGGTATTAAACTCTTTGAGAAGCAGTTGATGGTCTTTACGGATGGATTCACCAAGTTCTCTGAGTTGCTCCAAATGGTTATGATAAGATTCTCCTGAGGCGAGGGCTCTTTCAATCTTTATCAGCAGAACTCGACTCTTCTGGAAGTTTTTCTGTAAGGATCTTTCTGTGCTAATATCTGAAGACTGTGCCATGGTAGAAGCCATGAAAAAGAGCATGGCATATGTCAGAAATAATATGCTTTTTCTCAGCATGCGTATCGATCTTCGATTCATAATAAATACCACCTTCCCTATTCCTTGTTCCTTTCTCACTTACAGATAGGGAAGCAGGTAACTGCTTCAAAATCATGGAACACATAACCGTCAAAGTCTTCTGCAAAAGAGATCATGGCCGCAGTTTCTCCAGTTTTTTTTCAATCACGTACATGGTGTTATGCGTACCCCAGTCGGCAAAACGCATACCGCGGGTAAAGGCAGGCACGAAAAGAGGCCAGGGAAAACCGGTAAAGGAGGCAGAGACAGACCTAGCCCGATCCATTGTTATCACACAGACATTGGAGCCTGAGCATGACGGATTCGACCAGCCAGTGAAACTGGAGCCGGATTCAGGAGTTGCCGTCAGGGTGACAACCGTGCCTTGACCGTATACATGCGCAGCCTCCCCGCAATCTCGATCGCAACTAATGCCTGCCGGGTTGCTGCTGATTCTACCCTGGCCGGTACCTGCTTTTCGGGTCAACAGAGTGTACTGGCGGGCAACGACAGTAAACAGAGCACTATCCAAGGTCTGCGGTGTACTCTGTCCCGCCGGGACTACCTGCAAGGTAGCCATGTAGGTGCTCGGATCAATGGTTGTGGGCACCATTGAAAAACTGCCGACGATCTCGGCAGTCTGTTTCAGAGAAACAGTGCTTTGCAATGTTTCAATAATCATGTTGGTTACAGGATCCTGGATAAGGACTCTGACGCCTAAGTCATTCAGAGGTTTATTGCACTGATTTATCAGGGTATATTCCAACATCACATCCTGACCTGAATAAAGCAGTTCAGGTGTAATGTTCAGACTGCCCGCAAGGTTTTCAAGGGCATTACACATTTCGATCAGGACATCCACATCTACGGGAACAGAGATGTTGCCGGCAAGATCTGTTGCCCGGAAACTGACTGTATGCATTCCCTCATCCGCCACATCGGGGCGCCATTTGGCAGCATATCTGCCCGTTGCCGGATCAACAAGCGCCAATGGCAACCAGGAGCCATCTACCAGGTATTCCACGGTTGCAACCCCTGCACCACCGTCAACTGCGGTAGCAGACAGATCAATAGAATCGGCCAAAACATCTCCGTCAGCAGGCGAGAGAACTGAGACCACGGGTGCAATGCCGTCTCTTATCTGAAATGAATCACCGGCAAGACTTCGGGTGGCGTTTTGGTCGACAGCCTGCAGAAGCACCTGGTACATTCCAATATCCAGTCCAAGTCCAACAAAGTCATAATGCACCGATAGTGTTTCATTCATGCCGAGACTAATACTTTGTTCATGAGAAGAGACTATTGTCCAATTACTGGTCTCAAGGACAAGGAGCTTCAAGATTAGTGGCCCTGCTTCCCTGTTGCCCCTGCCCGTAACACTGAAATCAACTTCCACCACTCCATCCTGAAGAACCACTTTAGGATCAACCGAGACAGTGCCGGATATCTCCATGGCCGGTAAAATCACAAATTCCGCCGAGCTGTTTGCAACAAGCTGGTTGTCCATAAAAATTTCCACTGCGGCAGTATAGTTACCCGGAGCATTATTTACCGTATTCCAGATCGTAGAGATACTGGCACTGTCTGCCGGGTAGAGATTGAGCAGTGTGTGCTCTTCATCATGATAGACAAGGCTGTTATCTAGAATTGTGAACGTTACTCTCAGTTCGGGAAGGATGGTGTTCGTCCCCAGGTTGGCAACGGAAAGATCAAACAAGACGTTTTCATCAGCGGCATATTCCTCTTTGTCCGAAGTCAAAGACACGCTGACATCGGTATCGGGCAAAAGAGTAAAAGGTACAACCTGTTCACCGGTAAATTCTCCTACGGTATCAAGTAGAACGGTTCTTACCTGATATTGTCCTGCAAAGACCGAGTCCGCTCCCCAGTGGAGCTCTACTCTCTCGTTGCTGCCATAGGCTAGCGTTTTGTCTTGAGCGATCAGCTCTTCAACCAAGCCCCCATTTTCGTCTTCAACCATCACCGCCAGGTGAACATCTGCTTCAGTGCCGCTGTTGTGGATATCAACATCGATAGAGACAAACTCTTCACTGCTGAACTCGCTGCCATTGAGGCTGGTCTCAAAAAAGATACCTTCTTCCTCGACCACGTAAAAACTGACGGTGGCGAAATTGTTGTCTTCCAGCGATTCGGCAATTTCATTGGAGCTATCTAAAAGAACATAGAGTGTATTTATACCGACCATACCAGTGGAATCCCAGTTGACACTGAGCCACTCTTCCGAATATCCATCAAATAAGAGAATCGTCTCTGAATAAATCCGCTCTAAGTTATCCTGGGCATTCTGGAGATATATCTCGACATGGACATTTCCAGCCGAAACTGAAGAGTTGTTCCTGACCACGACTCCAAAAACCGCCTCCTCTCCAGCAAGGGGGGCACTAGGGATAATAAAAATATCCTGATCCAGGACCTCCAGGTCCGGCATTGCTTCCGCATCAATAGTTACCACTATCTCTTCGGCAGGATTACTTACATTCCCTGCCGCATCTACTGCCGTAGCTGAAAAAACGTTTTCACCTGGATGGAGCCCAACGTCTTCATATATAAAGGTGCCTGGGGAGGAGATTTTATGCAGATCTGAACCCACCTGGTAGAAAATCCCGGAAGACAACCAGTTAAAATTTTGCTCCACCCATCCTTCAAAGGAATGCAAGAACATGTCTTCCATCTTGCCGTTTGTTGATACCATTCGCACCTCGGTACCCGTGTCGGATTCGACATAATAGGAGAGATACTTTCCATCCGGAGCCCACTGCAGGTATATCTCAGTGCTCTCCGTATCTGTCAACCGGTGTGTCTCCCCTGTATCAGCATCAAAAACATAAATATCATACTGACCATCACGGTTTGCGGAAAAAGCAAGCTTATGCGCCTGCGGCGACCACTCGACTGAAGGATAATAGCCAGACCAGTCAACATCACCCGCCACCAGGACAGGATCACTGCCTGTTGAGTCAACCAGATACAGAGATTCCTGGCTGTTGGCTGAGTCCCAAGCCAAGAATGATATCTTTTGACCGTCAAATGAAATTTCAGGATAATATCCATCAGTATCCTGGGTGACCCGTATAGTTTCCCCAGAATTCACATCATGGACCCATATATCGTAGAAACCGTTTCCCCTGTCAGAGTCAAAAACAATCTTCGTACCGTCTCCGCTCCATGCAGGTTCCCAGTCATCGATATCCACAGCCGTATTGATCGGCCCGGCAATGCCGGTGGCAAGATCATATATCCCTATCCTGGTCCAGCCCGCGTCATCATCGTACTGAAATGCCATTCCAGTCCCGTTCGGAGATATCTGATGTTCCCAACTGCCCTCAGGTATCTGGTCAATAAGGGTTTCAGCACCAGTCTCAAGATCATGGCGAAAGGTAAAATATCCATTTAGGGATGCTGTCTCTACCTTTTGCGAATAAAAAACTGCTTCGCCATCACGGACAGCGAGGGTTTCGTAAATGTTAGTGTTGGTCAGAAAGAACGTTTCCTGGATCGGATCACTCAGAGATTCAACTGTATCAACCCACTCCTGATCTTGCAGTAGATCGGTGGATACACCAGGTTCAGTAAAACCCGTAATATTGACGCGTTCAGTCTGGCTCTGATACAGATTGCCGCTGACAGTGGGCAGTAGAAGAAGCAACTCAGGGGGAACAATATCCTGCGAGACAGCAGAAGCTTCATTTGAGTCACTGCTTTCATTAGCAAATGCATCAACAGCCCGTACTACATAAAAATATTCTGTTTCGTCCGTCAGTCTGAAATCATGGTAACAGAAGCCACTGATCAAACTGCTGCTTGCCTGCACATACGGACCGCCTGAGCTCAGGCCACGATAAACCAGATACCCGTCAACTGGATCAACAGAAGCGTCCCAGCACACATCAACTGCCCTCCCCTCCGGAGATGCTGTAGCTGTAAGATTTGATGGAGGAGTAGGAAGCTGGCGGGTAATTTCGACAGTGCTTTCATTGGATGGCCCACTCTCTTCCCCTGCACTGTCAACTGCCCTAACCATGTAGGTATAGGTATTGTTTTTCAGATTTGAATCAGTGTAGCTGTTTGTTGTGACTAGAAATGGGTTGATTTTGTGCCAGTCGGTTGTGCTTTTCTGAAAAATGTTGTAGCCGTCAAGATCAGGTTCCCCATTCCCATCCCAGGAGAGATTGACATCTTGATCGACTACCTCTGCAGCAAGGTTTGCAGGCGGAGCCGGAGGCATTTCATAGAATACGGTTATTGTGTTTGAAGATAGACTGATATTACCATCAGGATCAATGGCAACACCATACAGATTGTTGTCCCCTCCGAGCAAAGGGACAGTGAAAGCGAACAGACCATTTGCATCAGCCACCACTGTCCCGAGGGACTCGGTTTCTGCATCCAAATTTCTGAATATTTCAACCGTTGCCCCTGAGGCGGTTGAACCGTCCACTGTAACGTCAGACACATTCACCGGTGTCAATGCTTGATTCAGTATCGGTTTGAACACTGTTGCGGTCACAGGAGCCATGTCACTCTCATTACCAGCCGCATCAACCGCCGTTATTTTGAAGAAATGCTCCCCTTCAGTAAATTCAGTTGGATCAAGAAATGTTGTGTTTGTGAGCAGTACATTGTTTATCTTTACTCTATCCGCACCCAGATACACGTTATAACCGGCAAGATCTGCCTCCTGATTTTCATCCCAGGACAGGGTGATGGTTTTACCGTTTACCCTGGTAATAACCTCGGCCGGAGCATCAGGTGGGGTGATGTCTTTGAGCTGTACCTCAACCTCTTCCGGTACCTCATCAATGAGGCCGCCAAAATCAGTTGCAATTGCACGCAAACGATAGGAGCCAAACTCCCAACCGAGGAGTGCAGGATCAAGAGTTATCACATAGGGTCTCTGGGTCAAATTAGTGCCCAAAGCAACCCACACTGTCTCACTGATGGGTTGATATTGGAACTGAACCGTATCGATATCGGTATCATCGGATTCCGCCCTAGCGGTTATGGCATTATCGAACTCAAGTCCAGAAGGCGGGGAAATGATGTTCAGATGCGGCGCATGGGTATCAAGTTCCACTTGAATAGTGTTGGACTGATCACTCATATTTCCGGCATTGTCCATGGCCACCAGACAATACTCATGGGTTCCGTCCGGCACATCAACATCTTGCCACACAAGGCCGGTAATCAAATAGGGAGAAAGATCTCCGACCACCGTACCGGATACGTTTGCCAGTTGCCCGTTTCTATATATCAGGTACCCTGCCAGATCAGGTTCGCTATTGGCCTGCCAGGCGAGACCAACTGTCGCGCCATCAGGTGTTGCGGTGAGGAGGACAGGCGGTACGGGCGGAGTGTTGTCAACCGTAACGGTAACAGTTTTTACGCTGACATTACCGTTCAAATCTTCTGCTTCCAGCTTGATTGTATGCAATCCGTCGTTAAGGGTTACCAGATCCCAGCGCACCAGGCTGCCATAGGAAACTGGTACGGGAGATTTTCTCAATAACTGCCAGGTTTGCGGATTTTCACCAATACCGTATGACACACGGTACTCCTTAAAATCGTCATTACTGTAAGCCCGGCCGGTTATATCAACATAGTTGCTCAAAAGAAATCCATCTCTCGGAGAATGGATCACTGCTTCCGGTGGAACAAGATCCACAGTGAATACTACCTGGTTTGAATCTTCACTCACCCATCCTGCCAAATCAACAGCTCTGACTGTGTAGCTATACTCTTTCTCGGTAAGACCCTGATCCAGAAATTTCGTTTCTGTAGTCAGCACAGTAGTGATCTTTTCCTTGTTTCTATAGAGATAGTAACCAGCGAGATCCGGTTCTGTATTGCCCTGCCATTCCAAAAATATTCCGGTATCACCCTCCAGTCCTCCGGATAGCACAGGAGCTACCGGTGGAGCGGTATCAATTGTGAAATTCACTTCTTTTTCCGAACTATGAGCCAGGGAA
Source organism: Desulfocapsa sp. (assembly GCA_021737265.1). Lineage (GTDB taxonomy): Bacteria > Desulfobacterota > Desulfobulbia > Desulfobulbales > Desulfocapsaceae > Desulfocapsa. The sequence goes on along the minus strand of JAIPEF010000034.1, from coordinate 9,676 downwards.
TCCATGGCTGAAAGGCTAATACAGTGGACACCGTCGGGTAGCAGCGTTTCTATGGAAGAAATTATACCATCCTGTATAGACTCTGTACCATTTCTGAGAACTGACTTGGTGACAGCGGACACACAGGTGGAATCGGCTATTTTCAGAGTATAGTCTTTTAGAAACGGATCGTTAACGGTTCCTGTAATACCAAATGGTTTCTTGATGAAACCTCCTTCTTCAGGAAGAGTGATAACAAGTTCGGGAGCATTGTTATCAACATGTATTCCCACTTGTGCAACGCTTTCCCAACCAGCTTTATCTAACGCTGTAATCCGGACAGTATAATCACCATCAGCAACCGCCTGATCCGGTCCCACTAACCATGTCGCAAGCAGGTTGTCAGTGGGTAATTCTTCTCCGGAGGCAAGCTCAACCCACTCCGTCGGATTGTCCCCGGCACCATACTGAACAATGTAAGATTGCAGGTTTATTTCCTGAATTGTTCCCACAATTGATACCGTGGGCTGAGAAGCATCAAAGAAGCCACCTTCAGTCGGGCTTTCGAGCGTAATTTGAGGCCGGGTTTTGTCCACTGTGAACGAGACGATCTCAGCGCTTGAATTATCACCAGAGTCGCTGGCGTCAACCTGAACACCATAAACACCATCTGCCAGGTCCAGGAATCGGGAAAACACAATTTCACTGCTGACAACAGCCGTGGCCAAAAGAAGTGTCTCCTGATCGCCGGAGAGGGTCACACTGTACTCCTGAAGATTCAGGTCACTGAGGGCCCCCTGCACATTAACAACCCCGGAATGATAGGAAGAATCTTGCGGTTCCGTCACATCTATTGTGGGAGAAGTTGTGTCGATGGTAAGGGTAATCGCCTCCACTTGAACAACAAAGGGTACAGTTATGCTTTCTACCGTTATTTTAAGTTTATAGTTCCCGTCTGCAACAGGATCACTGCCTGCATCCAGGCCGTCCCACTGATATTGATGGCTGCCGGACAAAACATTTGCATTACTGTCAATTAAGATAGAGTTGCCCAGAATATCCTCTACGGCAATGGTGACATTCGCTGTATCGGTCAACTCATAGGTAGCCGTTGTATTGTCCAGTTTCCCATCGCCATTGGGTGAAAAGATATTTAAATCCGCCTCAAAATTACTGATCAGCTGGGGCCGGGCACCGAAACTTACAGGTAAGCTTGTTGTTCTCGTGTTACCGGCAAGATCCTCAGCACTGAGAACAATGGCCCAATTTCCCTCAAGACCGAATGTGTTCCAGGTCCCGAGAATGTCATCTTCAACAAAAATATCCCCTTCACCTAGCAATTGAGGCTCGATTGCCCCTGCTTCCTCCTGTACATAGAGTCGATAGAGAAGAAAGTGCGTGTCATTGGCAGTCCCCACAACCTCAGTTATGATATCAAGTGGTTCTCCAGTGCCGGGGAAAGAGATCATTGCCATTGGTGGAGTATTGTCCACCGTGACCGGGAACATTTTCCGCCATACATTGTCACATGAATCCCTGGCCTCAATATGGATCTCATACTCTCCATCCGGAACAGTCACACCGGAGTCATTATGCCCATCCCAGGATATTGCCCCCTGACCAACAGTAATTTCCTGGGATGATGCCAGTGATCGTACAATCGTACTGTTCTCTTCTGTCAGAACCGTTATGTCCAGGACAGCATATTCCCCTGCCTGATATTCAATTGATACTGCATCGTTGACGGTGTCCCCATTTGGGGAAAAAATTTCCCGGTTGACGGTGGCAGATAACGACATGTCCGAATCCACCACATTGGTCCGAGTGACAAAACACGATGTGTTGCCAAATTTATCGGCAACAATGAGCTTTAGAGAGTGTTCAACAGGTTCTATATCTGTAACGTTCCATACTCCTAACTGGCCGTAGGTATTTTTCTTACCGAGGTTGGTGCAATCCCCATTTGCAGGATCAGGGTTGCAGGAGCTATTGTCATCGAGGCTAAACCATTCAATCGGATTACTCCCCAGCCCATAAACAACAGAGTAACTTTTGAGTCCATTTTCATCCCCTGCGACACCTTCAATAGCTGCGTAGCGGGAAATTTTCCCCTGTTCATCCACAACAGGCCAGCTACAGAAGGGCGCGGATAGGGAAGGATAGGTGATTCTTGCATCAGGAAGTGTCCTGTCGACTGTCATGGTATTAACCAAAACCCCTTCATTTACAGATTCTCCATAGACAAAATCAACTTTTACCAGATGCTCTCCCTCCTGGAGACCTGTTGTATCAAGCGTCACTTTTCCCCAGCCGTCAACAGACGGTTCAGACTGCTTGAGAAATTGCCACTCGCCATTTTTCTCCAAGTAATAATCCACTCGATCAGGTAGATCTGTTACCTGTACAGCAGCATCAGGACAAGAAAGCCCCTGGCAGCTGCTAATACCAATTGAAGCAGTACCATCATTCACACTATTGCATGGTGCTGTTTTGTTGCTGTATGAAACAGATAAATATACTCCGCGCTGATCACTTGGGGGTGACCCCGGAGGGGGTGACGGGCATTGCCTTGGGGGAGCTGTTAACTCATCACTGATATATTCTTTGCCACTCTCACCAATTCCGACAAATCTCAACGGATACTCATATTCTTGCGGCAGGCTTGGTACTGCAAAATGATACGCACGGTCCATTGTGTTGTAATACGCATCTAAAGCCGACCCATATACTGTAAAATCCTTCCATTCAGTCTGTCCGCTATCCTTATCCGTGGCCTGAATCTTCAGTATTTCAAGACCTTCCGGCAATACTACCTTCAAGCTCATGAAGCCCGGAGACATGCTGCCAATGGGGATACATCCCATGGATGCGTCAAATATAGGGGGATTGAAAACTACGGGGGCCGAATAATATTCAATACCAGTATCATTGGTAACTTTCACCCTCACTCCCGCTATTTCTTCAGGATCAACCCCTGAAGTATCAAAGTTAAGCTCTATTTCATTCTCCGGAGGATCAAAAATCTTTTCACCGTCGTGCCACTGCATGTGCATCCGGTATTGAACGGTCGCACTACTAATGGATTTTCTGAGCGTTTCAGCTACTGTTAGATTATGGGTGCCGAACTCAAGTAACCCGATCGGCAGCATTACCGGAGAGTTGCACACGCCCTGTCCGGTTTCCTCCAAAATTACTCTGTGGTCGTCCCACTGGGAAATTGCCAGTAACTCCTTATTGAACTGGGCGGCAACTACACTTTGATTCCCACCGAAATCCACAACAACGATTCGATATGTTATGTCGCCAAGAAACCCTATGGAAGGAGAGGTATCGGGCGTGAAATTCTGAAGCACTGTCATTAGAGGGTTTCCTGACTCATCATAGCTATCAGGATGTCTCAGAGGTGATTCACCGGACTTGACCTCATACCACTCCTCCGGGCTCTCCCCTTTACCGTAATACAGAGCCCATGACTTCAGATTTTTATCCAGAGCAAAACCGGAAAGAGAAGAACTCAATACAGGAATTTCTCCACAGTAAACCGAACTGAACTCCAATCGGGCATCCGGGGGTGTCGTATCCACCTGAAAGAAAAATTCATAGTCAAAGATTCGGATTGTATAGTATCCGTCAGGAACAATCCCACCTGATGCGTCTGTACCATCCCATACCAGACCGTACTCTCCAGGTAATGCATGGTCCTGGCTGTATGTTCGGATAAGTGAGCCATCCTCATCATAAACAAACAGCTCAAGGTGTACCGGTTCCTTGACAAAGTAGTTGAGACCGACGGTGTCCTTGATACCGTCACCATTGGGAGAAAACATCTCCCCTGTCTTGTAAATATTGGTAACAGTGAACTGCTTTCCCCAAGTGATCCGTCTCCTGTCCCAGGCCGTATTGCCAGCCTTATCAGTAACAGTCAACCGTACCAGAAAAGAGCCTTCGTAGGGAGGAATCCAAGTGGCCAAAAATCCATTTACTAAAGGGTTTTCAGAAGGAAGCGTGAGAATATGCCAATTATCAGGGCTCTCTTGATCAGCGTATTCAAGTTGCCAATGGGAAAAATTGAGGTCGGTTACGGTTCCTTGAAGATTTACCGCTGATTCTGTCTTACTAGATCGAAGATCTGCTGTCAGATTTAGCAGGGATCCCAATATGGTAAACTGACCATATGCTCGCCCATCAAAATTAGTTAGAAAAGAGAGCGATCTTTTGCCGGGGGATAGGGCTAATCGGTAAGGGTAGAAATCTTCAACTTCAAAAAGAAAAATCTTCTCTCCGCTTTCAATATTGAAAGCAATTACACTATCTTCCTCTCCATAATACAACGCAAGAAAAGTCTCATTATCAAGCCAGTTCCATATTGGCACATCCAAGTAGCTCCTCTCCGTGCAATCTCTTTCTGTTGGCGGCCATATTTTATAGTGAGATGGTATATCGTACCACTCTTGCAGATCATTATCACAACCCAAATAGCCGAATTCAAAAATTTCAGTCTCGAGGGTTCCCCTGTCAAATATGGTAGCGATACCATCAGTATCATTTATTACAACTTTACCAGCATCAAGAGTTAACGACGGGTTGTTCCAGTATAATTCTATAACATCAGAATCCTGGCAGTTCCCGTCAATATCACACACTATATAGTTCCAAAGGAATCCATCTATCCATTCATATCCTGCAATAAAATGTCCGTTATCAAGCAGGGGGGGAACAGAACGACTAAACTCGCGGTCTCTCAGACAGCCACCGAATTCCCACCAGCCAGCGATTGGATTTTCTAATTTTTCAGCAATGAGCAACGGTGACTCCAGCGCACTTAGATCAACGACCCAGCTATCCATTTGCCTGTCTGACATATCCCGAACAAGAATCCTATTTGCCCCATACCAGTCAAAAAAAACGATGGCATTTTCTATTTGTAGAATCTCTTGAAGATTCCCGGAGAGGTCTGCCACAACCGCATGAGTTGTGTTAGAAAAAACAAGTTTCTGACCATCCGGAGCCCAGGTCAGTCTGTGCTGATAATCCAAGCCGCTGTTCCATTCAGGCGTAAAGGTAATTTTTCCCGTCCCGTCGGTACGGATAATTGCAAAAAAATGATGTTCTGCATCCTGATCAAACAGCTTATAGGCTATGTGGGTTCCATCGGGTGAAAGAAATATATCCGTAATAAGATAAGGATCGCCTTCCGGATAATCAAAAGAGTCTAAAAGAGTAAGATCTTCTCCATATCGATTAACAGACCACAACTGCTGCTGAAGCACTTCCCCGGTGGACTTGTTATATCTTTCCAGAATGAAAGCAACAGTAACCCCGTCAGCAGACAAGGAAAATCCGGGGTTGAGCTGGTCACATTCTAAATACTGCCAAACTTTATCATGGCAATCACTTTCGTTTGATAAATAGCGGTACCCAATATCCGGATCAGCATCTTCACTCCACTCCTCGGGAACCAGCCGGGTAACTTGCCCACCTGTCGGTGAAAGCGTATAAATACCTGTCTCATATTCAGGAAACTCCGGCTTCTTTGATTCAAGATGAAAAACCACTCTACTGTCATCCGAAAACCAGTTATATTTATAATCGCCTAATAAATGCTCAATCTTTGTGGTGTAAAGATATGGGGTTCCAAAGGCTTCCAGCAGAGAGGAACGATTAATATCAACCGTGACCAAAAGACTTGAAAGAACAGATCCACTTTCAGAAACTACCTGAATTCGGTACTGGCCGTCATCTACAAGCCGCCCCTTGTTGTCAAGACCATCCCAGGTAAGGGAGACATACATTGTGTTGATAAAATCAGGTCCTGAATATTCCCTGACAGCTTCCCCCTCTTCATTCACCACCACAACCGTCACATTTTGTGGCACTTGCAACCTGTACCCAAATTCTGTGTTATCCTTTACGCCATCGCCATTGGGGGAAATAAAACTCTCGGAGAGCCATAGGTCTCCATTCTGGACTCCTATGAGCCTAACCGCCCTGTTGTTCCCCTTGTCCTGCTCATGAATGGTACTGTCAGGGTCAACAACTACCTCAATCCTGATGATGCCACTATTTTCATCTGTCTCAAATGTGATTGATGCCGCTGTTTGACTATTAGCTTCTATTTGCGGGATGGTTGAAGTACCGAGTAAGGTACTTCCTCTATGGAAAGCCACCGGGATATTTACAACAGGCTGTTCTCCTTTATTTCGGACAAGTGCTGAAATAGTAACCAGATCACCTTCCTTTGGAGATTCGGGACTGAATGATATTGTTTTGTCACTTATCTCAAGATCAGGCAGGGCCAACACCCGTAACACCCTAAAACCACTGTTGTTATCCTCATTTACTTCAGCAATCGTATTTACCGCATCAACAATAACACTGATAACCCTTTCGCCGGAGACGGGAATGTTGTTCCAGGTCCAGGCCACATCAACACTCTCCCCCACTGCAACAACGGGGATCACAACTGACCCGAGAAGAAACTTTTCATCCTCTCCAAGCACACCATCGTAAAACTCCACCTCCACATCGGATGCCGACGAGAATCCTCTATTGATGATTTTGGCCTTTAAAGAGGTGCCTCCTCCTTCAAGGGCAGGGACGGGGTCAAATGTAATATCTGAATAAGCAAGCGAAAGATCCGCTTTTGTGGAAGTGTTGATATCAACGAGGACTGTAGCGCTGTTGTTCTCTTGAACTGTTTCGGCAAAGGCACCAAAAGGGTCCAAAACCAGGGAGAGCGAAATGCCGACACCTGAGATCTCAGGGATCCAGGAAAAAGAAAGATCAACGCTCTGTCCTGCCGGTAGATCTATGGTTTTGCTGGCCACGATTATGGGGCCGGAACCGTTATCAGCCACAAGATGAAGAGGGACATTGAAAGCATCAACTGTCCCGTTGTTCGTTGCCTTTGCGGATATGGTGAGAGGCTCAAAAATGTTTCCTATTGCAGGAGCAACAGAGATATCCTCGGGAGAAATTGCAAAATCATAGGTTGCTTCTGGATAGACTATACGCAGGGCCGAGTTGTTCTGCTCGCTTGACTCGTTGATAAGGTCATCCGGATCAACCACCACATAATAGTGATGGGAACTGCCGTTAGTTATAGTTGTGTTAAAAACAATTGTTTCAGAAGATTGACCGGAAATGGTGATGAACAACTCACCGAGTCTATTTGACTCACTCACTGCCCCCTCATAGAGAACAACTTTGGCATCAGTAACATCCACCATCCCTGTATTATGAACTGTTACAGAGAGGCTCAAGTCCGACGGTAGCGATGTGATTGTTTCAGGAGAAGGGATGACCTCAGCCGTGCTGACGGAAAGGTCTGGATTGCCTGTGGCGATCCAGATCGCGGATATTGCCAGTGAAGTCTGATAGGCACTGGACTGCCAACTGCCATCCTGTCCCTGATGATCAAGGAGATATAACAAGGCCTGATCGGTAACCTCTGATGTTACACCAGCCTGTTTAAGTACGATAAGAGTTTTTGCCGTGTTATAGATGGTGCTGGGAATGTTGCCGAAACCACCGTTACTGTTCTGTTTACCATAAATCCATGCCAATGCATTCTGGAGAGGATTATCCAGGAGAAATTGTTCATTGAAAAGAAGAAAGGCCGAAACAACAGAAACTGTTGTCAGGATATTGCTGTATTCTCCTGCTCCCCATCCACCGTCACTATTCTGTCGGTCCAAGAGATAATGAATGGCCGGGTCTGTTATCTGATCCGAAACTTCACCCATTGCTGATAAAGCACGTAACGCCAAAGCAGTATCAGCAGGGTTGCTTCTGTACTCTCCATTGCTTCCCCAGCCACCGTCATGGTTCTGCATTTGCAGAAGTTCTGCAGACATTCCCGTAACATTCCATCCAGAGCCATTGAGTATATGGATTTTTCTCGCCAGAGAATCAAGGTTGTGAGTGTCTCTATTTTCAAGCCAGAAAATCCCGTCTGCAAATGCATCTCCGGCCGCGACGCAACCGGTCAACGTTTCCAAGACCGTTGATGTATCCCTGTCAACCGTAAACGAACCATCCTGCCAGCTCCCATCTTCTTCCTGATGATTCAGAAGCCAGGCTACACCTTCATTAACCTCAGGAGGAGCTGTTCTCGGATCAATAGGAATAATTTCAGGGCCGGGGTTTTCCGGAATCCCCGGCAAGACAGCACTGTCTATGTCAACTTTTCCAAGACCACCTGTCAGTCCGGAAAACCACGTGGACCAACTTTGCATGATGTTGTCAATTCCGTATAGATCATTCTCCAAGTAGGTGCCGGGCCTGGTTATGAAAATGCACCCTATCCTGAAATTTTTCTGAGAATCAGCAGTGCCTGGGGTACGCTCACCTTCAGCTGCGATGATATCATCAGCCGAAACGTATTGTGGGCTGCCTTCAATTGTAACACCTGCTTCCGGTAATCTTTCAGGGTCAATTCTCGAATTGTCGATGAGGAGCATGGGAGGAACTTCACTCTTATCTCTCAATCCCATAAGATACATATCGAGAGGGCTGAAGTATCTTCTTCCGACAAGGGAGGTAAAGGTACCGTTGCCGTTGTTCACCCATCGATTGCCATATTCAAGGGACCCTCCAGTATCAAGAAGAAAATTCCAATGGTGTCCGCCTCTCCCTAGCAGAGCATGACTGATGCTATTATCAGCTTTCCTGTAACTTACCTTTGCAGCCCAGCGGTGAAGCAGTTCATGACTGAGGGTACCCATGGTGTCCGAGAAACCGGAATCAAGGGGATCGGAGACAATGGAGTTGATATTTCCCATGTCGATAGTACCCTGAAGGACACCATTACTACCGTAGAGAGATGTGAAGTCAACCAGGTCCTGTCCAATTCCCAGCACATCATTTTTCACTCCCTGATAAAAGGCGATCGCTTCATTTTCCGGCATCTGAAAATCAAAATTGGAAAAAATAACCAGGAAGTCATACTCATCCGGATGGGCTTTATAAAATTCCTTAACGATTTCCTGCCTGGAAAACACATTATTTGAGCCATCAGGCATTTCGGCATCATAGTTGCCGACCACTTCATAAACAGCGATATCGGAAGTATGTGCCAGAGTTGTAACGATAAAATCATCACAACTGGCAGAGGAGAGAAAAACACCGAAAAAAAGCACAATGACAAACAGAGGTGTATGTAAAATACTCCTACATTTCATAAAAGACCTTGAGTAAAAATTACTTATCGCTTGACACCAAAGACAGAATAGTAGACTTTCCTTCAAGCCTTACCTATTTATTCCACCCATTCTACCCGGAGAAAACTCATTAACAGGGTAATTAACCGACCAATTATCCTAACTTTTTCAGTACTTACTTTCTGCAACTCTTTTAACAAATATATCACTCACAACTATTATATATTTAAAGATAATATGTATTTTTAAGATAAATACCCTAACACTATATATTCACTATATGCAAACACTATCAACAGATAATATGAAAATTTTATCCTATCTAATTCAGTGAGTCATGCAGAGTGCTTTTAACCGTGAGAACCAATTCCAAAAAATAATCCGGGCGAGACATAATAGTATCTGATTACCACTGAAACTCAGCCAGCTTTCAGAGATAGGTGTCATCTCTTGATATAAATGATATTGCAGGCTGGATTCCCGATAAAAGAATTCGGGAATGACAGTCGTGGGCAGCACTCTGATGGGTTATGATA
>JAIPEF010000033.1 GCA_021737265.1 Desulfocapsa sp. | reverse complement strand
AAATAAAGGCGTTACTTTGAAATTACAAAGTTTGCCCATGCGATATATAAATATATCACGGTTGGGCCCGTTTGCTTTTGTATTGTTATTCAGTTTTCAAGGATCGTTTCACCTGAAACAGGTGCACGGGAAATCCCGCGACGAAGTCGTGAATATAAACCGATCACTGACCAGTGTCAACATTAAAAGATGTTCATTAATGCTTTTTTCTCCACCCCCAAATCTGTTTCCTTAAGGGGCCAAGCAACTGGGGCCAAGTTTCTGGTTTCCGACAACGGCCGCGGCAAACTACTCAATTACCGGGGGGCTGTCAATGACAAAAGTAATAAAAAAGCGCTTCAGAGAATATTCTCGGAAGCGCTTGGTTGATGGAGTTGATGAACTGTGTCTATTTATCTGGCTGTCTACTGACCTTTATGTAGTCCTTTGTAAGTGAGGGATGCTCACCAATTATTTTTGCAGCCTCAGCTGACAAGGATTCATTGAGCAATTCTCCTGCCTGGGCATAGGTCATTTCTTTTGCAACAGCCTCAGCCACAAGTGAAGTAAATTTCTTTTCGTCTTCTTTGTTGGTGAAATAGTCGAGAATTCGATGAGATGTGTCTTCGTCAGAATTTTCTTTTTCCTGGCCCGGCTGACTCATTTTTTCAATACTTTCTGTTAGCGCTTTCAGCTGATTTTGCAAGCCACTGACAGCCTGGTCAATTTTCTCCTGCACAGAGTCATCGGTGCTTTCCTCACTGGGATTAAGAGCAGAGAGAGTCTTTTCAAGCTCTGCCACCTTGTCATTCAGCGGCTGAAAGTTCTTTTCCAGATTGGAAATGTCTGCTGCAAGTTTCTTCGCAGAGTCTTCAAGAGAACTTACCGAGGCTTTGGTTTCGAGTCCTTCTTCCACCGTCGTGGCACGTGTATTTATATCGTTGACTTCTTCCGTAATAATCTTAACCGATGTGGAAAGACTGCTGCAGGTCTTCTCGACGGATTCAACACTGTCATTGAGACTAGCGAGTTGCGCATTGAGTGTGTCCTGGTTACTGCGCAATAGGCTGAGGTCTTCATTATTGCCTGGTGCAGGGATCTCGGTCTGTAGGCTGGCACGGGAACAGCATTTCAAACCTAACGTTCCAGCAGCACTGTCTGATAACCCGGAAACTTTGTCTTTGAATTCATCGTAGGTTTTTCTACAGACGTCTTTATCGTACATGTAGATAATACCAAAATAGATTCCAAACATTACAAGAATACTGACTATCAACGCGAGAGCAAGACCCGCGATAAAAAGAGCACCAGAGAATAGTGAACCTATGGCACCTATAATGCCACCTGAATCGTTGGCAGCAAAGGCGTAAATTAAGAAAATACACAGTCCCATCAGGATAGCTGATTTAATGAGGGCTGATCGTAATTCGAGATTTTTCATGAATTGTTCCTCCGACAATTTCTAGGGGAGTAGAAAAAGAGATATTTTATAATGGAAGTATATACAATCTTGCAAAAACTGAAAAGGAAAACAGGAATATTTTTCAAAAACTTAGCGCTTTATATTGGAATAGGCTGGTGGGTATGTATAATTTCAGTAAAAATGAAAAGGACTAGCTTAAATAGCTCTTGTGACAATTTTCTCCTGAATTCCAAGAAGATTATCATAAGCCGTTAAAGAGAAAAAGCCCTGTGATTTTGTCACTGGGCTTTTCTGATGCTTTCTCTATAGCGGAGAACTCCTACATAATTGTTTGTACTGCAGTAGATGCAAAGTCAACAAAGCGTTGTGGGGAAACCCCCATGATTACGATTGCCAGCAGGAGGAAAACTGAGGCGACATTGGTCATCATAGAAGGGGTAACTGATGCCCGTTCTTCCGGATCACTGCAATAGGTAACACGAACTACTGACAGATAGTAAAAAATGGCAATGGCAGTGTTGATGGCAGCCAAAACTACTGCCACCATATAGCCTTCTCTCAGAGCACCGGTGAGGAGCATAAATTTACCCATAAAGCCAACAAACGGAGGGATTCCGGCAAGGGCAAAAAGTCCTACAGCCAAGGTGAAAGCCATAAGGGGAGAACGTTTATGGAGACCGGAGAGATCGGCGATCTGGACATTTTCACCATTTTCAGAAACAGTACAGATAACCAGGAAGCAGGCCAGATTCATGATCACATAGCCGATAATGTAGTACATGGCGTTGGCATATCCGGTGATCTGAAAGGTGAGGATACCGAGTAGAACAAAGCCGGCGTGGGCGATACCTGAAAATCCAAGCATACGTTTAACATCGGTCTGTACAAGTGCAGAAAGGTTGCCGTAGAACATGGAAACAACCGCGCAGACCATCAGTACATTGAGGATAACCTGACCTTCTCCGCCAATGAGACTTACCAGGCGGATAAGCATGGCAACAGCAGCAAGTTTAGGGACAGAGGCAATAAAGGCTGTGGTTTCATTGGATGCACCTTCGTAGACATCCGGTACCCAGAAGTGAAAGGGAAAGATGGCGAGCTTGAAAAAGAAGCCGCCAAGAACCATCATCATGGCAATCACTGCTGCAGGCTGAGTCCACATCGTGGAGAGTTTCTCGATAACTACAGAAAGTTCGGTTGATCCGGTGAGCCCGTACATGTAACTCATACCAAAGAGCATAAAGCCGGTGGCCGTGACACCAAAGAGCAGGTATTTGATTCCTGCCTCCATCTGAAATCTGAATTCTCCCTCATCATTACGCATGGGTACCATGATGTATACGGCAAAGGATGAAAGTTCCAGGGAAACAAAGATGGAAATTAATTCGACGCTGGAAACAAGCATCATAAGTCCCAGTACACTCATAAAAAGAAAGAAGTAGTACTCGGGGTGTACTTTGGCAGCTATTCCTTTCAGCTTGTGGCCGAAAATGAGGACCAGAAGCATGGCGCCAGCAATCAGGGTTTTAAAGACCTGAGAAAAGAGATCCACCTGATAGGCGTTGAAAAAGAGTTTGCCTGTCTGGCAATAGCTGAGAAGAGTGGCACCGAATATCGCGGCACCGAGCCCGATGGCGATATTTCTTGTGGTATCAGCATTGGTCTTCCCAAGGCTGACCACAAAAATGATAAGGCCTGCACCCAACAGTATTAACTCAGGGAGAAATTGCATTTTGTATTACCTTCTGCAGATAGTTAAGGTTGAACGCTATCAGTACCTTTGAAAGTTTTTCCTGCATTTTTTTTATAGAAAATACTTTTGTGAAGGTACTTTTGCCCAGGATCACTATTCCGGTTTACCTGGGTTAGTGGATAATTAATTCAGTTACTGCTACTGCCTGACTGTGAAAGCCATGGTAGTTTGTCAGCAGATTCTCTACACTGACGTGAATGAGGTCAATAAAGGGTTGCGCCCCCAGTCCTATCCAGAAGACAAAGAAGAGTAGGGGAGCAAGGGTCACAATCTCACGAGCATTAAGATCCGTGATCCAGGATTGATCCGGATTGTCGGTTCCACCCCAGATAATTTTCTGTAGCATGCGGAGCATATAGGCGGCAGCGAGTACGGCACCAGGGATACACGCAAGGGCCAGAACCGTAGAGTGTTCAAATGTTCCTGCAATAATAAGGAACTCTCCGACAAAACTGTTGGTTGCCGGGAAACCAAATGAAGACAGGGAAAAGAAGGTTAAAAATGTCACATAGATCGGCATATGTTTACCAACCCCTGTGGCATCGCGAAGTTCTCTGGAATGGGTTCGTTCATAGATCATACCGATACAAAGAAAGAGTGCGCCGGTGGTGATACCATGATTGATCATCTGCAGGATCGCCCCTTCAACCCCATTGGTGTTGAGGACAAAAATACCAAGGGTCACAAACCCCATATGACCGACAGAAGAGTAGGCGATCAGTTTTTTCATGTCATGCTGGGCAAGGGCTGTGAAGCCACCATACATAATACCTGCTATGGAGAGCCAGAGGACGTAGGGCGCCAGTGTCATAGTAGCTTCCGGGGTGATGGGGATGGCAAAGCGCAGGAAGCCGTAAGTACCCATTTTCAACAGTACCGATGCCAGGATCACAGAACCGGCAGTTGGGGCCTCGACATGTGCCGCCGGTAACCATGTGTGGAAAGGAAACATGGGAACCTTGATGGCAAAGGCGAGAAAGAAAGCAAGGAACAGAAGAATCTGAGCAGTGCTTGAGTAATTCTGCCACATCATGTCCGGAATAAAGAAACTGTAGTCATTGTGGATGTAGAGCCAGATAATGGCAACAAGAAGCAAGACTGAGCCTGCCAGGGTATAGAGAAAGAACTTAATGGAGGCATAGATCTTTCTTGGGCCGCCCCATATTGCAATGAGCATGTACATGGGAATAAGCATAGCTTCCCAGAGGATGTAAAAGAGGACAAAGTCAAGGGCCACGAAGACCCCAAGCATTGCCGATTCCATGATAAGGAGGCAGACCATGAATGCCTGTACCCTGGTTTTAATATAACTCCAGGATGCAATGACACAGAGGGGCATGATGAACGTGGTCAGCAGAACAAGGAGGATGGAGATTCCGTCAACGCCAACCACGTACTGGATATTTAGAGATTTGATCCAGGTTGCCTGTTCAACAAACTGAAACTTGCTGGTACCGATATCAAATGCCATGAGTAAGGGAATGGACAGTGTTGCAGTCAGGCAGGTGACGCCAAGGGCCCAGTATCGTGCAAAATATTCATTCCGTACAAAGAGCAGCAGAAATGCCCCTGCCAGGGGCAGGAAAATCAGTATGCTCAGAATGTGTGGATAAGCTGGATTGCTTATTAGTTGATCCATTTCCAGTGGTCCTCGATATCAGTGGGTTATAACCAAACGTAAGCTACAAGAATTACGGCTGCAAAGGACACCGTATAGTAAATTGTCTGTTGAATCTGGCCCCGTTGCAGGACAATAGTAACCCTGCGGCCAATGGCCCGGACACAGCGGGCAGTTCCGTCAACAACACCATCGATTCCATTCCAGTCAAACCATGACCAGAAGGCAGAGGTGGTCATCAGGCAACTGATACCAACTGCTTTGTAGAACTTGCCGAGGGCATTATCAAACCACTGTAGCGGGTTTTCGACAGTCCAGTAGAATGCACGGCCACCCATGCGGTAGAACCAGTCCATATCAAGACTGATTGTGTTCTGCGGCATTACATATTTGCGCAGCATGAAGAATCCCAAGGCAGTGAAGGCCATGATTTGAATGGTTTCACTCAGGTGATAACTTCCATAAGGGTGAAAAACAACCCCGGTGTTGGGCAGCATGTTGTAAAGAAAAGGAGTATAGGAACCAAGGAAGATACAGAGGAATCCGCCGATGGCCATTGCCAGCTGCATATTCCAGGAAGGATCACTTGCCTTTTCCCATGTTTCTTCAGAACAGTTATTGTCGCCAAAGAAGATAAGGTAGGGAAGCCTCAATCCGGCTGCCAGAAATGTTCCGGCTGAGACCAGGGTGAGTGCAAATCCTGCCCAGAGGATGTGGGACTCAAATGCTGCTGCAATGATCATGGACTTGGAAACAAATCCAGACATCAGGGGCAGCCCGGATACTGCAAGACCACCAATGAGCATAAAGATCATGGTAGCGGGCATTTTCTTATACAATCCTCCCAGTTCAGTAAGCTTCTGCCTGCCAGTTGTGGTGAGTATTGCACCGGCCGCCATGAACAGCAGTCCTTTGTAAAGGATGTGGGCAAAGGCATGGGCACAGGCGCCGTTAATGGCGAGGCTGGTTCCAATTCCAACTCCCGCAACCATATATCCGACCTGGGAGACGATTTCCCAGCCAAGGAGTTTACGGACATCATTCTCCATTATTGCATAGATAATGCCGTAGATGGCCATGATGATACCGAGATAGATCAGGACATCAAATCCGGAACAGCTGCGGATAAGGGTATAGACAGCAGTCTTGGTGGTGAAAGCGCACATGAATACTGCACCAATGGCCGTGGCCTTGGAATAGGCGTCGGGCAACCAGGAATGTAATGGTGGCACTGCGGCGTTCAGCATAAGGCCGATCATAATCAGCCAGGTATAAAACTCAGGAGACTGGACGTTGAGTTGATCGAAACTGAGATCGCCTGTGGCCTGGTAACGCAGGACAAATCCAAGCAGTAGGACAACGCCGCCGAATGTATGGACAAGAATGTAACGGTATCCGGCAGCCAGGGCTTCTTCATCCTTTCTTGCCCAGATGAGAAAGGTCGAGGCAAAGGCCATCATTTCCCAGAAGAGGAAGAGGGTGATGTAGTCAGCAGCATAAATGGCACCGAGAGATCCTGCCACATAGAACCAGGCGGCCATATGCTGCCACTCATCTTCCACATGCATGCCGTAGATGGTTCCGATTATGGCCATCAGTGCCATGATGAAGCCAAAGATCATGGACAGGCGGTCAACGCGGCCAAAAGTGAGTTCCCAGTTCATGAACTGAAAAACACCATAGGTACCGGGATGCTGACTAAGATAAATGACATCAATGAAAGTAAGCAGGGGGATCAGGAACATATAAGGTTTGCGGAACGGTCCCCTCACCAGCGGAAGCAGAAGCGCTCCCACTATCATAATGAGTGCCGGGTGCATAAAACTAATTGTCATAATAATCCTCCCGGACCTGGATCCCGCTTTTGCCAAACCATCTGGCAACCATAATGACTATGGCGCAGCTGACGAGGCCGAAGAGCGACCAGAACCCTGGTATCATTTTTTCTGCCCAGGTATGAGCGTGGCTGGTATCCACGCTCAGACTCCAGAAAACTATGAAAGCCATAATTCCATAGCAGCACAAGATCACGGTTTTTAACCGGTCTCGAAGATAGTCGATTAGATTTACAATCATCCTGTCACCACCTTAACAAAATCCATCATAAAGTTAGGGAAGATACCAATCAGCACCGAAATCGTGCATGCGATCACAATGGGAATCAACATGGAGAGCGGGGCTTCCTTGATACCTTGATATGTTTCACCTTGGGGGCGTTTGCCAAAAAATGCCTTATAGGTAACCGGGGCAAAATACCCGACATTGAGCATGGTGGAAGCAATCAGGATGAGGAGTATCCCCATCTGATGGGCCTGGATTGATCCAACCAGCAGATTCCACTTGGTGACAAATCCCGCCACCGGGGGTGCACCGATCATGGAGAGTGAGGCGATGAAGAAGCAGGCGAAGGTAACCGGCATGGTTTTGCCAAGGCCTCCCATCTCTGAAAGATCTTTTTTGTGTGCGGCAATCATAATTGCACCGGCACAGAAGAAGAGGGTTATCTTGGAGAATGCGTGGTTGACAATGTGAATGAGTCCACCATCTATTCCTGCAGGGGTGAGCAGGGCAACACCCAGGATAATGTAAGAGAGCTGGCTCACCGTGGAGTAGGCCAGTCGTTCCTTGAGGTTGTCCTTTGACAGGGCAAGAATTGAGGCGGCAAGAACTGTAAAGCCGACAAAGTAGGCTGTGGGGATGCCAAGGTTTAAGGCGTGCATGGTATCCGTACCAAAGACATAAAGCATGGTGCGTGTGGTACAGAACACTCCGACCTTAACAACCGCTACCGCATGGAGCAGTGCAGAAACAGGAGTCGGGGCAACCATGGCACCGGGCAGCCAGTGATGGAAGGGCATGACACCATTCTTGGCAAATCCGAAGAGACAGAAGATGTAAAGCATGATCACAATCCAACTCTCCACATCTCCAGTAAAAAGACCGTCTGAAATATTGTGCGGGAAGTCAAGGGTCCCGGTGATAACATAAATCAGGATCAGTGCCGGCAGCAGGAAGAGTTTGGCAGTGGTTGTCAGATAGACAATGTATTTCTGGGCACCTTCGTAGCCGGCTTTGTCCTGTGCATGGGCAACGAGGGGATAGGTACAGACTGAAACAATCTCGTAGAAGAGATACATGGTGAAAAGATTGTCGGAGAATGCAACACCGATGGCGCCAAAAATGGCCAGGGCAAAACAGGCGTTAAAGCGGGTCTGGGCATGTTCCTGGTGGGCTCGCATATAGCCCATGGAGTAATACACGGCAATGGTCCACAGGGATGAGGCGACGAGGGCGAAGATCATTGACATGCCATCTGCCCGTAGTGTTATCGTTAACCCCGGCAACACTGTGAACAGGTGATAAACAAGGATTTGACCATCTTTGACCGCAGGAATCATTGAGGCAACCAGCAGCAGGAGAATAATTGAAGCCACTGATGAGACACCCTCGCGTACATTCTCGTTTTTGCCGACAAACATGACACCGAGGGTGCCAATTAGCGGAACAAGAAGCGCGATGAGAAGTTTTACGGAACTGACCGTTTGTATTTCCATGACAGAGGTTCCTCTTTCCTAACCTTGAAGGTCGACCAGATCTTCGGTGTCGACTGATTTGTAATTTCGATATACTGCAATGGTGATACTGAGGCCAATGGCAGCTTCAGCTGCAGCTATGGCCATAATGAAGAGGGTAAAAATTTGTCCCACTGTGGGGTCAGGGGCGGTAAATCTGTTAAATGCCATAAAGTTAATAGAGGCTGCTGCAAGAATCAGTTCGGAGGCAATGAGCATTCCAACAAGAGTTCTGCGGGTAACCAGTCCATAAACTCCCATTCCAAACAGGATCGCTGCAAGAATAAGGTAGGTGTTGAGACTGTTGTGAAGAGAAAGAATCGACATTTATTTACTCCTCCCGTGACGAGCAATGACCAGTGATCCGATGATCGCTATGAGCAGGACAATTGAGACCAGTTCAAAGACCATGGAGTAGCTGGTAAGTAGTCCAGCACCTATGAGTTTTACTTCACCCATGTTGACTGTGGGCATGGCTTGAAATTTTGTGTTTACAGCGAGTCCGATCATACCAATGGTAACAAGACCGGCGGTCACCAGGCCAAGGGGGCCGCTCAGTGGTCCCGGGGGACCCTGCTTTTTGTTGTTTTCAGGGGCTGCAAGCATGATGGCAAAGGCAATGGTGACACACACTGCTCCCACATAGATGAGCATTTGCATCATGGCAACAAAGGGCGAATTAAGATAGTAGTAGATGGCAGCTACTCCAATAAAGCAGAGAGCAAGGCCAGCCACTGCACGAACAAGTCGTTCAGCATTGCAGGCGATGATTCCACCGATGATGGTGGTCGCAAGCATGATCAGAAAGACGATTCCGGCAAGTGCATCGGCATATCCTGCAAATCCATCGTTAGTGAAAAAGCCGATAATACCTGAGGCGTCAGTTGGGTTCATGAGTTTCTCTCCTTCAATCTATTAAGAAGGTCGAAATGGAAATCTTCCTTACGGCTTGAAGCAAGATTGTAGTCTTTGGAAAAAGTGATGGCTCCGAAGTTACAATTTTCAACGCATTGTCCGCAAAGGGAACAGGTGGTAAAGTTGAGATCGTATTTGGTCAGCACTTTCTTCTTCTTGGTCTTCATCTCCCCTTTAACTTCAACCTCATACTCAACGGATTCCGAAGCAAGGCTGATGCAACCTGATGGACAGGCACGCTCGCACATTCCGCAGACAACGCATTTTGCTTTTCCTTCCTCATCCTCAATCAGTTCAATATGACCGCGATACCGCTCGCTCATCTTGATGGTCTCGTACGGGTAGGAAACAGTAACCACAGGTTGAAAGAATTCCTTGAACGTTATACCCAGCCCAATGGCAAGGGACTGCAGTCCTCGGAATATTTCGGTAAAATAGGCACCCATATTAAAATACCTTCAGTAATCCGGCTGTGAGCAGCAGGTTAAAAAGTGAGATCGGAATCAATATCTTCCAGCTCAGATTGAGCAGTCCATATATAGTCGTTCTTGGGAATGTCCAGCGGATCCAGATAAAAGAGAAAATGAGCATGTAAATCTTCAGCAAAAACCACCAGACACCGGGAAAGAGGCCAAGGGGACAGCCCCACCCCCCAAGGAAGAGGATAGTTATCAGGCTGGCACCGATGACGATATTTGCATACTCACCCATAAAGAAGAGACCAAACCCCATACTACCGTACTCAGTGTGAAAACCAGCAACCAGCTCACTTTCAGCTTCACCAAGGTCAAATGGTGCACGGTTGGTCTCCGCAAGTGAACAGATAAAGAAGATGAGAAAGGCAACCGGCATCAAAGGGCTTGAAAGGGATGGAATCAGGTTCCAGTTCCAGATACCGCCGGACTGTGCTGCAACCAGTTCCTTGAGATCCATGGTCCCTGTCATCATGACGATGGTGATCACGGTGATGAGCATGGGAACTTCATAGGAGATATTCTGGGAGACGGCACGAACAGATGCCATCATCCCATATTTGTTACGTGAACTCCAGCCTGCAAGGAGTATAGAGAAGCCGCTAAGAGATGCAAAGGCAAAGATCATCAGGACGCCGATATTCATGGAGTGGGCAACGATGCTTTCACTGAATGGGATGGTAACAAAACTTATGATGGCGGGAGCCATGGCAAGAACCGGAGCAACCATGAACAGGGCCTTGTCGGCTCCGCCTGGAATCACCAGCTGTTTTGTCATCAGTTTGATACCATCAGCAAGGGGTTGCAGCAGACCAAGGGGGCCATTAACGTTTGGACCGGGACGGCGCTGGATTCGACCGGCGCCCCGACGCTCAGCCCATACCAGATATGCGGCATTCAGCGCGGCAAATCCGATGGCAATGACCACCGCAATAATGACGTTTAGTATTGTTAAACTCATGGACTTCTCCCTTACCTGTCAATCTCAGGTATAACTAAGTCAAGACTCCCCATCATGGCGAGTGCATCCATAATCATCATGCCCTCACACGCCTCATCAAATAAAGACATGTTTGAATACGTTGGGGAGCGAAGTTTGAAGCGATAGGCGTTTTTGCCACCGTCACTGACAATTCTGATTCCAAAACTGCCCCGTGCCGTTTCTACGGCCTGATAGTAATCACCTGCGGGAGGTTTAATCAGTTTTGGTTTTTTCGCGGGCATTATTGGCCCGTCCGGTAATTTCTCGAGACCCTGCTCTACAATACGCAGGGACTGTTCCATCTCTTCCATGCGTACCTTATAACGGGCCAGGGAATCACATTCATGATAGACCGGGATATCAAAATCAAACTCAGGGTACACTGAGTAGGGTTCGTTTTTCCGGACGTCAAAGTCAATTCCGGCACCACGGGCAACGGGCCCTGTTGCGCCATATTTGCGGCACATCTCAGCGGAAATCGGTCCGATATCCTTGAGACGCTTTTCAAAGATGATATTGCCGGTGACCAAGGCATCATATTTTTTCAATGATTTTCGCATACGCGGAATAAATGCCTTGGCAGCAGCAATGAAGTCGTCATCGATGTCGTTGTACAAGCCGCCGAAACGATAATAGCAGTAGGTGAGACGTGATCCGGTAACAGCTTCCAGCATATCAAGGATATGCTCACGATCCTGAATAGCATACATGAGAGGCGTAAAGCCTCCAAGATCCATGACAAAGGCACCAAACCAGAAGAGGTGGGAGGCGACCCTGTTCAGTTCCACTGTGATGGCTCGGATGTACTCGGCGCGTTCCGGGACTTCGATTCCGGCAGCTCGTTCAACAGCCAGCACATGACCGTGGGTATAGCCTAAGGCTCCGAGATAATCGAGACGACTGAGATTGGGGAGAACCTGGGGGTATGTCCTGTTTTCACCCATCAGCTCATGCATACGGTGGATATAGCCAAGCACGGTTTCAGCTTTGACAATATACTCACCATCCATTTCCATCTTTACCCTTAGAACACCATGGGTTGCAGGATGCTGCGGACCCACATTCAGGGTAAAGGTTTCGCCCGGTTGGATATGAATTGGTCCACTCATGGTTTGAAATCCTTTAAGAGGGGATGGAAGTCTGCATCTTCAGGAAGGAGCAGAGGGACTAGGTGCGGATGTCCGTCAAACTTGATACCAAAAAAGTCGTGGGTTTCACGTTCATGCCAGCCGGCACCAGGATAGATCTTTGAGATAGTAGGAATTTTAGGCGCGGATCGTGGGGTGCGGGTACGAATCACAACCCTGCAGGTATCAAAGTCATATCGGGAAAAATCATAAACAGCCTCAAGCTGATCTTCTTTGATCCAGTCTACTCCGGTGATGCTTTCGAGAAAGAAACCCGCTTTATCTATTATCATTACAGCGGCAAGGAGTTCACCGGGGTCGAGCTGTACGTCGATATCATACCCATGCTCAGCATGATCACGTTCAAGCACCCCATTAACCCTTGGCTCTTCTTTCTTCTTTACCGGTTTCTTTTTGTCTTCGTCTGTATCGGCCCCTTCGGCAGCAGGAGCAACGACTTCTTCAGCAACCGGCTCAGGATCGGGAAAGAGATCCTGCAATGCCTGTTTTACAGTGTCTTTTATCATTTTTTAGTCTCCTCTCAGGCCTTTTCCGGGTCTTTCCAGCGATTCCAGCCGGAGACTTTATTTTCCAACTGGAGGATTCCCTCAAGCAGTGCCTCAGGTCGTGGCGGGCATCCCGGAATGTAAATGTCAACCGGAAGAAAGGTATCCGCTCCAAGTACAATTGAATATTGACCGTCAAAAACAAAAGGCCCTCCTGAAATTGCACAGTTACCAAGCGCAATCACCCATTTGGGTTCAGGCATCTGGTCGTAAAGGACCTTAATGCCCGGCATCATCTTTTTGGTGACAGTGCCCGCAACGATCATTACGTCAGATTGCCTTGGAGAGGGACGAAAGACCTCAGCCCCAAAACGTGACATATCAAACCTGGCACAACCGGTGGCCATCATCTCAATAGCGCAACAGGCAATACCAAAGGTGAGGGGCCAGAAGGAGTTTACCCGGCCTACGTTAATGAGTTTGTCAGCAGCGGCAAACTGAACAACTGACGAGGGTATAGGTTCTAACGGTGATGGTACGTTCTGCGTTCCCACTTGAAGACTCCCTTGATCCATGCGTAGACGATTGCGAGTGATAAGATTCCAACAAAAATGACAACTTCAAAGAAATCCCGGTAGACAATTCCCATGTCCAACAGTCCCTGACTGTTATATGCCAAAGCCACAGGAAAGAGAAAAAGGACATCCACATCAAATGCGAGAAAGATTAATGCGTAAAGAAAAAAGACAGAACTGTATCGAACCCAGGAGTCACCAATTGGCTCCATGCCGCATTCAATAAATTGTTCGTTTTTGTTGTTAAACTGTCTGGTGCCTCGGGGCATAAGGAGATAGACAATGACAATGGGACCCAGAGCGAACGCTAGCCCCCCGAGGGTGAACGCCGTGATCCATAAAATATTGTCACGATAGAGAAAATCAGAAAATTGTAGCTCCATCTAAAGGCTCCTTAAAGTTGAGTTAGTCGGATGACTTTCTGATAATATGGCCGCAAGCTAATGAAATCGTGTTTTATTGTCAACTTAAAAAATGAACGGCCATTCATTTCAGTTTTTGAGTGACTATTCATTCAGTGGGAAGGGGAAAAAATTTTAAAATCCAACCTACTTAGGAAAAGTATTGAGAAAAAGTATATAAATGATATGGTGGGAAATCCCTAATTAAAAAAAGAGATACATATCATAAGAAAATTTGAACAAGGGCTGTTCGTATGTCTATCACACTGAGACAACTGGAAATATTTATTGCAGTTGCAGAGACCGCACAGGTGACCAAAGCCAGTAAAAAGCTTTTTGTGACCCAGTCTGCTGTCAGTATGGCCCTGGCCGAACTTGAAAATCAGCTTGGTGGTTCTCTGTTTGACCGTCATGGCCGGAGTCTGTTGCTCAACGAACGTGGACGCTATCTGCTACCCCTTGGCAAAGAAATTATCTGTCAGGTTGGTAATGTGGAAAACATCATGACTGAGAAGAACGACACACTCAGCGGACGGATAGATGTGGTTGCCAGCACCACCATAGGGGACTATATTTTACCTTATCTCATTGGGGCATTTAAACGGATGCATCCCCAGGTCCATATTAATATGCTGGTTCACCATACCCGCTATGCTGAAAGCCTTGTTCTGGAAGGAAAGGTTGACGTCGGATTTGTCGAAGGGCCTGTTTGTAATCCCGATACTGTGGCTCGGCTCTGGTTTGAGGATGAATTGGTTGTCATTGCCGGCCCCACCGATCCTCTTTCTCATAAGGAGACCTTTGATGTGAAAAGCGATTTTAAGAACACTCGTTGGATTATGCGCGAAGAGGGCTCGGGAACGGTTGCCATTTTCCAGGAAAAGATGAAGGACTATTTTGATCAGATTAGAGTGATAATGGAGATGGGGCACCCGGAAGCCATTAAAAAAGCGGTGGAATCCGGTGTCGGGCTTGCCTGTCTCTCAAGTCTTACCGTCTGTCGAGAGGTGGAGCAAGGCTGGCTCAAGGTTTTGAAAATTGAAGGCCTTGATATGAAAAGAAAGCTTCAGGTTATTTCACGTAAGAATTTGAAAATAGGAGATGCTCTGGCCGAGTTTCTTGCTTTCTGTGACGTGATGTCCACCTGCTCTCAGTCAAGGGCATGTCTTTCCTCGCCCTGGAAATTGCAGTCACTTCTTGCCAAACAATCTGTTCAGTTGAAGAGAAAATAATTCCTCAGGGTGACAACTTGAAGCTCTATAGGAAATTAGATGAAAACCGTATTCTTTGCGGCAATTTCTGCCAAAGCTCTCATAACAGAGGTATAAGAGCTAAGATGCATGCAATAGGCATTGGTTCACAGCCTGCAGCCTGAACAGCTAACTACCCGCTTGTGACTCCCGTGCATGATCGGGTTTTTTTAAGACAGCAGAAGATAATAATCAAAAAAAGCTTGCACTATAGCCTGGACGCGCTATCAGATAAAAAAAGAACGTAAGCAAGATTTGTTACTTATTGCCAATTTCATGAAAAGGAACTGTGTCATGTGGAAAAATGTTCAGCCGGCTCCTCCGGATTCCATCCTGGGCTTAACCGATGCATTCAGAAAAGACCAAAACCCTGAAAAAGTAAATCTGGGAGTTGGTGTCTATAAAGATGAAGAGGGGAACACTCCTGTTTTACGCTGTGTGAAAGCTGCAGAAAAAGAACTGCTTGAAATTCAGGTTTCTAAAAGTTATCTGCCGATTTCAGGAGACCCTGCGTACGGTGATGCCGTTCATCGCCTGATCCTTGGTGAGGGAAATGAGGTGATTGCTTCCGGCCGGGCTGCCACGGCCCATGCCCCTGGTGGAACCGGGGCATTACGGGTTGGCGGTGATCTGATTCGGAAATTCAATCCTGATGCCAGGCTCTGGGTCAGCTCCCCCACCTGGGCTAACCATAATGGGATATTCGGGACTGCCGGTTTTACAATCAGTAATTACAGCTATTATGACTCTAAGACCAGGGGGCTGGACTTTGAGGGAATGATGGCGGATCTGGGCAAGGTTCCGGCCGGCGACGTGGTGCTCCTCCATGCCTGTTGTCATAATCCCAGTGGTGTGGACCTGAACGCTGAACAGTGGCAGCGTGTGGCAGCGCTGGCTGCTGAAAGAGGGTTTGTTCCCTTTCTCGATTTTGCTTACCAGGGGTTCGGTGAAGGAGTCGATGAGGACCGTTTTGCAGTGGAGCAATTTGCGGCTACCGGAATCGATGTCTATGTGGCCAGTTCCTTTTCCAAGAATTTCGGACTTTATAACGAACGGACCGGAGCCATCACCGTTATCACCCCATCCGCCGAAGAAGCTGCTGTGGCCATGAGTCACCTGAAAACAGTGATCCGAACAAACTATTCAAATCCCCCGGCCCATGGAGGGCTGGTGGCCTCCCTTATTTTGAACAGTCCCGAGTTACATGCTATGTGGCTTGAAGAGCTTGGTGGGATGCGGGATCGGATAAGGAACATGCGCAGTGCCCTTGTTCAGGGGTTGGCGAGCAATGGTGTAAAAGGGGATTTCTCCTTTATTGAAAAGCAGCGCGGCATGTTTTCCTTCAGTGGCTGGTCGGATGAGGTTGTGGCACAGCTGAGAAGGGATAACAGTATCTATATCGTTGGCGGCGGCCGGATCAATCTGGCCGGGCTTACCAGTTCCAATATCGACTATGTGTGTGCCGCAGTGGCAAAAGCAATGAAGTGAAAGTGGACACTCCCAGGCGCAGTCCCTCCGATTGATCTCCTCTAACTGCATAGGAAAAACTATAGTGGCCAGAGGAGATCATACCCAAATACTGAGAGAGAATTATTTGTAATGTACGGTTTTCAGGAAAAGTCCATGGGCTGGCGCTGTGGCGCTGGCAACTGAACGATCTTTTGCTGCAAGAATTATTTCAAACTCTTCAACTGTTTTTCTTCCTTTCCCGACTTCCAGTACCGTTCCCACAATGTTGCGCACCATGTGGCGTAAAAATCCATCACCAGTAAATGTAAATTGCAGTTCATTTTTAGTGATTCTATTTAAGACAGCTTCCTGCAGAGTCCTGACACTGCCGCGTCCGGTGGTGATACTTTTGTCCCGCGACCCTGATGCCTCAAAACTGGCAAAGTCATGGGTGCCGGAGATTAAATCAAGGCACTGGTCCATTGCTTCTAATGTTAAGTCCTGTGGGATGTGAACAGCATAGAGTCGAGTGATTGGAGATTGGATGGGGCCGGTCTCCAAATTATAGAGGTAGGTTTTGGCAATGGCTGAAAAACGGGCGTGAAATTCCGGCCCAACCTCATCTGTGTGAAGAATGCGGATAGCGGGGGGGGAGAATGGAATTTAACCCTTTGTGGAATGTGGCTGGGGAAAGAGATGATGCAGTTTGGAAGCTTGCCACCATTGCAAGGGCATGTACGCCACCATCTGTCCTGCCTGCGCCGTGGAGCGTTACTTGAGCATTTGTTATCAAGGTAAGGGATTTTTCCAGTTCACCCTGAATCGTGGATGCATTGCTCTGTCTCTGCCAGCCGCTGAATCCTGTTCCATCAAAAGCAATTGTGAGTTTTATGTTGCGCATGAATGGGTATCAGGGCAAAAAAAAGGGGGAGTAACAGATGTCTGTTACTCCCCCTTGGAAACGCTTTATTTACAGGCTGGCCTTCGTCTCCATGAATCAGTGGAAGACAAGGGGAAAAGCCGTGAATAAATCAACGTTTAGAGAACTGGAATTTTGCGCGGGCGCCTTTCTGTCCGTATTTTTTCCGTTCTTTCATACGGGGGTCCCGGGTAAGGAGACCGGATTTTTTCAGGGTACCCCTGTTATCCTGATTAACTTCAAGAAGGGCACGGGATATTCCGTGGGTCAGGGCGTCCACCTGAGCAGATTTACCACCACCCTGCAGGGTAGCCATGACATCGTAGCTTTCAAATGTGTCAGTAACTTTAAAAGGACGGTCTATTTTGTGGTTTTTGTAGGTTCCGCCAAAATAAGCCTCCGGGCTCATTTTGTTGACTAAAATTTTTCCACTACCGGGGGTAAGCCATACTTTTGCTACAGCACTTTTTCTCTTACCGGTAGCATAAAATTTATCTTGGGCCATAATTGAATATCTCCGTTATTCCTTTGTTATATATCTAGTTCGGCAGGTATCTGTGCTGCATGAGGATGTTCGGAACCAGCATACAATTTGAGTTTTTTCAATTGCTGACGTCCCAGTTTATTTTTGGGCAGCATCCCTTTCACTGCATGCATGAGCAAGTCGGTGGGGTGTTTTACCAGCAAGTCTTTGGCACTGGTTTCTTTAATTCCACCAATGTACCCAGTGTGGTGATAGTATTTTTTCTGATCCCATTTTCTACCGGTGAGGCGAATCTTGTCAGCATTGGTTACAACCACAAAATCTCCGTTATCGATGAAGTTAGAGAATGTCGGTTTGTTCTTGCCACGCAGACGATCAGCGATCTCGGTTGCCAGGCGACCGAGAACTTTACCTTCAGCATTGACATGATGCCACTGTCTTTCGATCTCATTGACCGGAGTAAGATAGGTTTTCATGTTTTCTTTTTACCTCGAGGATGGTGCAAAATGTAATTAAAAAAGGTTCGAACAAAGTCGAACCTTTGGATCTTTAAAAGTGGAGCGGGAAACGAGATTCGAACTCGCGACTTCAACCTTGGCAAGGTTACACTCTACCACTGAGTTATTCCCGCTCATCAATTCACAAAACGGCATATAAATTACTCACAATTAACGACCCTTGTCAACAGAAAAAACAGTACAACATACCAGTGATTGCAAAAAGAGTCCAGTGGATAATTAAAAAAAGAGATGGTCTTGGAGGGGGAAGGTGTGCTATAATCGTATATTAGTTCAATTATTTAACTATTTCTTCATATATTGAGGTTCACAATGGGTGTGAAAAAAATAAGACAGGGCTCTATAAAGCGTAAGACAAAGGAAACGAATATTGACCTGGCTCTTGCTGTTGATGGTACAGGAAAGACTGAAATCGATAGCGGAGTTCCTTTTCTTGATCACATGCTCACACTTTTTGCTGTGCATGGCTTCTTTGATTTGAGCGTCCAGGCCAGTGGTGACACTGAGGTGGATGATCACCACAGTGTTGAGGATATTGGTATCTGCCTTGGTCAGGCATTTGCGCAAGCACTTGGCGACAAGGGTGGGATCGCCCGTTACGGTTTCTCGTATCTGCCAATGGATGAAACACTGGTGCGGGTGGTGGTGGATGTCTCGAATCGCCCCTATCTGCACTATGATGCTCCGGTTCCAGATCAGAAACTGGGTACTTTTGATACCGCCCTTGCTTTGGAATTTATGCGTGCCTTTGCCCAGCACTGTGGGGTCACCCTTCATGTTGATCTGCTTCACGGGAGTAACAGCCACCATATAATTGAGGCGGTGTTTAAAGGTCTGGCCCGGTCCATGGCCCAGGCTGTGGAGTGTCTTGAGACCCTTACTGGCAGCTTGTCATCCAAGGGAGTCCTCTGATAAGGGGACTCCCATCAAATATTAAAGAAAAAATGTCACATTCTATTAAACTGAATATGAGGTTTCCTGTGAAAAGATTGTCATGTGTACTGAGTCTCTGTCTGGTTTGCCTTTTGGCTGCAGGGATGACTGGTTGCTCCTCATGGAGTGGTGGAGATGAAAGAGGCGCCATGGTTCTGTCGGATTTGCGCTGTGTTGCAGTGCTGCCCACAGCAGTGCCAGTCTTCAGCGACGGAACCGTAACCGCTGAAAAGGGAAAGAGTATCCAGGATAGTGGGGCATATCTTGCTCCGGATTTTGGAGGAGATCAGGGCCAGCATCAATTGGTCACCACAAGTCAACCTAATGTCTCCAGTAGTGGAACATTAACAGCCGAAAAGAAACAGAGCCTCCATGATGGTGCAGCATATATTGATTCGGTTCTGGTTGAAGAGCTTGGCGGCCGGCCCCAGTACCAACTGCTCACCGAAAGTCAACTCGACGCAATCCTTTCCGATCCTTGGGGGGGCAGGCTGCAGCAGGTACGTGATATCGGCCGGGCAACCGGTTGCGGCGGCGTGATGAAAACAACACTCAGCCGTTATCGTCAGCGGGTTGGTGGAAATATGTCTGTCGATACCGCAGCTTCAGCGGCATTTTCCATGGAGTTGATTGGAGTGGAAAGTGGGGTCGTCGTCTGGACCACTTCGTTTGACGAGACCCAGCAGCCGCTGTCTGAAAACATTTTTTCTTTCAAAAAGGCTCAAAATAGGGGCTTTAAATGGCTCTCTGTTGAGGAACTTACCCGAGGTGGTGTGAAAAATCGTCTTGAGGAATTCCCCTATTTTCAGGAGAAAGATGGTGAGTGATCTTTAGACATGGGAAGTGTGTCAGAACGTTAAGCGTTTGACTTTTTCTTTTGAAAAAAGAGAACACCATGTGTCTTTTCGGGTTGCAAAATTCTGGTTTTTCGGGTTTTGCAACCTTTTTTCGTTTCCCCTCTTGAGAAAGAGACAGTCAGCACCATCAAAAATAATGAATATGTGGAATGCTCTCATCACAGACAAATAAACGTATCGGTCAGGCCATGCATGATTATTCCATGCTCAGCGATGGTGATCAGGTGCTGGTTGCTGTTTCCGGTGGTATAGACAGCTTGGTACTGACCTGGCTTCTGAAATACTGGTTGAAAAAGGCTCCTGTTCACTATGGGTTGACTGCGGTGCATATTGATATGGGCCTCTGGAGAGAGGAGATGGCGGCGGCAAACCCTGTGGTCGAAGTTCAAAAACAGATGGAGAAGACAGGGCTTACTCTCCATATTGAGAAAAGTTTGCCGCTTATTGATGATGAACGAAACTGTTTCAGCTGTTCAAAATTAAGACGGAAGCAGCTTTTTGAACTTGCCAGTCGCTTTAAATGTAATAAGATTGCCTTTGGCCATCATAAAGATGACCTGTTGGAAACCCTGTTTTTGAACATGCTCTATAGCGGCAACATTTCTACCATGGTGCCGAAACAGGAACTTTTTGACGGCAGGTTGACAGTGATTCGCCCCCTGGCCTATATTGAAAAACAGGAGGTAGCTGCCATTGCAGGGGAAATCGGATTACATGCAGTGAATACTCTTTGTCCGCTGGCTGGAGATACGAGAAGGGAGCAGGTACGGAAAATGCTGCATGATATATATGGACAGATTCCCAGGGCCAAGGCCTCGCTCTTTGCGTCCATGAAAAATGTGCGTGAAGGATACATGTTGTGAAGACTGCCATCGACTGTCTACCTTGTTATATGCGTCAGACTTTGCAGGTCGTCCGTTTGAGCACAGATGATCCGGAATTACAGCTTGAGGTTTTACGCAGGGTGGCGGAACTGACCCGGGATATGGATATGGACAGGACACCACCGGAGAATTCCGTGCCGGTATATCAGGCAATTGCCGAAATCAGCGGTTGTGCCGACCCCTATTTTGAGATCAAGAAGCAGTCCAATGAGCAGGCACTTGCCCTGTTACCCAAAATCCAGAAAGAACTGTCCCACAGCAGCAATCCGTTGGCTGTCGTTCTGCGGCTGGCAATCGGCGGCAATATTATTGACTATGGTGCCATGCACAGCTTTGATGTGGATGCGACCATGGAGCGTTGTCTGAAGGTTCCGTTTGCCATTGATCACAGCCGGGAACTGCAGCGTCAGGTGGAAGCACTCCGTAAGGGGGCAAGTGTTCTTTATCTGGCTGATAATTCCGGTGAGATCGTGTATGATTCTCTGCTTGTGAATCTACTGACGGATTTAGGGCTGAAAGTCGCCGTGGCTGTGAAAAGCGGTCCCATAATAAATGATGCTTTACTGGCTGATGCGAAGGCCTGCGGCCTTGATCGTGTTGCGCGTATTCTGGAAAACGGGACAAGCTGTCCCGGGACACCCCTTGCAATCTGTTCTGATGAATTGAAGCAGGCCTTTACAGAAGCAGACCTTATTCTATCCAAAGGACAGGGGAATTTTGAAACGCTTTCAGAGGAAAAGGCAGAGATTTTTTTTCTTCTCACTGTGAAATGTTCAGTGGTTGGTGCACATCTTGCGGAGATAAGCAGTATCCAGCAGCAGGAGCTGCCTGGAAAGGGTGAACTGGTTCTTTTTCATTACAACGGAAACAGCTAATGGCGATACGAATACAGGAAATTCTGAAGCAAAGGAAACAGGACACCAAAGTAACGGTTAAGGGTTGGATTCGAACCAGGCGAGATACCGGAGCGTTTTCTTTTCTTGAAGTAAACGACGGTTCCTGCCTGAGTAACCTTCAGATTGTTGCCGATAGGGAACTCACAAATTATGATCGCGAAATCACAAAACTCAGTGCCGGTTGCAGTGTTGTGATTGAGGGCGATTTGCAGAAATCGCCGGCTAAAGGGCAGGATGTGGAGTTGCATGCAGACTATGTTCAGGTAGTCGGTTGGGCGGATCCCGAAACCTACCCCTTGCAGAAAAAACGCCATTCTCTTGAATTTTTGCGATCCATCAGTCACCTGCGACCACGAACCAATGTCCTTGGGGCAGTTACCCGTGTCCGCTCTCAGCTCTCTTTTTCCATTCATCGTTTTTTTCAGGAACGTGGTTTTGCGCAGATTCATACCCCCATCATCACCACCAGTGACTGTGAAGGAGCTGGAGAGATGTTCCAGGTGAGTGCAACAGGAGAAAAAAAAGAGACCCCGTTTTTCGGCTCACAGGCAGGACTTACTGTGAGCGGTCAGCTTCAGGCTGAGGTTTATGCCCAGGCACTTGGCCAGGTGTACACCTTCGGGCCCACATTTCGGGCGGAAAATTCCAACACCAGTCGGCACCTTGCAGAGTTCTGGATGATTGAGCCGGAGATGGCTTTCTGTGATCTTAACAGTAACATTGAATTGGCAACTGATCTGCTCAAGTTTGTTTTGAACGATGTTCTGGAAACCTGCAGTGAAGATTTGGATTTATTTAATAAATTTATTGAAAAAGGACTTATCGGCAAACTGCGCAGTGTGGTCGAGGATGAGTTCGTTCATGTCAGCTACAGTGCTGCCGTAGAAGAACTGAGTGCAGTTGCCGAACCATTTGAGTATCCGGTGCAATGGGGTATTGATCTGCAGTCTGAGCATGAACGCTATCTCACTGAAGAAATTTATAAGTGTCCTGTCATTGTCACCGACTATCCGGCAGCCATTAAGCCTTTTTACATGCGAGTGAACGACGATGGGAAAACCGTGGCTGCCATGGATATTCTGGTGCCGGGGATCGGTGAAATTGTTGGCGGCTCGCAACGTGAGGAACGGTTTGATGTTTTGTTGCAGCGGATGACGGATGCGGGTATCGATAGTAAGGAGTATGAATGGTACCTGGATCTCAGACGTTATGGCACAGTGCCCCATTCCGGTTTTGGCCTTGGTTTTGAACGGTTGGTACAGTTTGTCACCGGTATGAGCAATATTCGCGAAGTGATCCCGTTTCCGAGGACACCAGGCTATGCGCCTTGTTGATGAATAAGAAAGAGAACCGAATAGCAAAGGAAAAATTTCAAACCGGAACAGAGGGAAAGTTTCAACCTTCGATTCCCTCTGTTTATTTTTTCTTTTGCTAAGTCTGTTTACAACTGGAATGATTGATGTCTAAAGGGCCTGCCGTACAAAAGATGTTTGACGGAATTGCCGCCGATTATGATCTTATGAACCGGGTAATGACCATGGGACAGGATCAGAAGTGGCGTCGATTTGTGGTGGACAGGGCGGGTGACCCCGGAAAAGGATGGGTGCTTGATCTTGCCACCGGCACTGGCGACATTGCGTCACTGATGGAAAAACAGTTTCCAAAAGGTCACCATCTGGGAGCAGATTTTTCCCTCAATATGCTGCGCGAGGCTCAAAAAAGGTTTTCGAATCAAGCTATTGACTGGCAAGCCAGTGATGCAAATTATCTGCCGTATAAAGATAATAGTTTTGAATCAGTAACTTTTGGTTATCTCCTGAGAAACGTTGATGACAGCCTGCAGGTATTGAAAGAAATTCACAGGGTGTTAAGACCCGGTGGACGGGTGGTGTGCCTCGATACCACGCCACCGGAGAAGAATATTTTGTACCCGTTTATCCGTTTTTATTTTCGTTTTGGTATTCCTCTACTTGGCCGTTTTATTGCCAGTGATGAAGCTGCCTATAGTTATTTGACCGGATCGACAATGGATTTTTATAAAGCGAAAGAACTTGCAGGAATTTTTCAGGAAGCGGGTTTTGACCAGGTCGGTTATAAAAAGTTTATGATGGGAACTATAGGAATTCATTGGGGCACTGCTAAACAGTGACATCCTAATGTCTAAAGAATCTTTGAGTAACTCAAAGGAATGTAACCACAATAAATTCTAAAATATTATGTTGATAAAACCATTAACCACAAAAAGCCAGGAAGGTGAAAAATGTCTTGAGGCTCTCCTTTCCCGGTTTCAATCTGCTGACAACAGTTGTCGTGAGCTGGTGGCTGAGATCATTGATCAGGTAAAGAACAGGGGTGATGAGGCTGTCCTCGAATATACGAGAAAGTTCGATGCACCGGATCTTGGTTTGGAGAGCTTGCAGGTATCAACCGCCGAGTTGAAAGAGGCCTACGAACTTGTGGACGATGATTTTCTGGCTACCCTTGCCAAGGCCATCGAACGAATTCAGGACTTTCACGAACGAGAGATGGAAGATTCCTGGATGCAGACCCGCGAAAACGGCACTATTGTCGGACGTCTGGTGCGCCCAGTGGATGCTGCAGGACTCTATGTTCCTGGTGGTCAGGGTGGATCCACGCCGCTTGTTTCCTCTGTTCTTATGAATGGTATCCCGGCTGGAATCGCCGGCGTGGAACAACGGGTGATGCTTACCCCTCCCAATAAAGAGGGCAAGGTCAGCCCCCACCTTCTGGTAGCTGCCCAGGAAATTGGGATTGTGGAAATTTTTAAGGCCGGCTCTGCCTGGGGTATTGCAGCCCTTGCCTATGGCACGAAGTCCATTCCTGCTGTGGACGTTATTGTGGGGCCTGGTAACCAATTTGTCACCGAGGCCAAATCTCAGGTGTCCGGTATGCTGCGCATTGATATGATTGCTGGACCATCTGAAGTTCTGATTGTGGCGGACGGGAGTGCAACTGCATCCCATGTTGCTGCTGATATGCTGGCACAGGCTGAACATGATGCCATGGCGCTGGCAGTGCTTGTCACCACTGAAGAAAAACTTACCGCTGAGGTGCTGATGGAACTTGATCGTCAGCTGGCAAACCTCAGCCGTGCTGATATTGCAAAGAAATCACTGCGGGACCGAGGCGTGATATTAATCGCAGATGACCTGGACGAGGCCATTACAATTGCTAATGACATTGCAATTGAGCATCTTGAACTGATGGTAAATGATCCCTGGGGAGTGCTGCCGCAAATTCGGCATGCCGGAGCTATCTTCCTCGGCCATCACACCCCTGAGGCGGCGGGCGATTACCTTGCCGGTCCCAATCATGTGCTGCCCACCATGGGTACGGCCCGTTACTCGTCGGCCCTTGGGGTTGAAACCTTTTTGAAGAAGAGTTCCATCATCAGTTATTCGGAGCAGGCCCTGAAAGAAGATGGTGATCATATCCGTCTCCTGGCAAGTCTTGAGGGGTTGACGGCCCATGCGGCCTCTGTGACTGAAAGACTCAAGGATAAGTGAAGAAGTTAAAAGGAGATTTCATGACCGGATTACGATCCGGTTGTGCGCAGTTGGCGTTGCCAAAGCTTGATGAAGAGGCAGAGGAAAATCTTTTTGCCTACTTTCGGGAGTTGAAACACTGGGGCAGAAGGATCAACCTCATTGCCAAGGGGGCAGAGGATGAAGAGATTCTGGAAAAGCATTTTCTCGATTCATTGACTCTACTCCCCCTGCTTGGTGGTGAAAAACCGCATCTGCTGGATATCGGAACCGGTGCCGGTTTTCCGGGCCTAGTCTGTAAGGCGGTAAGGTCTGATCTGCAGGTGACCCTTGTGGAGCCACGCCTGAAACGTGTTTCTTTTCTTCGTCATGTGGTAAGGACCTTGAACCTGCAGGATACCTCCATTCTGGAATGCCGGGTGGAGGATGAGGTCCAGCTCCCTTCGAATGGTGGCTTTACTCATATTACCAGCAGGGCAGTGAATGAAATTAAACTCTTTCTTGAGATGTGCAGTCGTTTTGCAGGACTTGGCGTGCAGGTGATTTGCATGAAAGGGCCTAAATGGGAAGAGGAACTTGTTGGGTGGCAAAAAAGTGGAGGCAATGAGCACTTTACACTGGTATCGCAAAGAAACTATGTACTGCCGGATAGTGGTGGAAAACGGCATTTGCTGGTGTTTGAAAAGACTGCAAAAAAAACTACTTATCAACGATGACAATCTCGTAAAACCCTCAAATTGCAGATGGTTAAGTAAAAAGCTTCATATTCGAGGCGTGTGAATTTTGCTATTATTTCGGCGTACTAGAGTACGTCGTAATGATAGTGAAATTTGCAACAACGAAGTAGATGAAGAGTTTTTACGACACCA
>JAIPEF010000032.1 GCA_021737265.1 Desulfocapsa sp. | reverse complement strand
AGAATTCGGGAATGACAGTCGTGGGCAGCACTCTGTTGAGTTGTGATATCATTGAGTTGCATGTTCACGTCATCCCCGAGTGTCGTTATCGGGGATCCAGAAAATCGTTTCTGGCTGAAGATTGGTGGTAATCAGCAAAATTAAAGTAAATCTTTCGCTGTCATCTCTCTCTTCGTATAGCTGTAATAATCAGCATGCTTCTTGTTGCAGCATGCTTCTTGTTGCACTGGGGGTTGGCCATCACCTTCTACACCTATGAAAATCAGAAAAAGATAGCCATTGACAGTACAGAAAAGATCTCTGATATAAACGCCACGTACACTGCAGAAAAACCGTCCACTCTGATCCATTCTGTGGAAAGTTTTATGCGTGACGATGGCCATATCTGTCCTGATCTCTTTGAGCTGCTTTTGCAATCAGGAATGTATAGGGAATACGCAGATAAATATATGCAGGCGGAGCAGGTAGATCAGGTGGATGTCTCAGATTACCTGACAGATGCAGTTTAGAATTCAGTTTGTCCGGAATACTCATTTGCCAGATATCAGGAAATAGTGTAAGGGGATAGCCATGGACAGACCCTTTGAACTTATAGCCCCCTATACTGCTTCTGGAGATCAGCCGGAAGCCATAGCTGCACTTACACGTGGAGTAGAGTCTGGAGCGCACAGTCAGGTACTGTTGGGTGTTACAGGTTCGGGCAAAACCTTCACCATGGCCTCGGTCATAAACGAGGTGCAGCGGCCAGCCCTCATTATTGCCCCCAATAAGACCCTGGCGGCCCAGCTTTTTTCGGAGTTTAAGGAACTGTTTCCCAACAATGCAGTGGAATATTTCGTCTCCTATTATGACTATTATCAGCCGGAAGCCTATATTCCCCAGTCTGACACCTACATAGAAAAAGATTCTTCCATCAATGATGCCATTGATAAGATGAGGCATTCTGCAACCCGTTCACTCCTCACTCGCCGAGATGTCCTGATCGTTGCCTCTGTTTCCTGTATCTATGGTTTGGGGTCACCTGATGAGTACAAGAATATGCATCTCTTCCTTCGTTGCGATGAAGAGTATCCTCCAGAGAATGTACAGCGGCGCCTGGTCTTTATGCTCTATGAGCGTAATGATGTATCCTTTCATCGGGGAACCTTCAGGGTTCGTGGTGACGTAATTGATATCTTTCCGGTGCATGAAGAGGATATTGCCATCCGGATTGAATTCTTTGGTGATACCATAGAATCACTGTCTGTTATTGATCCCCTTCGTGGGGTAGTACTCGAAAGACTGGAGGAATATACGGTTTTTCCGGGAAGCCATTTTGTAACCTCCAAAGACAGGCTGCAAACTGCCATGGAGACCATCAAAACAGAACTCAAGGAACGACTGGTATATTTCCAGAGAGAGAATCGCCTTGTGGAATTGCAGCGTCTGGAGCAGAAGACCATGTTTGATCTGGAAATGATACAGGAGCTTGGTTACTGTAATGGCATTGAAAACTATTCGAGACATCTGACCGGCAAAGCACCCGGAGTTGCGCCACCAAATCTCCTGGATTATTTTGCTGAGGATTTTCTGCTCTTTATTGATGAGTCCCATATTGGAGTGCCTCAGCTTAACGGGATGTATAATGGCGATCGATCCCGAAAAAAGACCCTGGTGCATTACGGATTTCGTCTGCCTTCAGCGCTGGACAATCGCCCCTTACGTTTTGAGGAATTTCAGCAGCGGATCAATCAGGTCATCTATGTTTCTGCAACACCCGGACCTTTTGAGATTGAACAGGCACAAGGGCGTATAGTTGATCAGATCATCAGGCCAACAGGCCTCCTTGACCCCAGAATAGAGGTGCGGCCAGCCTCCACTCAGGTGGATGATCTCCTTGAAGAGATCCGTTTACGGACGGAACGGGGCGAGGCAGTACTGGTAACAACGCTAACCAAAAGGATGGCCGAAGATCTCACTGATTACTATGAAAAACTGGATGTAAAGGTTCGCTATCTCCACTCTGACATCAAGACCCTTGAACGGATTGAACTGATTCGTGATCTCCGTAAAGGCGAGTACAATGTACTCGTTGGCATCAATCTGCTTCGGGAGGGACTGGATATACCCGAGGTATCCCTGGTGGCAATACTGGATGCCGACAAGGAAGGTTTTCTCCGTTCAGAGCGCTCCCTGACCCAGACATGTGGCCGCGCAGCCAGAAATGCAGAGGGGATGGTCATCCTGTACGCTGATGATATCACCGGCTCCATGCAGCGTACCATGGAAGAGACTGAAAGACGGCGGTCTCTGCAGAAGGCGCATAATGAAGAGTATGGCATTACCCCGCAGACCATTCGCTCCACGGTAAAAGACACACTGCAGAAACATCTTCAGGACAGCGGTTACCAGGCTGCTGATGACAGGGTAAACGGATTACTTGCTGCAGCAGAGGATCTTCCAGTCTATTATAGTATCACAGAATTGGAAACGGAGATCAAGAAGCTCACTAAAGAGATGGAAGCAGCTGCAAAGGAACTGGCCTTCGAGGAGGCTGCAGCCCTTCGCGATAAAATTAAATTACTTCGCAAATTGGAGATAGAGATAGGATGAAAGGTAACTTCTGGTATAGGGTTTCCCTGCGTGTGCTTCCCTCTGTCTTTACATGGTTGACCCGTATCTGGTTTTCAACATGTCGGATAAAAACCCATGGACAACGCTATCGGGACCAGGTTGATAACCGGAAAATTCCTATCATTGCAAGTTTCTGGCATTACACCATCCTCTTTATTTTTTATTATTTACGAAAGGATTCTGCGGTGGTAATGGTCAGTGCCAGTAAGGATGGGGAATATATCAGCCGAGTGGCCAAAAAATTTGGTCATGAAACCGTTCGTGGATCTCGAAAAAAAAGAGGATTCCAGGCGATAAAGGGCTTGATTCGTCATATGCGTGAAGGGCGAAATGCTGGTATAGTTGCCGACGGATCGCAAGGGCCGGCCTTAGTCGTCCAGGCCGGCAGTATCGTGCTTGCTTCTCATGCAGGTGCACCGATTCTTCCCATGGTCTGGTCATGTAACAGGTATAAGCGTTTTGGGTCATGGGACGGGACTGTGGTGCCGTATCCATTTTCCCGGATTGACTTCTTTTACGGTGAACCTCTTGATGTTCCATCCAAAATAAAATCTGAAGAAGTGGAAAAGTACCGACTGATTTTGGAAAACCGTCTCAACAATCTGTATGACGAGGCCTGGGCATTACACGGAAAAACTGAACATTAATTAGGCAGAAGAGAGAAAGTATCCAGGTTGTTAGTGGACATCTTTGTAACCACTAACAGTCTTCAGTCTTCAGCCTTCAGCCTAAATACCTGAAAAATGACAAAAGGAATTGTGGTAGCCGGTCTTGCCGGAGGATCCGGAAAAAGCGTGGTCTCTGTCGGCTTGACCGCAGCGTTGGCTCGCCGGGGGAAATTGGTTGTCCCTTTTAAGAAAGGGCCCGATTATATTGATGCCGGCTGGATGAAACTGGCTGCCGGGAAGAACTGCTACAACCTGGATCCTTATCTTATGAGCCGGGAAGCGCTGATAAGCTCTTTTCTGGAGCATAGTTCCGGTGCTGATATCGTGGTCCTGGAGGGGAACCGCGGTCTCTATGATGGTGTGAATCCCGAGGGCGGTTTTTCCACTGCAGAGCTTGCTCTTTCCCTCAATCTGCCCATACTGTTGGTTGTGAACTGTACCAAGACCACACGTACCGTTGCTGCAATGGTTCTTGGTTGCATGAAGCTTGATGAACGGGTTGATATCCGGGGGGTGGTGCTGAATCAGATCGGGACAAAAAGGCATCAGGATATTGTTACCCAAGCCGTTGAGAAATATACAGGACTTCCTGTGCTTGGGGCAATACCCCGCATGAGGCGTGATATTTTCCCCATGCGTCATCTTGGGGTAATACCTCATCAGGAATATGAGGGCAGTGAAGAGGCCATGGATGTCCTGGCTGAAACAGCTGAGGAGCATCTGGATCTGGATCGAATCCAGGAAATTATGGCGCCAGTTGGTCAACCGAAAACTGCAATAATTCCAAAGAAATATAAAAACAGGCTTCGTATTGGCCTGCTCATGGATGCTGCCTTCCAGTTTTATTATTCCGAAAATCTGGAGGCCCTGGAACAGGAAGGGGCAGAACTGATCTCCATCAATGCCATGGAAGAAAAGGAGCTCCCCCAACTGGATGGGCTTTACATCGGTGGCGGCTTTCCGGAAACCAGTGCCGGAGCATTGTCTGCAAACCTTTCATTCCGTGAATCTGTAAAAATGGCAGCGGAAAATGGTTTGCCGATCTATGCTGAATGTGGTGGCCTGATCTACCTTGGTGAATCCATTGAACTGGAAGGGGAAGTATATCAATTAGTTGGATTCTTTCCCGTCCGTTTTGGAATGTCTAACAAACCACAGGCCCATGGCTATTCAATCTTTGTAGTGGACCAGGATAATCCTTTTTATCAGAAAAATGTTGAAGTCAAAGGGCATGAATTTCGTTATTCAACAATTCTGGAATGGAAGGGGAATAGAGAAGACCTGGCGTTGAAAATGAAAAGGGGAGTAGGGTTCAGCGGCGGGCGGGAAGGGTTGACAAGGAAAAATGTTCTGGCTCTTTACACCCATATTCATGCTCTTGGGACACCCGAATGGGCTGAGGGGTTTTTGCGGCGCTGTCGCGAAGTGCAGGGGGAGGGTCTGCGGGAATAGACAGAAAAAAAACTTACCCGCAGACCATATGATTCTGTTATTTTAATCTTCTGTATGGCATACAAGGTCTGGGGTTAAAAACCAGATTGCAGCCGGTTTACAGGACCAGACTTTATCACCTTCTTCAAACACGCAGTCCCCAAATTTCCAGCCGAATCTCTCCAGGTGTTTTGTGAGCTCGATCTTGGATGCTTCGTAAAGCTCGCGGTCAAAGCCTTCAAGGTCTGATACGCAGATCATCTCAATTTCTTTCTTCATTTAGTCCCTCACTGTTGCTGTTTTGCCAAAGTGGGTAGATAATAAGATAACGCTGAACGGCCAAAGGAAACCATTCAGTAGTTTTTACTCAAATGACCTTATACTATTTTTCCTGCAATGTGACAAATTTCAGGGCATGGGTAGTGCACTTGGTTACACAGGCTGGCTTCAAGCCCTGATCCAGCCTGTCCACACAATAGTCACATTTGACCATTTTGTTGGTTGCCGGGTTAAACTGCGGGATTCCCCAAGGACAGGCGCCGGCACAGGCCATACAACCGATGCATGCCTCAACATCGAGCATGACAATGCCGTCTTCTCTTTTGCTCAAGGCGTTGGTCGGACAGATATGGGCACAGTATGGGTCATCGCACTGGTAACAACTGCGAAAGGTGAATTCGGTCTTTGGTACACCCTTTATTGATTTAAGCGGTTTATGGTCGATTTCACAAAGTATTGGTCCAAAGGGCAACTTTTTATTATCCTTACAATGCACTTCGCAGCCATGACAACCTATACAGCGTCTGGTGTTGAGAACGATCATGTATTTGTTCATAATTCGACCCTCCTCTTTATGTTCCTGGCACTTCGGCGAACAGTAACAAAAGCCTCACAGAGGTTAATGGCACCACCTGCCTTGTCCCAGTTATCAAGCATGCCTACCATCAACTTTTGATCACTCAAGCCGGCGTGGTAGGATCTTGATTGGAGAGGAACCTGTTTACCGAAACCATGCACGGTGTACACACATTCAGGATGTATAAAGTCGGTGACATGGGCCTCTACCCGTTGTTTCGTACCATCAACCGCTATGACATCGACCAGGTCGCCATCGGTCACACCCATCTTTTCCGCTACCTTGGTATTGATCCATAATGAATTTTTCGGCATCAACTCATAAAGGAGGATGTTGTTGACGGTATGACCATGGGCGTGTACAGCTGAACGGCCATAAACCAATCGGAATTTTCCTTTGGGCGGCTTCTCCGGACTCTCGTAAGGCTTCAGGGACTCAAGGCCGACATCGCTCAGTTTTTTACTGATGATCTCAATTTTGCCCGATGGTGTTTTGAACTGGCCATCAAGATTGTCCCGATCAAACATGACTGGGTCATCACAAAGCGACACAAAGCCCTTGTCGTCAAAATCTTCAATTTTGTAACCGGTGGGTTCAAGCTGCCAATCCCAGAGTTCTTCTATGGTTTTGTAGGGGAAGTATTCATCGATCTCCATTCGAGTGGCAAGTTGTTTGAAAATCTCCCAGGCAGGCTTGGTGTCATATTTAGGCTCAACGGCCTTGCGGCGTACAGCAAGTCGGGGTTTGAGGCCTTTCTGGACACAAATCGGACTCTCCCGTTCGAGATAGGTGGATTCCGGGAGGATAACGTCCGCGTACCAGCCAAACTCACTGTAATGGGTATCAATGGCGACCAGCAGATCGCAGTTGTCAAAAGCCCGCTTCTGGGCCTCAGGGTCCGGCATGCCGGAGAATGGATCATGGCGCATGGTGATATAGGCTTTAATGGGGTACGGGTCCTGGCTATGCATCGTCGGGAAAAAGAGATGTTCCAACCCCGGGCCTTTGTCAAAATGGGTATATTTCCAGCCGACGCCGTCACCACGCTTGATATCGGGTTTGGGGCAGTCCAGCATGCGGATTCCCTTGACTCCACAGTCTCCAGGACCTTTTGGAATGAGAAGCCCGCCCTTGGTCTCAATGTTGCCCATCAGAATATTGAGTGTGTGCAGGGCGCGGCTTGCATAAAAGGAATCCTTGTAGCGTGACAGGTTCCAGCCCGGATGAAAGATGACTCTGGGACTGTCTTCCATCACCTCGGCAACAAATTCCTTGATTGCCTTTTCCTTAACTCCGCACTCCTTTGCCGCCCATGCTGGTGTGTACTGCTCAATAAAGTAGCAGAGCTCATCAAAACCACTGACGTACTTATCTATAAAGTCACTATCAAAGGCTTCGGTCTTGATAATCTCATGGATCATGCCCAGAGCCAAGGCATAGTCGGTACCCGGACGCACCTGGAAAAAGCGGGTTGCCTTGAGACCCGTCATGGTCTGACGCACATCAACATAGGTGAGTCGTCCGCCGTTTTCCAACATATCCATGGTCTGAAGGTTGACCCCGATCTGCAGCGAAGCAAACATATTGCGGCCGAAGAGGACCAGGTGTTTGGCATTTTTTATGTCATAGATAAAACCTTTACGGCCGACTCCATTGATGGACAGACTGGCATGGTGGGTGTTGCGGCCACAGGTGCAGTCATGGTTGGTGTAGTTAGGAGAGCCCAGGGCGTGGCAAAAGGTCTTGTACATATTTTGCCAGGGGCCTCCCCGTGAGGAAACAACAATGGACTCCGGCCCATATTCCTCTTGGATTTTTTTGAGCTTTTCGGCGATATAGTCATAGGCTGTGGGCCAGCTTACTTTTTTCCAGCGCCCGGCACCTCTACCACCTTCACGAATGAGTGGCTGCTGCGGCCGTTCATCATCTTCGATCAGGGCAGGGCCGGCTGAACCCTTTGCACACAGTGCACCACCGAGAATATGCTGGTTGCCCTCTATCCATGTTACTTTGTTATCTTCAGACTCCACCCGAATGGGACAGCGCACAGTGCACATCCCGCACATGGAGTAAACAGATTTCTTCATATGAATTTCCTCCTAGAGAAATCAATTCAAGTTATCCGGCAGTGATTATCTGTTGATTAGTTACTTCATTGATGATCCTCTTTTGCCTTCCACGCTCAATAACTTTTTTTAAGACTGACCAGCATAAATAGAAAGAAACAAGCGAAACGAAATAGAAAAATATGGAGCCGATCAACAGGGGGTCACCGTTGGATAAGCCAAAGTGTACAATGTATTCTTTGCCGGTGAGTTCCATCAGCCTTTCAGGACGGTAAAACGCATTCACATAGGAAATTACCATGAGGATCGGCAGGTACATGGTGGCCAGACTGAGTAACAAACCTTCAAAAAAATAGTCATAATAGGTACGATTCAGCTTTGCCTGATCGATATTCCTGGCCATCCGCAATCCTTTTTCACGGTCTTCACTGCGCATCGCCTCCTCCCGAACGCCAAGCCAGTGATTAAATTCTTTCTCAAGTTTGATATGCCGCTTTGTTCGACATTTTTTGCCCAGGAATTTTGTGGTCAAGACTGTGATGAACGCAAGTAGGACAATGACCGTTGCCGGACCAGCCAGGTTGTGTATTGGAGAAAGCAGATTGTCCAGATTTCCTGCCAGAAACAGGATTGCTGCGTAGATGTATTCCCAAATGATATCTAAAAATCTTTCCATGATGTATCCGTCAGCTCAAGAGTCTTTTGTCTTTTTAATAAAAGAAGCTGAAGTGGAGGAGGAGAAAGTCAGCAACTGCTTTTTCAATTCCTCCACTTCAGAGTACCTCTTCACATTATCCGTTGACCTTTAGATCCAGTACTCAAGCTTCATAAACCTGAAGAACAGGAAGAACAAGGTACAGGCCAGGACGATCTTCAGAGTTTTCTCACTGAACATCTTCTGGCAGCGGCTGCCGAGCATACCACCGGCAAAACCACCAACAATAATAGCACCTGCAAGAACCAAGTCAGGCAGGT
Organism: Desulfocapsa sp.; assembly: GCA_021737265.1. GTDB lineage: Bacteria > Desulfobacterota > Desulfobulbia > Desulfobulbales > Desulfocapsaceae > Desulfocapsa. The sequence goes on along the minus strand of JAIPEF010000032.1, from coordinate 17,335 downwards.
AGCCATTCAATACATAACCGATAAAAGAACCGATACTGGAAAAACAGGTGCCGATCAAGGAGATAGGCACAGCCACATACATCGGCAGGGCAGCAATAGAGGTCATCATCGGTACCAGCAGGAATCCACCACCGATACCGAACGCTCTGGAAACAATACCTACAAGAATTCCTAAAATGGCAAACAGCAGGGGGTTGATCCTGAACTCCTCACCCCAGAACTTAAAACGGTAATCAGTGAGACCTGTCTTGATAGGTTCAATGGAACCCATTTCCATCGCTTCGCCTGTCTCTTTGGCCTTCTTGACGGCAGCGTTGAATTTTTGGGTCATGGCCTTGATATTCTTTCTCTTATTCATGGCCCCAGGGGTCAGTTCCATGAGAGTCTTTATTCCCATGAGTACCACCAGAACACCCAACCACTCTTTGTAGGCCTGCATGGAGAGATACTTGGTGACATAGCCACCGAGCCAAACGGAACCGATAAAAATACCGGCACCAAAAGAAAGACCAACCGGCCAGGCTACACGTCTCTCAACCACGGCAAACCGATAAAAAGAGCCAAGGGGGGAGAAGAGGGTCAAGGCGATATTGGAAGGACGCAGAACGTTTGCCGCGTTGATACCTACAGGGCCAGCCGTCTGCACAAACAGGGCCTGGAAAGCCCCCATCAGCAGACCGCCGGCAGCACCGATCATTGAGAAATAGGTACCAACAAGAATGGCGCCGAGAACAATGATCAGAGGATTCATATAGCGATAACCTTTGGCCAGCCAGAAACCGTTCTTTTCTATATTGTAGAATCCACTCTTTTCCCCATTTACATAGACATCAAATTTGGTGTCAGGTGCAGTGTGGCGAAAAGAGGCGAAAGAGGCGGTAAATTTACCGGTTGCTTTGTCAAGTTTAATGGAAGTCCCTTTATCCCAGTAGTTGCCACTGGATGCATCACCAAGGACACTCCTGGCAAAGATAACAACCTTGCCTTTTTTGTTTCCCTCTTTAACGATAGTATTGATGCCATAACTGTCTTCATGGCCAAACTTCAAAAAGTTCCACTGTTCGGCGGTCTTGATTGGTCCCATCATCTCTTTGGCACCCACATCATCAAAACTTTTTTTCAGTTTGAACATTGTCGTGTTGAAGATTCCGGTTCCTTTTTTGAAAAGAAATGACGGTCCGCCAAATCTTTTGTCTGTATCCTCTCCAAAGGCTCCACGATTGGTGGTCAGCATGTAATAGAGAGGGGGGATTGCTGTGTCAGGAGAAAAACCGGCTTTCTCTCCTTTTTTAGGAAGTTTATCTTTCTCAAATTTACCATCCGTATCAGATGATTTGAACATATCCTGTTGGGCGATGGCTATATAGAGTTCCTGCCCAGCGGCAATCTTGCCTTCAATGGTTACGGTATCACCGGCCTTATAGGTCGTGGCAGAAATTTTTGCTTCAGCAAAACAGCTGCTTTGCCAGGCAAAGAGCCAAATTGAAATTACCATCAAGGAAATTGACAGTTTTTTACTGTTCTTCATGTTTTTCACTCCTCTTTTTGGATTAATTTTATCGGAAGGCGCCTCATAAAAAGGCTTCCTTCAGCCAATCAGGCCATGAATCTTCTTCACTCCTTGAATTATATCTGCTTGCTTCCGTTCACCGGGGCTGCCAGTTACCTCCTTTTGTGTTTATCATCTGTTCTTTGTTATAAAATTCTACTTAGAGAGTCCAAGTACTTTCTCAACCTTATTTTCAAGCTCATCGCGATCAATGGGTTTGACACAGTATTCGTCGGCTCCAAGACTGATTGCTTCCCGTGCTGTTTCAACTGTGGGATATCCTGTAAGCATGATTACCCGGATTCTCGGGTCAATTTTTTTCAGTATTGCCAGGACTTCAACCCCACTCATTTTTTTCAGTTTGATATCAAGGATGGCAAGATCAATTTTGTTATTTTCAGCATGCGTTATGGCATCCTCTTCCTCGGTAAAGGTGTGGACGGTATGACCTTTTTTTCTCAGTATTTTCCCGATAAGAATTGTTGCATCCCGCACATCATCAAGCGTTATAATGTCAGCCATGGTCTTCTCCAGGGTAGAACTTTTTGTGGTCCTTACGCCTTGACAACCTGTGAATCATCGATGGAACTCGGTAAAATTATGTGAAATGCTGTGCCTTTCATTTCTTGGCCGGTGGTTTTGTCAATAACAGGACTTTCCACCTTAATAATGCCGCCATGCTCTTGAACTATTCCATAGGAGACAGAAAGCCCGAGGCCAGTGCCTTTACCAACGGGTTTGGTGGTAAAAAAGGGATCAAAGATACTGGAGCGAATTTTTTCGGGTATCCCATGTCCCGTATCACGAATAGTCGCAACCACATCTTTCCCATCATTCCGGTTTTCAGTGGAGATATACAATTCACCACCACCCTGTTCTTCCATGGCATGATGGGCATTGTTGATAAAATTGATAAAGACCTGACGTAATTTTTCAGTATCACCAACAATGGTACCAAGTTCTGGATCCATGTTTTTATACACCTGAATATGATCCATATTCAGGGAATGCTCAGTAACAGCCAACACATCTGTTACCATGTCATTGATTGAAACATCTTCCCTGGCACTTTCAGACTGTCTTGAAAATTTGAGCAGGTCTGCAACAATTTTACGGCAGGCTTTTGCTTGCCGCTCAATTACTTCGAGGCTTTCACCCTCTTCAGTATCCGGTGGAAAATCATCCATCAGGAGCTGGGAATACCCAAGGATGACTCCAAGGGGGGTGTTGATTTCATGGGCAACCCCTGCTGCCATCTGCCCAATTGAGGCCATCTTTTCGCTGGATGCCAGCTGGGCCATCATCGTCTTCACACGAGTCAGATCTTTGGCAATACCTTCACAGCCGGTGAAGTCGCCATCTTCGTTATAAACTGCGGTGGCAGAGAGGAGAATGTAGATAACACTGCCATCAGCCTTGGAAAACTCGACCTCAAGATCCTCAACAAATCCCCGGCTGAGAAGCACTTCAAAATACTTGTCAAGATCGTCCTCATTGAGGAAAAGGTCGTGAAGATTTAATGGTGGAGGGTCAGAAAAAGAGTAGCCAAGAATTTCAAGTCCGGAGGCATTCATGTTAACCAGCGTGTTTTCAGCATCGCAGAAATAGACCATGTCTTTTGAATTGACAAAGAAGTTCCGGAATTTTTTTTCTGAAGCAGAGAGCTCCCTGGTACGATCCTCAACCATTTCTTCAAGGTTGGTGTTCATCTCATGGAGTTGTTTCGCGGTTTGCTCTAACTCCTTGTTTGTAGATTTTAAACTTTTCGCTTTGGTTTCGATTGCACGATATCCTTCAATACCCTTGTGGTAATAAATAGTAACTGCGGCAAGCGAGGTCATGAGCAGGGTGTTAAATCCACCGGCAAATGGTGCCAACACCTTCCATTGCTCATCGTTGTCACTGATAAGGAGAACCTGTTTGACCAGATGGCCCATTGCCCTGGAAACAGCAAAGGCGGCGAGAGTTAAACAGAAGTATAAAAGAAAACCCCAGAGGAAGTTGTCGGGTTGTTTTTGAGTTAAAAGGTAGGCGTAACGAAGGGATAGAAAGGAGAAAATAATGATAACTAACGATCCGACCATGTCAGTAATGTTTGCTGGAAACATGGGGAAAGTAGTCATTTTCTCTCCTCCTCACAGGTTGTAAGGTAGAGAGACTTCAAACAGAGATACAGACAAATCAGTGCTGGGACACTGAATATATGATCAAGTTTCGTGATGTAATAGATAGTTTTGGTGACTGTCAATGGACCGATTATTCTTGCTGAGAAATAACCGGAGTCTTTAAGTATGTCATTGGCTTCAATGGGGCCGCCCACCCAGTGACCGGTAAAGGCAACAATGTTCCATAATGCCATAAAGATGCAGAAGAGCTGGAGAAATCGCCAGCCTTGACTTGGAAATGAACTTCTGCGTATATCCCAGAAGAGATAACAGAGGGCGGCAAGAAAAAAGATGTGGGCCAGCTGGTGTACATAGATCCCTTCGGGAGAAGCATGGGATTGAAGCGCCCAGGCTGTATTCGGTAAAACAAGAGAGACTGTAAGGAGGAGTAAACAGTATTTCAGGTTTATTTTACTGAAGGGAATCATTGAATCACCATACAATGCAGTTTAAGCAGGACTGTTGGCCTGCATTTCAAAACTGAGTCTTGAGGCTAAAAGGTGGGCTGGCCCACATCTGTCTCAGGCTATGCATAAGTGGTGCCAGGAAGATGATTCCAAGGTGATTAAAAAAAATGTCTCGGCATTGTAATGGGTTAAGGAATGGGGTTTGGTACAGAGTGGTACAAATATATCTGTGAAGACCAGAGGTTAGAGCAGTAAGCCCGCAACTAAAAAGTTTCAGTGCAACAATTTAGTTGCGGGTAAGGTGGAGTAATGAAGAGAGGTCTTTAAGTGAATTATACAGCACTTATTGCAGTGACTCCTGTTTCTCTTCAGGCTGTGGTTGCTGCCCTACTACCTCAATCCTCCTGAGTTCAACTCTTCGGTTGAGGGCACGTCCAGAATCACTGGTGTTTTCTGCAATGGGTTCGGTGGCGCCATACCCCTTGGCATGTAATCGGTTCTCATCAACACCCTGGCTAACCAGAAAATTCAGTACGGCCTGAGCACGTCTGGTGGAGAGTTTGAGGTTGGAATCAGCTTGACCAATGGAATCTGTGTGGCCGGCGATTTCCATGTTAATATCAGGGGTATTCACCAGAATAATTGCAGCATGTTTTAATGCAGACTGTGCAGTTGGGGTCAGCTTGGAAGTGCCAAGTTGAAAAGTGACACCTTCCAGAATGATAGTGCTTTGTTCGGATGAACAACCAGTGTTATCGGTGCCGGATCCGGAGGGAGTATCAGGGCATAGGTCGAGGCGGTTAACAAGGCCATCCTGATCGTAATCTTCTTCACAACCCTGTTGGTTTACAGCTGCTCCTCGGACACTGTTCTCACATTTGTCGGCAGCATCGGATATTCCATCGCTGTCACTGTCTACGGTGTAGAGTAAGAGCTGATCGCGCTCTGCCTCAAGGGAGGTCAGTGCTGATTCCAGGGCGGCAATCTTTTCCTGGTCATTGTTTGATTCTGCCTGGCTTTCATGCCGTGTCGCCTCTAATCTTTTTTTTTTTCTTCCTCGAGGGCGGCACTGGCTGCAGCTTTTTCCTTCAGAGCGGCAACTTCTTTCTCTCTTGCCTTGAGTGCGGCGGTTTGTTCTTCTGCAAGTGTCTTGGCGGCAGCTACTTCCTCTATGAGCCTTGCAATCCGTTCTTCCTGCTCAGCGATGTCAGCTTCAGATACCTTCGGTACATTCTGCTGTTCATCTTTGGTCTCCAATTCAGTAAGCTGGGCCTTATTTTCGGTCAGTTGAGTACCTAGTTGCTCAATGAGTGTTTTTTGCTCGTCCACAGTGGTCTGCAATCTGTCGATCTCTTGTTTCAAAGAGTCATTAGCTTTAATGAACTGAACATTCTTTTCCTGTGTTCCCTTAAGAACTGTCTGTACTGCAGCCAATTGTATTGAAAGGTCTTCCTGTTTGCTTTTTTCTTTATTAACGTCTGCCAGCTGTTTCTCCAATTTCTGGTAGAGTTCATTGAGTGCGTTAAATCGTTTTTCAGATTTGGCCAAGGCAAGTTTGAATGGCTCAATTTCTGAGGAAAGAAGGGCTTGGTTGTCTGCTTGTTCTTGTTTCAGGGCTGTCTGTGAAGTTTGAAAATTGTTTTCAAGTTGAGCCTTTTCCTTTTGGGCCTCTTCTAAGGAGATTTGAGTGTCTGCAAGTGCAGCAACCAGTTTTTCGTTCTCATCTATAAGATCACCAAACTCTTCTTTCATCTTGTTCAGTTCGAAAAGGGTGTCGTCCTTGTTGTCGGTAAAGTAAGCCAGCTGGTTTTCAAGGGTTGCTATTTTCTCTGTCAGTGAAGCAGAGAGTTTGTCGGATTTTTCCAGTGCTGTAACGAGTTCTTTTTCTTTGCTGACAAAGTTGTTTTTGAGTTGGAAGAGTTCCTGTTGATTGTTCTGCTCCAGGAGTCTCAGTGCACTGAGTTCTTCGTTCATCCCCTGGGCACTTATGATAAGTTCTTCTATTTCTGTTTGGTTTGCAGTCAGAAGATCATTCTGGCTCTTGATTTCACTTTTCAGGTCATGAATAAGAATTGCCTGGTCTCCAATTTTTTCTTTTAATGAGTCATTCTCAAGAGTCAGTTGTTCAATCACTGCCTGATCATCTGCTTGAGCTACTGGACCATTGCTGTTCGGACCAGAAAAAGAACTGGAAACGTCAGCGGAACCCCCAAGTTTTATTATTCTATTGGCGAGTTCTTCAACGAGATGGGTTTTGACCGCAAGTTCATCCAGGATCAGGTTGAGATTTAAGCGTTCAACGGAATCCTCTTGTTGGAGGAGAGTTATTTCATCGACAGATGTGTCAAGTTTCTCCTTGTATACCTGGATGACACGATCTCTTTGTTCAAGTTCAGCTATGAGTTGATTGAGTTGCTCTTCACGTTGGTCCGATTCAAGCTGCAATGCCTTGAGCTCTTCATTGGTTTGGGCTGTTTTCTCTTCGGCTAAAATTGTTGCTTTTTTTGCATCGGCAAGCAGAACTTGATGGTTTTTGAACTCTTCCTGCAGGAGACTGTATTCAGCTAGATGTGCATCGGCCTTTTTTAATTGACCCTGCAGATCATCAATTTGCTGCTCATACCCAAGTTTTTCCTTTTCTGCTTTGTCTATGATTTTCTGGAGTTTTGGAATAACAGCATTCCTCGATTTTGCACTTTCAGCTACAGCTGTTGTATCTGCAAGATTTTGTTGGATCTTTGTAATTTCTTGTTCTTTCTTTTGGACGGTTTGTCTAACATCTTCCAGGTCCAGTGTGAGTTGAGCGCTTTTTTGCATAGAAAAGATCAGGAACATCAGAGCGACAGAGAGAGCTAAAACACTGCCAAAGATGATTTTTGTAGTCGTACCCATAACGAATTCCCCCAAACAGCTGAATTATTAAAATATGAAAAAATATGTGTTATTTTTTTTTAATTATACATAACTTTCCCCCGGTGAGCAATCTTCCCATGGATAAAAAATCAGATTAAAATTGCCTCAGGCAAACCGATTGGGGGTACCCTATGACCTGAAGTCGTCTGCGTTAATATTATAACGGCGCAAGAGACGCTGGAAAGCCTGCCTTTCCATACCACTGTCTTTGGCTGCCAACGAGACATTGCCCCTGGTCTTCTGCAGATAATCCCTCAGGAAAGAAATGGAAAAATTGTTCACAACCCTCTCTTTGGCATGTTTATAAGTAAGTTGGTTGTCGTAATCTGGTAATCCTGAAATGGAGCTGATCTCTCCATTAGTGTCCGGAGCCTCATCGTGACTGAAGTCGGACGGTGTGAGTATCGAATCAGGTGCCAGCAAAACGGCCCTGTTGATACTGTTCTGCAATTCACGAACATTCCCCTGCCATTTTCTATTGATGAGATATTGCAGGGCCTCTGGACTAAAGGACATACCCTGACGATCATATTCTCTTTCATATATTTTCAGAAAGTGTTGAGCCAGGAGTGGAATATCCTCTTTCCGTTCAGCAAGAGAAGGCAATACGACTGTCATCACATTCAATCGATAATAAAGGTCTTCCCTGAATTCACCTCGGGCAATCTTTGCCTCAAGATCCTGGTTGGTTGAGGCAAGTACCCGCACATCGACTTTAATGGTTCTGGTCTGGCCAAGGGGTTGAATTTCTTTTTCCTGGAGGACGCGCAACAGTTTAGTCTGCAGAGTGACTGGAATATCAGCGATTTCATCAAGTAAAATTGTGGAACCTTCAGCTTCCAGGAACAGTCCATCCTTGTCATGATCTGCCCCGGTAAAGGCACCTTTGGAGTAGCCGAAAAGTTCGCTTTCAAGGATCTGTTCAGGAAGAGCTGGACAATTGATGGTAATCATCTTCTTTTTGGTACGTTTGCTTGCCGCATGGACGATACGGGCGGCCACCTCTTTACCCGTTCCGGATTCTCCGCGAATGAGAACGGTGGCATCACTCTGGCCAAAGCGGGTTAATAAATCTACGGCCTGCCGCATTGGCTTTGTTTTTCCGATAAGCTTGCTGGATCGGCAGTTATTGACCAGTAGCTGCTGCAGGTTTTGATTCTCTCTCAATAAGTAGGTACGTTCCAGGGCCCGGTGGACGACCCTGCTGATTTTATCATTGTCAAAGGGTTTCTCAAAAAAATCGTAGGCCCCACCTTTCAAGGCCTTGACAGCCATTTCAACAGTACCGTAACCAGTCATGATGATGGTACTAATGGTACTGTCTGTCTCGTTTATAAACTTCAGCAGTTGGAGGCCGTCTTTTTCCGGCATGATAATATCCGTGAGAACCACATCGGGCTTCCAGTCTGTAACCAACTCTTGTGCTTTTGCTGTTGTCTCTGCCAAAGCAATATCGCAGTGGCATTTTTTTAACAGCACTTTTTTGAGAAGATTTAACAGATCCCGCTCATCATCGACAATAAGGAGCCGTTTTTGTCTTTCATTATTCATACTTTTTTTCCTGGTTCTTCAGCATGGCCTGGAAATACTGCTGGACAAAACGGCCGGAGAGGGTGTCCAGCATTGAAAAGTGTAATGATTCACCTGGAGGAAAGACCCCGGTAAGGGCAAAAAAGACATCTCTGGACAGTCTTTCTGTCATCGCTGCTAATTGCTTTGGTTGTAAATCAGCTTTTAACTGACGACAATGGAGAGGGCGATCTTTAGAGATCATACAGGTGTCACTATCTAAAAGTGGACATGATGGACGAGTTTCTTGCCACAAGGATTTTCGTAGTGCCAGATCTTTGGCGTTAACTGATGCTCCGGAAATATTGGTCTGTTTTCGCAGGGCCAGCGATTTGTGGATAACCTCCTGCCGTACACTGCTTGAGAGCAAAATGTTCATGCTATGACTGACAAAAACTGCCTCAATCAATTGGAGTTCAAAGTATTCGTGGCAACACTGTTCAGTGTCAATCGGTTGCTTGTCGCCATTGTTATCAAGGCCTACAGCATCAGCCATAATGGCTCTATATTCTTCAAAAAACGGATTCAGCTCAACGGCACTGCTATCTTCTATCGAGGCTTCCCGAACTGCCAGCCTGCCCTGTTGTTTGCTGTATTTACGCAGAAGTTTCCATTGGCTGTAATTGCTTGGTTTTGCACGGGTCGTTTTTAAGGTTTTCTCGGCAAGTTTGAGACCAAGGCCACGTCGCAGGAGGTAGGCAGAGACGAACGTTCCAGTGCGTCCAATTCCATGACGGCAATGAACTAAAACCTTTTTTTTAAGGTAGATGGCTTCATCAAACCAGTGAAGCGCCTCTTCCATGCATTCCATTTCAGGAGCACATTCATCGTGGACAGGTAAATAATATACCTCAAAACCTGCCTGCTCCTGTATCTCGTGGAGATCACTGAATTCTCCACAAAGGTTGACAATGGCACCTATGCCCTGTTCCCGAATGGAATCCAGTTCTTCATAGGACATTGGTGCCTGGCCTACTGCCAGTTGTTTAGTAATCCAGGTTAATTTATATGACATTGATTAAGTACCACAATAAATAAATTTCAGCCTGTTAACTTGAAAAGTTTTCACACCATTTGAAAGAATTTTTCAACCTGCCGGTTAACCATCTCCCTGTCTTTGAGCCGCATATCCATCTGTTTGGTGACACCAAGCAGCCTGCCAATGGACTCTATCCGTTCCAGGAGTTTTTCTGCGGAAATTCCGGTAAGTCTTGCGTCCAGAAGTTCCCCTTTGGTCTCAACTCGAAAATCGAGTTGTTCAAGGATGTCAGTAAGAAAAAGAATACGTAACTCACGGCCATCAAAATCACCACCACCACCGGCAAAACGCATTGTACAGTAACTTGCAGCAGATTCAGGTTCACAAAGGGAATCAACCACAGTGAAATGATACCCAAAACGGATGTTGATGTTCAAGTAGTCTTTTCCCAGTACTGCATAACTGGCTGAATCGGAACTGGATTGAAAGGCAAATGCATCACTCATGGCTAACTGATCGTAGGATTTCCAGTCATAGTAGGTCTGTTCCCCCCAGCTGATGTCAGAATGATTTAACCCCCTCCACAAAGCCTGAAAAGGGGTTGAATGGACCAAATCCACAGTGATGATGTCACGACCGGCGGCTCTTTTATCCAGACCACCACCAACATCCACTAGAAATACCTCAAAAGGTAAACTCGTCTGCAGTTTCTTTTTCACACCTCTTCTGCCTCCCCAGCGATCACCGATGGAAAACATGCTCTGTACTGCCTTTTCGTGTGAAAAACGGATAATATCATGGAGGGAGCGGCAGCCTTCCGGAGTGAAGTCTGCAGCGTGTGGGTCAACAAGCTTTAAAGGGGTGATAAAATCAAGGATAGATCGCAACTTTCGGTAAAAAGGAAGATTCTTGTCACGTTCATAGGCTGGTATCTTGCTGATTAAGGCAAGGGTGTCATCTGGATAGACTGTGGTGTCATCTGCTGAGAGCGTCAGTGCTTGTCCATGTTTGATTCTATGAATATTGTCGCCGACACCGAGCAAAAGCGGTACCCCAAATTCTCTACAGACAGTGGCAAAATGACCGGCTGAACTCCCAAGTTCTGCAATAACACCACTGACCAGATGAAGAAATTTTACATAGCTGGGTAAGGTTTCCCGAATAACCAGAATTGCACCATTTTCGAGATTTTTCAGCGGGTTTTTGGCATCAGGACACCAGGCCTTGCCGCTTCCGATACCTGACGCAGCCATTACACCAGCATGAAAGAGTGGTTCGCATGAACCTGGATCATAGGACGAAGCAGATTTTTCCTTGAGGTTTGTAACCTGCAAGGGTCTACTTTGCAGGAAAATAAGGGAACCATCTTTGGGCATGGCCCATTCAATATCCTGTGCTGCTCCAAAGTGATGCTCTATGAGAAGCCCTTTCTTACTCAAATCCAGGAGTTGTGACTCAGTTAAGGTGCGACCTCTGGCTGATTCATTGGTGCTATTTCTCTCTTTCAACTGGTTCGTGGTCTTATCCACAGTAAAAACATCAGGTATCACCTTACCACTGACCACAGCCTCCCCAAGACCATGTGTCGCATGAACAAAAAGTGTGTCCTCTTGAATACCGGATGGGTCAGCTGTATAGAGTACCCCGGCACAATTGGCATCAACCATCTCAAGTATCATTACCGCCATGGGAGCTTCCTCATCACTCAGCCCGCAATTGATGCGATAGGCCAGGGCTTCAGGACTGTATTTACTGCTGAGTACTTTCAAATACGTTTGTAGAAGATTCTCCAGCTTTATATTCAGGTAACTAGCATATTGACCTGCAAATGAACATTGCCCGTCTTCACTGAGTGCACTGCTTCGTACGGCAACGAGTTGGTCTGTAGATTTTTTCTCCTTGATTCTTCGGGAGGCGTATACAATTGCTGCCTCGATATCAGGTGGAATTTCGGCATTTCTGATTAAACCCATAAGTTGGGAAGCTATCTGTGATAACAGGTCAACATCCTGGAGGTCAATCTTACAAAGTAGTGAAGTGATGGCAGGTCGAAGATCGTTGTATTCAAGGAGATAGTTGAAACTGTTTGTGGTAATGACGAAACCGCATGGAATATTCAGGTTAAGATCATCACCAATTTCCACAAGGTTGGTGGTTTTAGCGCCGGCCAGGGGAGTGGAGATAGTGTCACCAGCAAATTCCAGGACAAAAGGAGTACCAAAATTAAGGGGTGGCGGGACAAGGAAAAAGCGGCAATAAAAATCAAATTTACGATAATATGCCGACAAGCCGACATAGGAACCGGGAGCCATCTCTTCAAGGCTGCTGACCATACCGTTGACACTTTCAGCAAGGGCATCATATTTGAGAGAAATTATACTGAAATCTTCTTTTTTCCCCTGGTAATAAATGCTCTCGATTTCTGCCATCAATTCATGACTGCGGCTGTCAAAAGAGAGTAATTTTTGAAAGGCCTCATAGGTTTTCCGAAGTATTGCACCTGGAGCGAATACCCGGTAAGACCAGTGCTTGAAAAGTGTAGTTAACATTGCGTGATCACGGGAAGGGTAGGTATCAAGTATCTAAATTGAGACCATCATTAGACAAACGATATACTTTCCCAAAAGGAATGGCAAGTTCTCTCTCGGAAGTATGGAAAAAAGGGTGCCACTTGATTTAAGTGCTACGATGGAGTATTTTTGCATGGGAATAGTTCACAATCTCATCTTATCCAGTAATAGAGGAGGAACGCATGCAGTTTGTCTCTAGTAAATCTCTGATGGTCATTTATTTTCTCTTTGTTTTTGTTTTTCCCGTTTCCACAGTAGTGGCAGATGAAAAAGAAAGGGTTATTCTTTCGTCTGGAATCATTGGATTACTTTTAAAATGTCATACAGATACACTCCCCCCCGGGGGGGAGAGTCATGAATCAATCCAGGAATGGAATGGTACGGTCACCTGCCTCGCCTGCCATACGGAAGAGGCCAGACAGGTCTTTGCTTCGAGTCATTACCAGTGGCTGGGAGAGACTCCCTACATGACCAATGGTCCAAATCTTCAGGGAAAGCTTGATCTTGGTGTGAATTCCTACTGTATCAACATCACTGGAAACTGGAACGGTTGCGGGGCCTGTCATGTTGGTCTCGGCCTTCGTCCGGAATTAGTTGAGTCAGCTGTTCAGCTTGCAAATATCGACTGTTTGATTTGTCATCAAGAAGAGTATAAACGAAAAAAAGTGGATGGGATATTTGTGCCGGATGAAGCAAAAATGACCATCACTATGCTCCAGGCAGCTCAAACTGTTCACATGCCAAACAGAGTTACCTGCCTTCAATGCCACGCCAAAGGCGGTGGTGGAGACAACTTCAAAAGGGGTGATATGGCTCTGGCCCATGGCAACACCAGTGATATCGGCTTTGACGTCCATATGGCAAAGAGTGGCGGTAATCTTTCCTGCCAGGAATGTCACATCACAGATAAACACAGGATGGCCGGACGGGGGTCAGATTTACGCCCAACTGACCTGGACGTAGCGATGAATTGTTACAATTGTCATGATGAGAGTGGTAAAGGGACTAGAGAACATAGAGATGATGATCTTAATCGTCACCTTGCCAGGGTAGCATGTCAGAGTTGTCACATTCCGACATTTGCTAAAAACGCTTCTGACACTGCTGCTGACGAAAAGACTGAAACACACAGAGATTGGCTCCAGCCGCACACCACAGCCAGTGGTGCCATCCATCCGACTCCAACAATGGCCGGCAACCAGATCCCTCGATACGCCTGGTGGAACGGCTACAGCTCAAGCTATCTCCTCTTTGATCCAGCACAGGCTGATCCTCAGACTGGAAATATCCCGACATCCAGGCCCCAGGGGACAGTGAATGACAATAATGCCAAATTATTTCCCTTTAAATACAAGACCGCTTTGCAGCCTTTAGTCACCAACGAGAATCAGCTCATTGCACTGGATACCAGTGTGTACTTCGGTAGCGGTGATATCGACGGTTCCGTTCGTTCCGGTCTTGCAAACATGGGATATTCTGAGGCCAGCCCCTACGAATGGGTGCTGACTGACACCATGCAGCTTATCACCCATGAGGTTCCGCCGTCCTCTCAAGCCCTTGGTTGCAGCGACTGCCATGACAATACAGGCAGGATGGATCTGGTCGGCGCTCTAGGCTATGGTCTCAAAGACAGCCGTGAGGTGGTTTGCTTTCAATGTCACGACGATGAGGGGAGCGAGAGTGGACCGGAATATCTATGGATCCATGAACAACATGTGGAAGATGAGGGCAAGGATTGTTCGTGGTGCCACAACTTCAGTAGACCGGAAAGAGGGTTAGACATGCCATGATCCTATGGTAGCCGCAAATATTTTATCACTTAATATGTGCCATCCTGTGTGTATTGTGCAGGATGGCATTTTTTTTCTGATTACGTATGATATTTAGCCAATGTTCAAGTCGTGATTATAACACTTTGATACCAAAAAAAGGAAAATGCTGGATCCCCGATAACAGCACTCGGGTATGACGGACGAACCCAAAACGGCAAATTAAGGTTTACGCTGTAGTAGTTTGATTCTTTTTCCCCTTTCTTCAGGCGCCTCACTATTAAGCCTGGTGAGATCAATTCTTGTTACCCACTAATAAGACAATGTTTTTTGGGTGATTATTGTCAAGTAATACCTTGTGTTTTTCAACACGAATATTGTAAAATATGATTCATCCATACAGTGATACTCCTCCTGCAGAGCGGGAGGCCTCAGGAAAGCCCCCTTGAAGGGGGCGAAAAAATGAATACTCCCCATTGACCAGGAGGCTGTCCGAGAATAGCAATTTTTTCTCAGATTGAATGACTGGAGCGAACGAGAATTATGGCAGGCCGGCTGAGCTCGTCATACCAAAATGGAGTTATCGGGCATCCAGAGGAAATCACCATCAGTTTCTGAATAATTCACGCAGGAACGGTTGAACCTCTCAGGGTTCTCCACTGGAAGTGGATGTTTTATTGATGAATAAATATCACCGATGATGTTTTCCAAAAAAGCAGTCTATATCGTTTGCTCATTCAGGAGAGAGGTGAAATATGCTTTTTCTGTCTTCGCAGCAATACAGTAGAGGATGTTTTCCCTCTCTAATCGTAATATCCCGACTTATTTGTTGCTGTGCAATTGTTGCATTCACCTTGTCCTGTAGTTCATCTGCACCATCTTCGACTTCAGTGATTGAAAAAAAAGCTCATCCAGATGGTCATGCACCCATAGGAGGATCCAGTGATTATCAGACCTCCACTTCATGCAAAAACTGCCATGCCAATATTTATGAACAGTATGCAGAGTCAATGCATGGAAGATCATTTGAAAATCCCATAGTCAAAGCTATTTTTTTTGATGTCCTGTTGCCATCCACCAGGAATAGTAATGCTCTCTTTGAAGAGGTGAGTGCCTGTATAGCCTGCCATTCTCCTTTAACGTTTGTTCGGTCCGGAGGTGATATTTCTTCTCTTCCTGACGAAGGAGACTATATCCCAGGGGTTGATTGCGATTTGTGTCATACCATCAGCGGATATGAAGGTTCAACACCTGAAGGCGGGAATTTTATTTCAAGGCCCAGTGTGAAAAAACTGGGTCCCTTCAAGTACAAAGATGATCATCATCGATCCTACTCTGAATTGCATACGAAGAGTGAATTCTGTGCTATCTGCCATAATAGAAAAAATCGTTATGGGCTGGAAATAATATCTACTTTTTCTGAGTGGAAAGAAAGTTCATACGCAGATAAAGGGATTGAATGCCAGGACTGTCATATGAATATACAGGGGTTTTTGACTGCCGGAGAGCCTGTATATGAATCCGGAACAGCTGCCCAGGGAACGTTAATTACCTCGAAAGAAAGAAAAAAGCTCTATACTCACCGCTTTCCCGGAGCACATTCGGAGTCCCAGGTGGTTGGGGCTATTCAGCTGGATATAGAAATTGATGAATCTGCAGTGGAAGCAGGAAAAGAGATGGTGATCTATGTAGAGGTGGATAATTCCAAATCAGGTCACAAATTACCAACGGGCAGCGCTGAACTCCGCTTGCTGTACCTTGAGCTTGTTGCTGAGGTCGGCGGCAGAAATGTTCACATAGCTGCGAACTCCCTTGACAAGAAAAGATTTGACGTGTCCGGCAAAGGCAAGTTTGATTCCAAGTTTATCGGAAAAGAAATATTACCTGGAAGTCGTGTATACAGGGCAATCTGCGTTGATCCGGAAGGGGAGCAAGCCCTCTTCTCCTTTGATGCCCAAAAAATTATATTTGATAACAGGTTGGAGGCCAGTGAAGTCAGGCAGGAATTTTTTACCTTTCAGGTTCCTGACGATATCGGTCAGCCATTTACCCTTTCTGCCAGTCTGAAGTATCTTAGGTATCCAGGATCGTTGGCGGAGGAACTGGGAATTGAAGAAGCAAAACCAATTACCCTTGCTACTGTCCGAAAAGAAGTACAGTTGAAGTGACGCATAACCAATAAGGATTGATTCCGATCCTCGTAGCGGTCGGTTCAATCCATTGTTCAAGAAGCCCGGTTCAGACAAAGGTCAAGGTGGATTTGGGCAGGGGGCATAGCGATCCTTTGCCCCCTTACCACGATGGACATGGACCATCATCCGTTTTGCGTCAATATCTGTTACCTGGAGAAAGAGCGCTTCCTGCAGCATGAGTCCACAGGCATAAACCGTTGCCCAAAAGGCATAGTTGTGAAACATCCTGACCTTGGCAAGGGCATTTCTGACCCCTTCGACACTGGAATATCAGGGAGCCTTTGCTCTCTTTTGACCTTGATGAGATCAAGAGTAGGCCATTCATGACGGGCAACATTTTGAAAGAAGAAGCGGATACCGTGATGGGCTATACCTGTTTTGTCGTACCAATCAGTTTCATGATCATTCGCCTTATAAAGGTTGCAAATTACCGCTTCTACAAACGGCCCTATAAGGATATGATCAATCTTGAAAAATGATTTGTGGAGAGAAAAAAAGGATTATGGACATTCAGGACAGCGGCTGGTGTTAATAACTGCCGCGTAGCAGCTTACTTGAACAACGTTATTTAGCTGATACCGGACGTTAAATGGCGGTGAATGGAAAGGGAATAAGATGAAATTCAGTTTCAATATGGAAGATGCGAGTCAGGTATTTGTGGGGGCATTTGCGCTCGCTGTTCCAATTTCCTTTTCTGAAGAGGCATGGCGATTAGGAGAAACATTGCCTTTTCATAATTTAATTATGTTATTCCTGCTCTCATTACTATTTCTTACCCTTTTTACCTATCAAAGTGTGTTTCAGAAAGATGTTAAATCTCGTTTATCCGTATTCATTTTTCGTATAGTGATAGCGTACTTAATGACAGCGTTAGTCGTTGGTTTGGTTTTACTGTGTTTGGATAAACTTCCTGTGCTGGCCGACCCTATAACATCGTTGAAACGCATTATAGTTGTCACTATGCCAGCATCTATGGGTGCAATTGTTGTGGATAGTTTTGACAAAGAATGAGCCAAAACCATTTTGACGCGTCAAATTCTGTTTTTAAAGAGATGTTCTTTGCATATGGATTGGTATAATAAATCTAGGAGCCTGACCGAAAATGCCCTTTTTCCCCAACTCTTCGTTGCTTGTGAAAAATAATGCTCGGAATATTATGTATATGCCTGTGCTTATTTTTCACAGATGCCTCGATTTGAGAAAAAATGTCTATTCTCGGACA
>JAIPEF010000031.1 GCA_021737265.1 Desulfocapsa sp. | reverse complement strand
GTGTATTGCGGACCTGGTATGGATGGAGATTGTTGGGTTACGCTGACGCTAACCCAACCTACGGGAGTGCGTGACTGCGTGACTGCTGCAAGAGGAGCAAGGAAGAGCGTAGGTATGGGTGTCGGAGGCCCCCGAAGGGGGGAAGGTATTATAGCCGGTGTGCGTGAGCCACCGGTCTTGAATCCTCCTCATCACCTGTCCTGAAGGGACAGTGTTATTTGTTGACAAAATGCTCGTGAGAAATGTGGGTTAGCCTTTCTGCAACCATTCCGCCAGACGACCAAAACTGTTCTCGAAACCAACCCTGTTTTTATTGGCGTTGCCGACAAAAAGAACAGAGGCTCCACCGTCTTCTTCGCTAATGAACAACCAAATTCGTCGATGGGAGAGAAAAAAGGCAACCATCAGACCGAAGAGCATCAGCCCGCAGCCCAGATAGACAAGCCACACACCAGGATCCTTAGCTACTTGAAGACCAGTGGCATGCAGCTGCTTAGCACTGAGGAGATAGGTTTGCCCTTCCCTTTCAACACGGGTTGATTCACCATTGCCGAGCCAGAAAACGGATGCTCCCCCTTTACTGCCGCTGAACCATACTTTTATCCTCTGCACCGACTGGTCCACAAGTTCAACATTGACAATGCCAAAGCTGAGCCCCTCCTCCGCCCATTGCACCTCTGTCTGAAAAGGGATGATGATCGTTTTCCGGTTCCCCGTCTCGATATTGGTCATCTGGACAAGAAAATCGTTATAGGCTTCATAACCGGACTGATAAAAGGTAACCCCCCTGTGGGTCAATGGTTTATTTACCTCTATAGCGGTTTGAAAGGACTCTTTTCCCGGCTCCATAACAGTCAACAGGGAGCTGTACTCTTTGACCATACCGGTATCGTAATGCTTGATACTGAACGAGTCACACCGAATGCTAAATCCAAGGTCAATGGACTCGCTGGAGTTGAAGGCGTAGACTTTATCCGTCTGCCGGGTCTCCGGCAGCATGACACTGCCCTTAAAGCCGGTCAACTCACCAAGAGTGGCCCCAGCAAGTATGACAAGAATAGAGACATGAACAAGATAGACACCAGTTCGACTGTAGGCCCCTTTCTGAGCGAAGAGCATGATGCCGCCATCACGTTGGCATCTTCTGCTTTTCCAGCCAATGCTGCTGAGCTTGTTACTCATTTCGGAGACGCTTCGCGCCATTGACAAACTACTCTTCCAGGTTGTTTTTCTTCCCATTTTTTCCAACCGTTTCAACGGAACAGCAAGACCGTCGTTCCGGATCATTTTCCACACTCCGGGAAAGCGCTCCAGGCTGCAGACAATGAGATTGGTACAGAGAAGCCCTAACAGTCCAAGAAACCACCAGGAGTTGTACATATCGGGAAGATGAAGGAGTTGAAAGAGGTGAGCAGGTGTCTCACCATACTCCTGAACATACCACTGCAGAGCTTTCTTCTGGGGAATAACTGTGCCAACAACAGAGGTGAGGGCGAGCAGAGAGAGGGTGAAAAGCGCAAGTCTAACCGAGGAGAAAAATGCCCAACCGGAATATTTTTTAGGGGTGTTGGATGAAGTAATAGCGATAGGGGTCTGTTTTGTTTAGATCAGCACTTCGACCAGTCAAAATGATGCGACAGCAGGGTTCAACTCTTTTTTCGCAAAACTCTCAAGTCACCCACACGGATGGTGAGTTTGATTCGGTCAAAATACTCAAGGAGGGGGATGGAAAACTTTCTTGTCAGACCGGTGAGGTTCTTAAACCGTGGTGCATCAATCTCTCCTTCTCTTTCAATAAAGTTTGTTACCTTTTCCTGCAATCCTGCAATGGCCTTTGCGTCGTAACAGAGAGCTTCACTCACCTTCACCAGCTTTCCTTCCCTCAGCAAAAGTGCAAAAACCTCTTTTACCAGTGAAGCCGGGTAGTCTTTAAAGGCATCCATGGTCTCCCGGGTGGTGGCAGTGGCCAGGCCTTTTTCACGGTACCAGTTTTGGAGGTCCTCCTGCAGCTTTTTCTCATCGGCCTGCAGAGCCACCTGATGGGTGGCAAGACGGACAGCAGATTCTTCCTGAACAATCAGATCCTTTTTCTGCAGTTCGCTGAGGCAGAAATGAAAGACCTTCGAGTCCACCGTCCTGTCAAGCACCGAACGCAGTTCTTCCTTGGATAAGCCTATCTGGAGAGGATTATCTGCATGATATTGTTTGAGAGTGTCCAGCAGTGTCTGTTCCACGGTATCACTAACACTCTTCGCGAGATAACGCTGGGTTGTGGAATCCACAACCACAACTTTCCTTGATGAAAGAGGAACTTCAATCAATTTTTTCAACTGCTTTCCAAAAGTTCCCAGCCTTACTGCCAGTTCATCAAAGGTGAGCCCCAGCGTTCCCCGTTCCCGGAGAAAAAGCAGCATTTTTTCCTCTATATTATCATCAAAGAGAATCTGAAAAATTGCTTTATTTTGTTTGCGATCACGCTCGGTCAAACGTTTACGCTTACGGGGCGGCATATTTCCAAGGACCTCTCCACCACCGATGGTAGCCACTGGTGAATAGGAGCGGATTACGTAACGATCACCAGGCCAGACGGCAACAGGTTCTTCAAGGAGAAGCTGCACACCGGCAGTATCACCCGGCTGTAACTCATCACGGTCAAGGAGAGAGACTCGCCCCATAATCTCGGCAGTGCCCAGATGGACTCGAACCCGGGCCCTGTGTTTCAACGCTTTGGTATTTGTTGCAAGATAGAGGAGTTCGCTGTCCAGCATATACCCCGGCAACAAACAGCCCGGAGTGGCCGCGACCATGCCCCTGCTGACAGCAGCAGTGACCACACCCTGGAGGTTGATGGCAGTACGATGACCGGCTTCAACGGTTTCAACATCGCTTGAATGCACCTGAATCCCACGAACTTTTGCTGTCATCTCTGAGGGGTAGAAACAGAGGTCTGCACCCAGGCCAACCCGTCCGGATATGGACGTTCCAGTGACCACGGCACCAAAGCCTTTTATGGCAAAAATACGGTCAACAGGGAGGCGAAACGGTCCGTGTGCTTCGGTGAATTGCCGGCTGGCAACAAATGAATCAAGAAGCTGACGCACCTCTTCAATACCATCTCCGGTGATCGAAGAGACATGGACAAGGGGGGCCTCTTCCAGAAAACTGCCCTTGCAGTAGTCACGTACTTCTTCAGTGACCATTTCCAGCCACTCTTCCTCAACCATGTCTTTTTTGGTAATGACAATGATCCCCTGCTTCACTCCAAGCAGACGACAGATTTCAAAATGCTCCTCGGTCTGCGGCATAATGCCTTCATCGGCGGCAATGATAAAGGCCACCAGATCCATACCGGTGACACCTGCCACCATATTTTTGACAAATTTTTCATGACCGGGCACGTCTACAATACCCAGACGATGGCCACATGGAAGATCAAGATAGGCAAAGCCCAGCTCAATGGTAATTCCGCGTTTTTTTTCCTCTTTCAGGCGATCCGTTTCAATACCGGTGAGTGCCCGGATGAAGCTGGTCTTACCATGATCAACATGACCTGCAGTGCCTAGGACTATTTCGCGCATAAATTTGAAAGCATAGAAATATTAATACAGATAGGGATTCGAACGAGCCTCTTCTTTCACAGTGGAACGACTGCCGCCATAGCCATGACCCGGCCAGACAACAGTTTCAGGAGGCAGTGTCAGAATTTTCCCCTTTATGGCTGCAATCAACTCCTCATGGGAGCCTCCCGGAAAATCAGTCCTGCCGATACCACCGACAAAGAGTGAATCTCCGGTAATAAGGTCAGGGGCACAGTAGAGACACATACCGCCTGGAGTATGCCCCGGGGTGTGAATCACCTTCAGTTTCTCTTCACCTATGATGATGACGTCTCCTTCCTTTACCTTGCGATCAACAGGAGGTGAGGGGTCAAGACCCAGCATGGAAAAATAGTTCTGGACCTCTGGTTTGGCAAAAAACTCAGCATCGGCCTCGTGCATGATAATCTCAGCACCACTGGCCTCTTGTATTCTTCTATTCCCGCACACATGGTCGGGATGACCGTGGGTAGCAATAATGGCGTCAATGCTCAGGCCGGAATCTTTCACTTCCTGCAGAATTTTCTCTTCATCGCCGCCAGGATCAACCACTGCACAACGAGAGGTTTTGGAGCAGCCGACAATATAACAGCAGACCCCCATGGATCCGACGATAAGTTGTTTGATAAACATAGGCTTTGAGGAAAAAAAAGGTTTTAAAGCTGATGAAGAGTTTTCACCCTAACTACTGGGTATAAATACGACACCATCAAAAATAACTGTAAACTCGAGACGGTAAAAGTTCATCAGCAGTTGCAGGTATCCGGATTACATCCTCCGCCACCGCAGCCGCAGTCGGATGCAGAACCAGCAGAAGCCATCTGCAGAGGTGCGGGAGCAGCGACCGGAGGCATGCGTAACTCAACCGCATCAACGATCTTGGCAAAGGCTTCAGTGGCGGGACTCTTGGCGTCAGAAGAGAGGTAAGGAACACCACTATCACCGGCAATTACAACCTTGGGATCCATGGGCACAGCACCGAGGAACGGCAGATCAAACTCACGGGCAATCTCTTCACCACCGCCGGTCTTAAAAATATCCACCGTGGCATTACACTCGGGACAGACAAAACCGGACATATTCTCTATCACGCCTACAACTTCCATTTCCACGGTCTTACAGAAATTGAGAGACTTCCGCACGTCTGCCAGGGCGACTTTCTGAGGAGTGGTAACCACCACAGCCTTCACCCGAGGAATGGTCTGGGCAACGGACAGTGGTTCATCCCCGGTACCTGGAGGAGCATCAATGATCAGGTAATCCAGTTCCCCCCAATCCATGTCCGCGACAAACTGACGAATGGCCTGAATTTTGAGAGGACCGCGCCAGATAATGGCTTCGTCCCGATCCTTCATCATATATTCGAGGGAAACAACTTTCAGATTATCGTTGTACTGCAGTGGTGCAACCAGATCGTCAGGCTTCTCTGGAGCCACAAGACTTCCGGTAATATTCAGCATACGGATAACATCAGGACCGTGGAGATCAACATCCATAAGCCCTACTTTGTGACCTTTACCTGCCAGCCCCAGAGCCAGATTGACAGAAACGGTGGATTTTCCAACCCCACCCTTACCGCTCATAACCAGAATTTTATTTTTAATCTTTCCAAGAGACCGGGTAATGGCATTATCCTGCTGTGCCATTTTGGCCTGTTGCGACTCCTTGGTTCCGCAGGAGCCACTGGAACAAGAGCTTGATGATCCACATGAACTAGACATAACATCCTCCTAAAAACAATATATGAAAAAAAGAAAAACGAATAAGTTGATTTGTTCGTCTACTGTGACCAGCAATGAAGAGCAACGACTTGCAACTCGCTCACAACCATGCCATACACTAATCCCGTTCTCCGGAAAAGCAAATAAATTCCTCTTCTGTTTCAACAGGAAGCCTTTCCCGACAGAGAAATGATTAAAAAGGGCACCTGTTTCTGTTGCTTTCTTGTTGATCTGGGCGTAATATGGAAAGTTTTCTCCACAACTATCTACCAGAAAATGATCTGCTACCGTAAAAAGAAGGAACTCTCTCAATGTTAGGTTGGTTTAAGAAGAAATTTTCAAAGACAGAACAGGATATCCCTGTTGCAGAACCCGTAAGCGAAGACCTTATTCCAGAGCTAAAGCCTGAGCTAAAGCCGAAAGAGGCCGCCCCCCAGGAAACTACTCTTCAAGAAACTCCTCCGAAGGCTGAGCCCGGAGAACGCGGCTCCTCACCCTCCGCAATCGGCTCCATGTTCCAGCGACTCTCCACGCGACTCGCCAAGACAAAAGAATCTTTAGTCTACCGCATAGACACGCTGTTTCTTGGCAAAAAAGAAATTGACGCAGACCTTTTTGATGAACTGGAGGAAATCCTGATCACAGCAGATCTGGGGGTCACAATCACCATGGAGATCCTTGATGATGCCAGAAAACAGGTCAAACGTGATGCACTTTCGGATCCCACCCAACTGAAGGCGGTACTCAAGGAAAAGCTGCGCTCCTATGTTATGGAGTCTGACAAACCGGCAGAGCTGGTCATGCCTCAGTCCGGCCCCTTTGTAATTATGGTGGTGGGTGTCAATGGGGTAGGCAAAACCACAACCATCGGCAAAATCACCAATAAATTCAAGAATTCCGGCCAGTCCGTGCTGCTGGTTGCGGCAGACACCTTCAGGGCAGCAGCCGTGGCCCAGCTCAAGATCTGGGGTGAACGCAATGATGCTGAAGTGGTTTCTCAGCGCGAAGGTGCCGACCCCTCAGCTGTTGCCTTTGACGCCATAGACAGGGCAGTGGCAAAAGACTATGACGTTGTGATCGTCGATACTGCAGGCAGGCTCCACACCCAGGTCAATCTTATGGAGGAGCTGAAAAAGATCAAGCGGGTCATTGGGAAAAGGCTTTCCGGTGCGCCGCACGAGATCATGCTTGTACTCGATGCCACCACCGGCCAGAACGCAGTCTCCCAGGCGAAACTTTTCAATGAAGCTGTGGGCATCACAGGTCTTGCCCTGACCAAACTTGACGGTACTGCCAAAGGCGGCATTGTTGCTAATATCTGCCGTGAACTCGCCATCCCCATTCGCTTCATAGGCATCGGTGAACAGATCGATGATCTCCGTGATTTTGACCCTGATGAATTTATCGATGCCCTGTTCGGCGAAGAAAGTTATCAACAGCAACCCTCTTAATTTTACAAAGTATCCATGCAATACCAACGACATAAACAACCGGGATGCGGTGGCTGCCTCCTCATCCTTCTTCTTTTCAGCCTGCTCACCGGAGGGTTTTCCGGTCTCTTGAATTTTCTTGGCATCCTTATCTATTCAGGTATTGCCGGGATCCTGATCTTCATTGCTCTCTTCTGGGGATTCAGCTACTGGATGCAGAAGAAGATCTCCAGCTATGAATCCTCACAGACAGAAAGTCACAACCGCTTTGTCTGGCTGCTGGTCCAGATCCTTATCAATATTGCCAAGATTGACGGCACTGTCAGCAAGGAAGAAATCTCCACCATCCACCGTTTCTTTCAATACAACCTGCGTTACGATCAGACCAGGATGTACTGGGTCAAGGATCTGATAAAAGAGGCCCTTTCTTCCACGCAATCCATGGAAAGTCTGCTCCAGGAGTTCCGTGACACCTTTGCCTATGAGCCGCGGCTTATCCTCCTGGAACTGATCTATCAGATTCTTTACACCAAGCGTCAGGTGCCGGAGGCAGAGTTAAAAATAGCAAGCGACATTGCCAATTATCTGCAGATCACTGATTATGACACGCGTACCATTAAAGCCAAGTATAAATATGGCAGACAACAGCAGACCACACGGTCCCAGGGAGGGACTGACCAGTATTATGCCATACTTGGCCTGGAACCCGGTGCTGACATGGACAGCATCAAGAAAGCATACCGAAAACTGAGCATGAAATATCATCCGGACAAGGTGATCCACCTGGGCGAGGAGTTTCGCTCTATTGCTGAAGAAAAGATGAAAGAGATTAATGCTGCATATGACTTTTTAACAAAAAAATGATTGAACAGGTGGAAAGGTTATGAGGCTGAAGGCTGAAGAGACAACAAGGTCATTCGTTTTTTCCTTCAAACTTCTGCCTGTTCCCTTCAGCTTTCCTCCTGTTTCCCAAAAACAACACAAAACAACCAACTTACTAATTAACCAAACAATACGGAGCAACCCATAATGTCTATCTCAACAAAAATGCGCGGTTTTGCCGAAAGATCCTCCTGGATCCGGAAGATGTTTGAAGAAGGAGCAAAGATGAAGGCCCAGTACGGCGCGGAGAATGTCTTTGATTTCAGCCTCGGTAATCCGGATGTGCCACCACCAGCTGAGTTTACCAGGGTCATCCAGGAGATTGTCAGCGATGAAACTCCCGGCATGCATGCCTACATGCCAAACGGCGGTTACCCCTGGGTTCGTGAAGCCCTTGCCGGAAAGATGTCAAAAGAGCAGGGTGTTGAAATTTTCCATGGCGACATGCTTATGACCTGCGGAGCAGCAGGTGCCCTGAATGTGGTGATGAAGGCCCTGCTCAATCCCGGGGAAGAGGTAATCCTCCTTGCCCCCTACTTTGTGGAGTACAACTTCTATGTGGACAACCATGGCGGAGTAAGCAAAGTGGTGCAGACAGACGACGAGTTCAATATTGATACGGCTGCCATTGAAGAGGCCATCACGGAGAAAACCAAAGCAGTTCTCATCAACTCCCCCAACAATCCAACGGGCCAGGTCTACTCCCAGGAGTCTATGAACAAACTGGGCAGACTGCTTGACAAAAAAGGCGCTGAGCTGAAGACCACCATCTACCTGCTGATGGATGAGCCCTATCGCAAAATCATCTTTGACGACAATGTTGTCGGCTCCATCCTCCAATCCACCAACAATTCCATTGTCCTCTCCTCTTACTCCAAGGATCTTTCCCTGCCTGGTGAACGCATCGGTTATCTGGCCGTCCATCCCGATATCACCGACAAGTCCGCTCTTCTGGATGCCATGACCCTTGCCAATCGTATTCTCGGCTTTGTTAATGCCCCGGCACTTATGCAGCGGGTGGTTGCAGAACTTCAGGATGCCAGCGTGGACAACTCCATCTATGTCAAGAGACGTGAAACCTTCTGCAAAATCTTAACCGATGCCGGCTACGACTTCATCCCACCCAAGGGTGCTTTTTACCTCTTTCCAAAATCCCCCATTGAAGATGATGTGAAGTTTTGTGCCATCCTCCAGGAAGAGAAAATCCTCGCTGTTCCTGGGCGCGGATTCGGCGCCCCCGGATACTTCCGACTGGCTTTTTGTGTCAGCGACGCCGTCATTGCCGGTTCTGCCCAGGCATTCAAGAATGCCATGGCCAAAGCCAAAGAGATTTAAAGTCTCCGATCACCCTCGTTACCTTTGCTATGGCCATGTTTCTTCTGGCTGCATCTCCAGGCCCCGGTGTCTTTGCCCACAGTGGCCAGGGCGCCGGCCAGTGGTTTTTCCCATGCTGCTGTTCTTATCAACGTGTTGCAAGCTCCCGTCATCCCCGAGGGTTGTTATCGGGGATCCAGGAAGTTGTTACCGGCTGAAGATTGGTGGTAATAAGAAAAAGGTAAATGACCAAAACTTTGATCAAAATATTTTCTGCTGTTGTCCTTGTTTCTGTCATTTAAACATTCGGGTTTCGAAATTGTTTCGAATTTCGTGCTTCGTATTTCGTATTTCTCAACTTTTTCGGGAATGACAGGTGTTGTCACAATCAGCTTTCCTTGGACCATGTTTCTGCCGGCAATTATCAGGACCGACCACCAATAGCGTCATCTGAGGACAAAGAGATCAGCAACACCATAAACACCCTGTGGAACATTTGTGTTCCACAGGGTGTTTATGAATTTAAAACAGGAACGGAACAAACATCTTTGTCCGTTTCATATACGCCTCGTACACCATACCGAAAAAACGAATATTCTCCCGCTCCTCCACCCTGGCAGCAGCAATAAGAAAACAGGTTATAAACACAATCAGTCCCATGCTTACTGGTGTTATCTGTTTGAAAAAAGCCCCCCATCCCAGAAACAGCAGGGAGCTGTACATGGGATGACGGACATAGCGATACAGCCCCTCTTCCACAACATTGACAGTGTTTTCAAAGGCGTGATTTTCCGGCATCTCCTGTCGTTCAGCATGGCCTCCTTTTTTTTTCAGCATCAGGAGCGACTGGATCACAAAAAAGATAGCACAGAGCAGCAATAACCAGGACAGGATCTGCAAGAGGGAAAAGGGATTGCGAAACCAGTGGGGGTGATTGAGGAGGACAAGAACAAGAATTCCCTCAAAGACAAAAAAGCGATAAAATCCATGGGTTCCGGGATTCTTTAAAGAGCGCCGGGAAATAGAGAGAAAGAACAGACTGCAGATGACAAACAGACCAATCCGTATCATATTGCTCTCCTCACAAGCACACCCGTTTCCTGAATTCATCCGTACCGAGAATCAACTTCACTGTACTGAAAGAACCCATGATGGTCCCAATCACTCCGGGAGCCATCACATTCTGCCCGGCAAGGTAGAGACCTTTGACAGCAGTACGGTTCAACAGTGCAGTGGCCAGAGTCTGGCTGGAAGACCGCAGCACCCCATAAGCACTGCCTTGCGGGCTGTTCACCCAGTCCCGTATGGTAAGCGGCGTGTAGGTGTCGAGGATTTTTAAACGCTTGAATGATCCAAACAGCCTTTCTGCCTCCCTGATTAACTCCATAGCAAGTTGTTCTTTTAGCTCCTCATACTCGCTGCCGCGACGACCACTCACTGTCTCCTTCCATGGTGACCATAGAGCATCCTTTCCAGAAGTTAGAATGGAGAGCAGAGAGGTCCCTTCCTTTTCACTTTTCCGGATTTGGTAATATTTCAGATCCGGCACATTACCGCTCTGGTCTGTCTCCACTTTGAAGATATTATAGGGAATCTCAGGATGAACTTTGGTATCAATCCGGGCCTGGACGGAAAAGACAGAGTGACTGTTTTGTAATCTTGAAATCCTGTTTCGATAGGAAGGTTTTACCGAATCATGAGGGAGCATTCGGAGAACAACTTGAGGATGTATGGCCCCGATCACGGTCCCGGCGGTCAAACATTCTCCAGATGCCAATTGAAGACCGGTCACAACACGGGAATTGACGTGAATATCACTTATCTCTGCTCCAGTAACAATTTTCCCGCCAAGTTCCTGGAGACGGGCGGCCAGAACGTCAGCCATATCTGCGCCACTCCTCTTCAACCGCCATGAGGATGAGAGATAGGAGGCAAGGGCCATATTGTGATAATAGGCAGGGCAATCCGCAAGGGGTACTCCGATCCAGGAGGACGCTATGGCCAGCACACTTCTGAGACCAGGCGAACACCCGAGACTATCCAGGATTTTACCATAGGGTTGAGACTGATCGAGGAGGGCAAAATCATTGTCAGCGGTGTAGAGGAGATCAAGAGCGTGCAGTTGTTCTGAGACCTTACGTATGGGAGCAACTATCTTCCCGATACATTCCTGTTCCTCAGGAAAGGCCTGTTGCAGATTCTCTTCAAACGCATCAAGACCTTCCGGTAAATCAAAGTGTGGCGGATGCGTTGCGGGGGCGTCAAAGAGGTAGCGATCAATGACCCCATCCTGCCCCATACGGGACACAGGAATTCTGTCAGTCACCCCCAGGTAGTCAAAAAACTTCCGTAAGACCTGGCCCTCCCCCAGAGAGCCCAGATAATGCACACCAACAGCACATTGGATCCCGTCCCTTGTATAACTGCGCAGCAAACCACCCGGCCGGCTATTTTTCTCAAGGACGGTGACATCGTAGCCTAATCCGGCAAGGATAATTGCCGTACTCAGGCCTCCTACCCCTGCTCCGATGATCAGAACCTTTTCCTGTCTGTCACATGCCATCTGTCAGCTGCCTTCTGATTTCAGGTTCCGCCAGCACGTGGGATCAGAAGCAAGATAATCTCCGGTGAGCTGATAGGCGGCCCCGCGACATCCGTAACATTCCTCCGCCTTATCGCAGTCCCTGCACTCTCCTTTAATCATCTCCCGAAAGTTTTTCAGGTTATTGACCACTTCACTGTTTTTCAGAATATGGGCAAGGGAATTATTCCGGATATTATCAAGGGGAATGGTCACCCCGACACAAGGGGTGACATCGCCGCCGGCGGTCACCAGGCAGGAAACCTGATGACGCATACACTTATTGCCGACCAGAGGCGGCTGAGGTTCCCACTGGCGTCCATATTTTTCCCGATCAATTTCTGAGAGCCGGGTAAATAACTCTTTCAACTTATGACCATCAACGGACAGCCAGCTATTGGTAACGGCATTGGCCTGGGGTGTAATAACTTCAAAATAAGGCTCTATCCCCTCATCCCTTAACCATTGCCACATATCAGGCAATTCACCAATGTTCTGCTGACAGATAACGGTTGAGAGAGCCAGAAACAGTCCTTGTGAAGGGTAGCCTGCCTCTTTCAGGTGGGCAAACGCAGCCTGGATAATATCGAATGCACCCGTTCTCCCGGCCAAAAGGTCCTGAATCTCCCTGTCCCTTGAATTGAGCTTCAAGACCACCCGGACCCGGGCATCAGCCAGGATTTTTGCAAGTTTTGCATCCACTCCGGTGCCATTGGTGAACATCTCTATCTCAAAACCCTGCTCACCCAAAAAGGAAATCATCTCGACAAGGTGAGGATAGATGCTGGGTTCCCCCCCTAAAATGATAATCTTTCCGGCACCCAGTTCTTTTGCCTGGAGGATTACATCCTTGATTTCAGCCTTTGAAAGTTCCCCATTGCACTCTTTTTTCTCAGGGACATAACAGTAGGAACAGCGAAAATTGCAGATACGGCTGAATTCAATTTCCATGGACAGGAGCCTGTCGGCGGCCACTGCCTTTTTTATTTCTTCTTCTGTAAATTCAAGGTTATAAAGTTGCATATTTTTTCTTCTATAAAAAAATCCCGGCCTATCACCAGCCATTCAATCAAAATAAAACACTACTCTCCAGATTCCCGCCAGTTGTTGAGAACTGGTTTTTTTACAACGCCATCAATACTCCTCAAGATCAGCAAATGCATTCATCCGTTCCAGTCGCTGGACTTCCAGCTGGAACCTACCTTCCCAACCATACTTCTTCATCATCCTTCGGTAGTGCAGTTTCAGGTATGGTTTAAACAGAAACCGCCAGATTGAGATCCAGAGCTGCCCCTGCTTACGGATAGAAGCGGGCGGGTTCCACCAGCCAAGAACAGTCTGACGTTGGAACCAGAAATGATACTGTAACTCATTACTGCCCATATGTCTGGTACGAACATTGGCCCAGAGGCCATTATATTTTTTCAGATCTGTTTTATTCGTTATCAACCCTTCTGCCAGAAGCTGCTCCCGCATCCCTGTTTTCGGATAGGGCGTGACAATCTGGCAATAGGCCGCATCAGCGCCAATTTC
This sequence comes from Desulfocapsa sp., assembly GCA_021737265.1. Lineage (GTDB taxonomy): Bacteria > Desulfobacterota > Desulfobulbia > Desulfobulbales > Desulfocapsaceae > Desulfocapsa. Next base: position 13,784 of record JAIPEF010000031.1, on the reverse strand, counting down.
CTTAAAAAACTCATAATTCTCTTGAATTGACTGTGCATCATCCTCGGGAAAACCAAAGATGAGGCCACCGATTACCATCATTCCATATTTATGGCAATTTTCAATGGCCTTTTTTGACGCCTTGACAATGTCACCCTTGCCGGCAACACTGAGGTTCTTTTTCGAACCATTTTCAATGCCCAGAAAGACAGAACAAAACCCTGCCGCAGCCATCCTGGCCACCATATCTTCATGCATTGCCATACTGACACAATCGGCCTGGACAAAAAGTTTTAGATTTTTATAGCCCTTTGCAATAATGGCATCGCAGAGTTCTATCACCCGTAAAGGGTTAAGAACCATGTTGTCATCGGTGATGAAAATCGACCGAACCTTTCGGATATGATAGATATCATCAATATCTGCCAGCACTCGACTGATGGGATAGGTGCGAAAAGTACGGCCATACATGTTCTTCATACTGCAGAAGTTGCATGAACGGGTACAGCCACGGGAAGTCTCCAAGGTCTCAATACGTGCATTCATCAAATGATATCCCCAGGTCAACCTGCGTTTATCACGAATGGGCCGTTTTAAGAGACCAAGATCAAGATTTTCACCCCGTGGGTTATGAATGAAGGTTCCATCTTTTTTATAAGAGAGAGAGGGAATATCGGCAAAGACATCACGGCCATCCAGTCCATTCACCAAGCGCCGGCACACCTCCTCCCCTTCCCCGCGGACAATAAAATCAAACCATTGCGACTGGGAAGACTCAGCGATTTCTTCGGCCATCAGGGTTGCATGATAGCCGCCGACGACAATTTTAACCTCAGGGTGCAGCTCTTTAATCAGGTGGGCGATCTTGACACAGGTATCATACTGCCAGGCCATGGTTGAGAGCCCAACCAGGTCCGGCTGGATCTTCCCGACGATCTTTGTCAAATACCTTTTCACAGAACGTCGTTTGCGGATAAGGTCGACCAGATAGACGTCATGCTCCGGATCAATATTTCCGCCAATGCTGGCAATGCCAAGATTGGGAATATGAACGGCTGCTTCATGGACAAGGATGGGCACCACATCGGGCATGGAGATCAGCAAAACTTTCATGTTTCCTCTCCATGACAACTGGTTTCCCGGTTGTCGAAAATCCTCCGCACACTCTTCTCCAGACTGTCTGCCGAAATAACCTCATTCCCCTGTGGTGGTTCAATGCGGCCAAGGATCCCCAGGGAGATGGTGTTATGTTGTCTGCTGTTAAAAAAAAACCTGCCCGGAGTAAAGAGTTTATCCGTATTGCAGAGACTGAGCACCTGGATAGGACACCGGTACATGCGCGCAATCTTAAAGCCTCCTTTATGAAAATCACCAATGACAGCACCAGGGCTCCTGGTTCCTTCGGGGAAAACAAACAAATTCCCCCCGTTCTTTAAAAATTCCCCCATATTTTCCACCTGGTCGATCATCCTCTTTGCGTACACCCCTTCAGTGGTGGCAGGTAGATAGCCGGAGACTTTGATAAGCCATCCAAACACCGGGGCCTGGAAAAATTTAGTTTTAACAATGGTTTTATTCTGCCGCAACAAGGATATAAGAATAAGGGGATCAAGATAGGAGAGATGATTGCAGACGATGATGGAACCACGAATCTTCGCTACCTGGGGATCAATATTCCACTCTTGCCGTGGTGCCAGTGTTCGGAGAAGGGTAAAAAACCCCTTATAAAAGAGATGATTCAAATACTGAAAGGCCCGTTCCCGATCTGCGGCAAAGAGCCAGGCAGCAATATAAAAAAAAGAAAAGAAAAAAAGGAAAGCAAAGATAAAATAGACCCAGCAGCTCAGGGTTACAGCAACATCAATCAGTCGGTCGCCCAGATGAGCCTGTGGATTATTCCCGGCCATCTGCAATAAGCAGGCAGGTATTGACACCACCAAAGGCAAAATTCTGGATGGCAGCAATCCTGGTCTCTGTCTCGGTCACTTCCCGCACATGACGCAACATTGCACAGCGCTCATCAACGGATTCCAGGTTGAGGGTGGGTGCCAGAAAACCCTGCTCCATCATGTACAAACTGAGGATAAGTTCTATGGCACCGCAGGTTCCCATGGTATGCCCCATGTAACTTTTAAGCCCTGTCACCCATGGCCCGTTGCCATACACCTTATCAATGGCCTGGGACTCTATCACATCTCCCATCTTTGTGGCTGTGGCATGGGCGCTGATAAAACCCACATCTGCAGGTTTGATATTTGCGTCCTCAAGGGCCAGGTGCAGGGTGGCGGTGATCCCATCAAGGTTTGGCAGGATAAGATCACCACCGTTATTATTACAGGCAAAACCGATTATTTCACCTATGATGTTCGCCCCGCGTGCCTTTGCTGAATCATAGTCCTCCAGCAGCACCGCAGCGCCCCCCTCACCTACCACCAGACCGTCACGCTTACTGTCAAATGGACGAGGTGTGCATTCAGGGGTGTCATTATAATCCACAGAGCAGGCGAGCAGGTTATCAAACACCGCCACCGTTGTGGTATCATATTCATCAGCACCACCGCAGATCATTGCATCCTGCATTCCATATTTGACCATCTCGTAGCCAAAGCCAATGGACTGGCTGGATGTTGTACAGGCGGTGGAAGAGGCTATCACCCGCCCAGTGATACCAAACATCCGGGTGATATTCACTGCGGTGGTGTGGACCATGGATTTCAGGTAATCCACCGCACCGATGGAAGAAAATTCAGACTCCAGATTGCTGAAAAATGTTTTGTAGATATTGCGCTGCACCGTTGGGCTGCCATGGGTGGAGCCAAACGACACGCCAAGTCTGCCGGAGCTTATAAATTCCTGATCCAGACCGGATGCAGCAAGCACGTCTTTCGCCACCTGACAGGCGTAATAGGCCACCGGTCCCATGGTCTTGGTGTCTTTGCGTGTAAATCCATAATCAATGGGGTAATCCACCGTGCCAAACACCTTGGAGTGAATATGATCGGTGAGCAGTCCATCATCGCGAAGAGGCTTGACTCCGGATTTCCCCTGCCTCAGACTCTCAATAATATCTTCTTTCCGATAACCGATGGGGGTAATCGCTGAACAGGCAGTAATAACGACTCGTCTTTTCATGTCATCTTGGGCCGTTAGGTGCTGCGGGAAGATTGAATAGTCTCAATGTAATCAAGGATATCACTGATGGTCCGAATGGACATGGCCTGTTCTTTTTCTTTCCTCGACAACCGGAAACCGAGCATCTCTTCTATTTTCGCCAGCAGTTCAATGGCATCGATACTGTCAAATCCGTGATCATCACGAAGGTTGTCAGTCAACCCCGGATTCTCAAACTCAAATTCATCCACTAAAACCGCTACAATTTTCTCTTTCAGCTCGTCTCTTGTCATGGGGTTGGCAGGCACTTTCAAAAAATAATATTCAGAATAGGTTGTCTGCTGATAGTACACAGTTTTCAAGCAAATTTAAAATGATATTTTCTCAAGGGGGAACAAGTCTGGAACTTGACAAAAATAAAAGGTAAGCTATCGTCAACTATATCATTCAAGTCCATGAACCCATCAATTACATACGACAACCATGACAACCACACTTTACTGGCATGACTATGAAACCTGGGGGGCCGACCCCAGAAGAGACCGCCCGGCCCAATTTGCCGGAATCCGAACTGACACCGAGTTGAAGAGTATCGGGAAACCGCTGGTTCAATACTGCCGGCCGGCCGATGATATGCTGCCGCAGCCCGAAGCCTGTCTGATAACCGGTATCACTCCACAAAAGGCCTTGGCGGAAGGACTCCCAGAGGCAGAGTTCATGGCCGGAATTCACCAGGAACTCATCCAGGCCGGCACTTGCGGTGTGGGCTACAACTCTATTCGTTTTGACGATGAATTCACTCGCTACGGCTTCTACCGCAACTTCATCGACCCATACGCCAGAGAGTGGCGCAATGGCAACTCACGCTGGGATATCATCGATATGGTGCGCCTTACCCATGCACTGCGTCCTGAAGGTCTCCAGTGGCCGGTAAACAATGACGGTGTCACCAGTTTTCGTCTGGAGGATCTCACCGCAGCCAACGACATCCACCACGGAGAAAAGCACGATGCCCTTTCTGATGTACACGCCACCATTGATCTTGCAAGGCTTATACGCGATCGCCATCTCCGCCTCTACAACTACATCTTTGAACTGCGGGACAAGCGCAGAGTTGCTGCACAGTTGAACCTGCATCAACCACAGATGGTACTCCATGTCTCTTCCATGTATCCGGCCAGCCTCGGCTGTATCGCACCGGTACTCCCGTTGGCAATGCACCCGACAAACAAAAACGGAGTGATAGTGTTTGACCTCCGCCATGATCCGAAACCGTTATTAGATCTGGGAATTGAAGAGATCCAGCAACGCCTTTTCACCCGCAGTGATGAGTTGCCGGAGGGTGTGGAACGGATTCCGTTAAAGACCATCCACCTCAACAAATGTCCGGTAGTCGCTCCGGCAAACACCCTGACCCCGGAAACGGCGGAGCGGTGGCAAATCGATCTGGAAACAGCGCAAAAAAATGCAGACCTGCTTAAAGCTACTCCATCGCTGGTCCGAAAAATAGAGGAAGTCCATTCTGCACGTGAGTTCGAGCCCATCACCGACCCGGATCAGAACCTCTACGGCGGAGGGTTCTTCTCTGATAGAGACCGCTCTCTGATGAATGAAATAGTCTTCATGAGCCCAAAAGATCTGGCCAGGACTGGCACACAATTTGATGACACCCGTCTGCCGGAGATGCTGTTTCGCTATCGTGCCCGTAACTGGCCGAAAAGCCTGAGCATGGAAGAACGGAAGAAGTGGGACCTGTTCCGCCACAATCGGCTCAGTAACCCTGAGGCTGATAGCGGAATAACCCTTGCTCAATACCAGAAACAACTGGCCAAAATGGTGATGCAGCCGGAGATGGGAGACCGAGAGAGAAAAATCCTTTCCGATTTGGCTGACTGGCCGGCAGTTATCGGTCTATAAATATTTCCCTCAACAAAATTCATCGAATAACGAGCTGCTCTGGTTCTTAATTTTTAACGTGATATACTAAGAGATATGGCCATATAGAAAAAGTGATGGCGTCGTATTTATACCCGACGTTGAGGGTGAAAACTCTCCATCTGCTTCGTTGCTGCATTTTTTATTTAATTTTGACGTACATATCACAACTCAACAGAGTGCTGCCCACGACTGTCATTCCCGAATTCTTTTATCGGGAATCCAGCCTGAAATATCATCTTTATCAAGAGATGACACCTATCTCTGAAAGCTGGCTGAGTTTCAGTGGTAATCAGATTTTCAGTTAAGTGACTTACCTTGTCCATGGTAATGCTATTTGACTGCCCTTCCTTCATCCTGGCAGGCCAAACAGTTATCGCACAAAACGATCAAAATGATACCACTCCAGAGGGTGTGTTCTAAGTTGCTGCTCCACTAAATCGGCATACTGCTGGGCAGCCATCCGTATCGCCTCTTCCCGATCAATTCTCCGCCTGGCGTGGATAGTTATGGGATCGGCCAGGCTGAAACGGTAGCTGTTTGTTCCGGTGCGAAAACTAAAAAAACAGAATATGGGGGCACCGGACACCAAGGAAAAAATATAGGGTGCCACCGGAATGCTTGCCTTTCTGCCCAGAAAATCAACTTCGATGCTGCGTTGCTCAGAGTGCCAGAGCAGATCTCCGGTCATGGAGACCAAACCGCCTTCCTGCAAAAAACGGATCCCCTCCACTCCATCAAAGGGTGATCCGCCATCCCGCTCCACACCAATTATTTTTACCCCGGACTCCTGCAGTTGCTCTTTCTGCAACCCTTCCACCCCCTCCTTCTCCTTGACCCCCATATAGAGCAGCAGATTCAACTGCTCTTTCTGTTGTTTGAGGAGCAACTGGGCTGCGATCTCCCAGTTACCCAGATGTGACATGAGGAGAATGGCCCCTTTTTCGGCTACCACCGACTCCAGTTTTTCCCAGCCTTCTGACTGAAACGCTGTCTCTTGACCATGGTCGGCAAGAAAACGGTCGAGGTGGATGGTGGTGAAATTCTGATACTGGCGAAAGGTGCAATAGTGGTGATACAGAAAAGACTTCTTGGGATAGAGAAAGGCGTAAAAGCGACAGCTCTCTCTAACGTTTTTTGAAAAAAGAAAATATCCCGCCGCAATAATCCGGGAAACGACAGCAAAAAACCAGGGACCGAGTATCCGGGTCACACTCTCAAGAAGTGTATAGAAAAACCTCTTCACTTGATTTTCCCCACCCTGAAGATCCTCTGAAGGATCAGCCTGCTGAAGGTCAGGGAATTCCGGAAGAAATCTTTCCAGGGGTGAAAGTGGGAGATGCGATCTTCACCCTGATACACCACCTGCACCGGCGCCTCAATGACCGGGATACCATGCAGACGGGCCTTCACCAGAATCTCCACTTCAAACTGAAAGCGCCTGGCACGGACATCCATATCAAGGGCTTCCGGCAACGGATAAAGCCTGAAACCGGACTGTGAATCGCTGATCAGAGGTCCGCCTGAAACCCAGACCCAGAAGTTGGAGAATTTACGCCCGAATCTGGATGTCCAGGGTACGTGTCCCCCCTCCATTCCCTGGCGGTTGCCAACGACAATGGGCCGTTGCCCCTCCACCACTGCCTGCAGCAGATTTTCAGCATCTTCCGGCTTATGCTGGCCATCCGCATCAAGGGTAAGGGCCCAGCTGCATGAGCTGGATGCCGCCTGAAATCCAGTCAGCAGAGCGGCCCCTTTTCCCTGATTATGCTCATGGCTCAACACGGTCACGCCTTCCATGGAACTGAGCATTTCAGCAGTGTTATCCGTTGAACCATCGTCCACCACAAAGACAGGAAAGCCCAAACCCCATGTTTTCCACAGCACATCACTGATACGGCCCCCGTGGTTATAGACGGGGATAACAATGGCTACCTTGTCTCGATTTATCATGGTTGTTCTTTTCTAAACCCTAAACTTGATGGCGTCGTTCTGGGTTCGTCCGTCATACCCGAGTGGAGTTATCGGGTATCCAGGAATTTAGCTACGCTCTGGATCCCCGATAACTCCCTCGCGGATGACTTCGATGAGAAGATAATAAGCCTTACAGTATATTAGTGCTGTTGGCCTGTTAAGAGCTAAAAGCAATGGACCAGGTCCCTGGCCCCATGTGTACCCCGGATGTCAAAGATAGCGGTACCATCAGGATCTCCGCTTCCGGTACAGTCCTACGAATCCCAGGCTCCACACATTCAAACAGCCATTCCTTATTGTCTGAATACTGCAGCAAGACAAGCAACCCGGCCCCATCCGAGTCAGCGGACCCCACCTTTTCAATTCCAAATTCAAGCTGTGCTTCCCGGTTCCTCACCACACCGACCTTCCGTACCCCCTCGAAAACCGGGCTGATGACAGGCTTCATGTGCAGGAGGTCACCAAAGAAAGCTTTTGTTTTAGTGACGCGTCCGCCGGCAACCAGATATTTCAGTTCATGGAGAAAAACATACTCTTCCGCCTTCCTGCTCAACTCCTCTGCAAAGGAAATCACCTCGGCAACCGGAGCCCCCTGTTCTGCCAGGCGGGCACTGAGGATCGCAATCACAGCCAGACGTCCTGAAGCAGCACCGGTATCAATAACCTCCAGATGGTTTTCGGGATCATTAGTCTCTTTCCAGGCCATGGCCGTGGAATAGTTACCGGTAAAAGCAGATCCCGTACTCAAATAGAGCACCTTCCCATACTGTTCGGTGGCAGCCTGGTAGTGAAGATGTCGTTCATGGCTGGACGCCTGAGCAGTACTTACCCGTATTCCCTCTCTCATCAGGGAGTAGAGCAGCTCTGCAGAAAAGAGGCTTTCAGGAACAGCCTTATCCCGGGTCAAGATATAGCTGTCAAGGAGAACAATTCCATGCTTGCGTGCAAGATCCAGTGGAATGGATCCGGCGGCATCACTCATGATTCGGACACAGTTCTTTGGGAAGTTCCGGTTTTCCCCTGTGAGAATCATCGGATCCATGGCTTCATCAGACCAGTCCACGACTTCTCCCAAAGAGGAGAGATCTTTCCGCAACTGTTCTGGATTTCTGGTATGGAGATGTATCTTCAGCCCGGAATTCCCGGGAATCACCACCGCACTGTCTCCAAGGCTTGCTATCCGGCGGGAAAGATCCGTTTTACTCCCCTCTGTTGTAAGGCGGGCCTCAACACAGTACTCGCCTGTGGCCCGTGGTTTAAACGATGTTTTCAACTGCAGTGTGTCACCAAAGAGCTCCAGCAAGGGACTGGTATCCATTTTTTGTCCGGTCAACTTCTGGAAAAACCCATCAAAAAAGAGAAACATGCCCAGGGCGCCGGAATCCACGACCCCGGCTTCCTGCAACTCGGGTAATTGACTCGCAGTGGCCAGCACCGCTTTCTGCAAACCTTCCCGAATCAACAAAAAATCGAGCTCCCCATCCTGACCAGCAAGAAGCAGGCAGAGTGCATCAAAGACTCCAAGCATGGTCCCGGGAGACGGATCAGCAATGGCCTGCCAGGCACGATCCCGACCTCTTTGCGCCTGTTCACCTAACCCTTCACCCTCATGGTCCAGAAATTCCTGAAAAAAAGCCGCAGCAATATTTCCCGAATTTCCGCAGGCACTTTCCGACAAACGCTTTACGGATCCGCCCATGTCAGTGCCACAATCACGCATAGGGGCCAGGCTGATTCGCAGGTTACAGCCGGTATCACCGTCAGCCACAGGAAATACATTGATGCGGTCGAGAAGATCCGCCCAGACAGTGAGATTTTCAAAACCGGCAATGCAGGCTGAACAGAGGGGAATCATGAGCTGCTTAACAGCTGGATGATTGCATCCCGATCATATTTTCCATTTGGCCTGATCGGAATCCTGGGAACAACTTTGATAATTTTTGGTAATGCAGCAGGCTCAAGAGAAACAGCAAGAATATGTTTTATCTTTTCCAGGTCGACACATTCGCCGCAAACAAGGGCTGCAATCCGGTTACCACGGCCTGTCTTGTCGGCAAGGGGCAGGACCACACACTCCTCCACCTCCTGAAATTTTTGCAGCATGTCCCGAACCTCATCAAGGTCAACCCGCTCACCGCCAACCTTGGTAATGGCATCCGCTCTGCCGTGCAGGGAAAAAGCGTTCTTCCCCTGCAATCGGACCTTGTCGCCGGACAGAAAGTAGCCGTCCCCACCCACAGTCACATCTGGAGAAAGAAAGGGTGAACGAACATATAAGCGTTCTCCCCTGACCTGCCACTGTATGGGATCAAGGGGTAAAAAGTATTCCTCCCCTTCCAGGCGATTCCTTGTGGCCAGGCCACCTGTTTCCGTTGAACCGTACACCTCGACAATGGGGAGCATGTTCGCTTCACAAAAGCTGCGGTTATCCTCTTCGGCAAGCATTCCGGCAGAGGAAAAGGCCAGACGCAGAGAAGAACCCACCTCACGGCCCTGTAAGGCTCGATAGTGCGCAGGAACACTTGCAAGAATAGTGGCAGTTTCCCGTTGCACAGATTCCGTAATCTCTGCTGGAAAGGAGGGGGTTTCAGCCAGTACCGTGGCCGATGCCACAAGGGGAATCACCACGGAAAAGAGCAAACCGTAAATATGATAGGGAGTAATGGTTGCGGCGATACGATCTTTCTCACAGATCCCATAGCGGGAAGCCATGAACAGAGCCTCACCAAAGATATTGGCAGCTGTCTTGGACCAGATTTTTTCTGCTCCGGTGGAACCTCCGGTGAAGAGCTGCAGCAGTTCAGCATCTGCAGAGAAGCCCGTGAGAGACAAGGCACCGGGTTTGCTGTCGGATTCGGCAGTGAGTATCTGTGTCCCGTGGGACAACTGTCGCTCCACATCACAAATTGCAGCTGTAAATCCAGTCAACCCCTGCATTTGATGGAGAGCTCTGGCGGAGAAGCTATGGGGCAGTACCAGTATCCGGCCATCCGCCAGCGCAGCAAGCAGGGCCGCAGCAATAACAGCACGATCTTCTGCAGCCAGACAGATTGGAAGATCTTTATTTTCCTGCTCAGAAAACTTTGTGCTGAAGCGGGAGGCCATTACATAGACATCAGCAAAACGTGCCCCTCCGGCCACAAACTCCTGGGCAGGATTTTTCGGCCCCTGCAGAAGTCTGATCAGTACTGAGTCCTCCATATCAAAAGAGATCCCTGCCAAATGCCTGGGTAGCGAGATCCCTGTTGCGGGGTTTAAAGCTCCCGTCTGCCATCTCTTTTCCGAGCACCTGTCTGAACAACTTAAACATTTTCATCTCCTGCGGTTCATCCTCGTAGAACCTGCTCCAGGCAAAATCCAGCAACTCCTGCAGACGTTCGGGACTCATCTGCTTAGGCTGATAGACCACCTTGTCCGCAGAATACTCATTCCAGTCATGGGTAAGTATACGCCCCTGCTGTTCAAGCTCCTTATATGCCTTAGTGTGAGGAAATGGAGTAAGCACTGTGAACTCAGCAAGATCCAGTTCAATATCAAGGAGAAAATCAATCAACTCCAGGATATACTCTTCACTGTGACTGTCAAGGCCGAGGAGGATGGTACCCTCTACACCAATTCCGTGGTCATGATAGCGCTTAATCCGTTCACGAATATATTCCGAGGTATCAAACACCGCCTGGTACACATACCAGGCTCCGGCCTGGGCTGCAAGATCCAGAATTTCCGGTTTATCTTCAATGGGATGGGAGCACCACTTCTTTTTCAGAGGGATCATCTCCCGAAACAGATCCTTTTCCCACTGGCTGTCCTGGGCAAGTGAGTTATCCACAATGAACATCCGATTGTTATCAATGGTCGCCATCTCGGCCACAGCCTTGTCAACGGGTCTAGGGCGAAAATCACGGCCGCCGAGATAGGAAACGGCGCAGGGGTAGCAGTTAAAGCGGCACCCCCTGGAGGCGTGCACCAGGTCCACCATTTGCACCCCTTTGTAATTATAGAGTTTTCTATCCAGGATATCCCTGCGGGCGGGGCCGACCAGCCCGATATCCGGTCTGTTATCCATGTAGTTGTAGCAGGATTTCAGTTTCCCCTCCCTGAAATCAGTCAGTACCTGCTCCATCCTGCTCTCAGCCTCACCCAAAAATACGGAATCGGCGTGTTTCATGGTCTCATCGGCATGGAGCATGGTAGCAATTCCACCAAAGATCACCTTCACTCCTTTTTTTCGATAACAATCAGCAATCTCCCAGCCCCGTTTGACCTGTACGGTGAGCATCATGGAGATTCCAACCATATCGACCTGCTCATCAAAATCTATCTCCTGAAGATTCTCATCCACAAAATCAACATCAACATACTCAGGTAAGGCGGCAGCGAAAACAACCGGCCCGTGGGGTGGCAGATGAAACTCGGTCTGCCTGAAAAGCTTAGGCCATCTGGGGTAAATCAGTTTAAATTTCATTATCTTTTTTTTTTATTTTTTTTAACAACAACTCACCGGAACACGGAATATCAGATCACTCTCACCATGGATGATAAGGCTAGATTTTATCAGCACCTATCAAGGTCATTGTCAGTGTATATCCAGGTACCCCGGATGCAACAAGACGGATAGTTTCAGCTACCATAGCATTCTCAGTGGAAGTGCTCCCAGTCATACGCACGGCTCGGAACCTTTTGCCGTCAGCATCATAAACATTTACTCTCCTGCTGCCATCTGTTCCCGGAATCACATCCGTTATCCGGCCTTCCTTCCCGGTATATCTGCAGATTTCCTCCCCTTCAGCAAACCGTCCTGTAACAGGACTTTCGCCTGAAGGTTGCAGAAAAATGATCTGCACGTCACGCATTAAGCCCCTGGCAAACTCAGGATTGTCAAAAGGCGGCAACGCTCTATTCACCTGTAAGCTCTTTCCCTTGTCCTGCTCGGCCTCAAAAAGGACAAAACCTTCCACACCCATGAGGCCGGTTTTCAGTCTTTCCCCGTCAATGACAGTCACTCCGATCACTGTGGCGCCATGGCCGTCAGCCATTTCAAAAACGATGGAATGTACAAGCTGCCAGTCCCCCTGGACAAAGCTCTGTTCACAGTTCTGTCGAATCAGCCTGCTCTGATTTTCCTCACCAAAGCCAATGGGATCCAACTCCGGAAGATACGTTGACAGCGGTGTTGCACAGGACATCAGCAAAAACAAAACTGCTCCCCAAACACCAGCCGTCATGGTTTTGTGAAACGAGCGGCTGCTACCTTCTCATTTAAGACAGCAGCTGAAAAAACCATTCGGGTAAAGGAATCCTCGCCTTCATAGAGGGTTACGGATTCCATGAGCCCCGAACTACCAAGGAGTTTCAATTCAATGCGGCTGATTATCTTTTCAAGGGCCGGCTCTTTAGGGGTGAGAATGATACGATCTTCACCTGCAACCCTGGCTCGAAAAGTAGGGGTATCGGTGATCTCACCGTCCAGCCAGCCTGTAATTTCCTGGAGAACAATCTGCATGGAATCCACCCCCATGCCGTGTTCTTCCCTGAATTTTCCGTCATGCTCTACGAATTTACGGGTGTGTCCGTCATCCATCAGCAGAACTGTGCGAATTGGAGAGAAATATTCCCAACGCAGGGAAGCGGGAGCTCTGAAGACAAATTTTCCTTTGGAAATAATGGGGTAGGCGAGGATGGGCAGTTGCTTTTCCTGAACAAAATCAGCCTGCACCGAATCCACACGTACCGCAGGCTGTTCTGTTTTTTCACCACCATAGGATAAAAAACCGGGACAAATAAGGAGCAGCGAGACTAAGACAACACGGAAGATCATCAACACATCCCGCCATTCACTGAAATCACCTGACCGGTCATATAGGAGGCATCATCGGAACAGAGAAAGGTCACAACCTTTGCCACCTCTTCCGGTTTCCCGATCCGAGCCATGGGAATCATGGTTTTTATGTGGTCTTTAGGGGCATCCACTATCATATCGGTTTCGATAAGACCAGGAGCCACCACATTCACCCGGATACCCAGCCGTGCGACTTCAGCGGCAACAACCCTGCTCGCGGCATTGAGGCCGGCCTTGGCTGCCGCATAGTTTGCCTGGCCGCGATTAGGCATGAGTGATGAAGCCGATGACAGAGAGACAATCACCCCCCTGCGATTACGGACCATCTTCTCAATAACCGGACGACTCATATTGTAAAAGCCGTTCAAGCTGGTATCCACCACCGCCTGCCAGTTCTCAGGCTCCATCATCATAAACAGTCCATCCTTAATGATTCCTGCATTATTGATAAGTACATCAATCCTGCCCAGCCGCTCAGCAATATCAGCAATCACCTCTTCCGTCCTTCCACCATCCCGAACATCGAAGCCATAGACTTCACCCCTGCTACCGACCTCTTCCACCATGGCAAGAGTTTCTTCAGCACCGGCCTGATCCGACAAATAATTGATCACCGTATAATATCCGGCAGCCGCCAGTTCCACAGCAACAGCTCTACCGATCCCCTTTGCCGCACCGGTGATGATGGCAACTTTTTGCTCGTTTACTTCTTTCATTCTTTTCCTTTACCCCGTATTTCTCATGAACATTTTGTACCCAACCTAACAATTAACTGACAATCTCGTATTTATGCCCGTAGTTTGGGTGAAAACCTCAAATTGCAGATGGTTAAGTAAAAAGCTTCATATTCGAGGCGTGTGAATTTTGCTATTATTTCGGCGTACTAGAGTACGTCGTAATGATAGTGAAATTTGCAACAACGAAGTAGATGAAGAGTTTTTACGAC
>JAIPEF010000030.1 GCA_021737265.1 Desulfocapsa sp. | reverse complement strand
CTCCATCTGCTTCGTTGCTGCATTTTTTATTTAATTTCGACGTACCTTAGTACGCCGAAATTAAATAAAAAATACGCGCCTCGCATATGGAGCTTTTTACTTAGCCATCCTGGGTTTGAGGTTTTTACGAGTTTATCAACTTATGGAAAAAGGGTGAACAACGGTTCCTCTTTTTTCAGCTCCTCCAGGGAATAATGGGTACCGCGCCAGTCAATACCCTGATTTCTGAGGGTGACCCAGACTGCTCGCATAACAATATAGGTGGTGAGATAAGGGGTGAGCAAAGACCAGAGGAAAAGGGCAGGACGCCCCCCGAGCCCCCTGGCATTGAGCATAAAGACAGCAAAACGAGCCAGGACAGCTGCTGCAAAAAAGATCCTGGCAATTCCAGGAGCCAGGATCACCCCCCAGACCGGAACAATGGTCATGACCCAAACCACGGAAAGGGCCGCTGCCACATAGATAATCCTATAGCTGTAAAGGGCAAATATATTCTTCATCAGACCATTGACCATCTCCCCAAAAGTTTCATACCATCGAACTCGGACAAAATCGCTGCCAACCAGACAGTCCTGAACCAGGCCCTGTTGCTTGACCTTTTTCCCGAGCATGATATCGTCAATGGGATGCATCTTAAAGGCTGCATGGCCTCCAAATTCCCAGTAGGTCTTGCTGCTGATCATATTAAAGGCCCCTACACCAGCAAAGGACCTGCTTCTTCTATTTCTTACATTCCAGGGTCTAAGCAAAAGAAAGAGACCACCCAGAGCATCGACAACCATCGCATTGAGCAGCCCACTCCGGGCCACATTTCGAAAAACCATGGTAAGGTGGTCCAGCCCTTCGCGGGTAAAATAGGTCACAGCCCGGGAAAGTGTGGACGACTCCATAACAACATCCGCATCAGTAAAGAGCAGAATCTTTCCCCGCGCCTGTTTTGCCCCCTGGTAGAGGGCATGATTTTTCCCAAGCCACCCCGTGGGCAGTTCCGTTATCTGTTCCATCCTGATCTCTGGAAACTCCTGTCCCAGTTTTTCGATCAGCCCAAAGGTTCCATCAGTGGAGCGATCATCAATCACAATGAACTCCCGATTGGGATAGTCCTGTTTTAAGAGGGAACGCAGGGCAGGTTCCAGAGTCTCTTCTTCATTGCAGGCTGGAACGATGACCGACACAAGAGGAACCGGAGTACAGACTTTCGCAGCTGTGTCTCCAAGATTTTTCATTTTCCGGCTGCCCATGAAAACCTGAAACAGGACAAAGAGGCTGGACAGAAAAATAAAAAGAGAAAAGAGAACAAGAGGTGACATAAATAGGATTTTACCAGATCCGGAACAAACAGTCTACAGAGGGAGGAGGACCAACTTTTTCTTTGATACCGTCCACAGATTAGTTAAGGCTAAAAAACTGGAATCAATTGGCGTGCTCGCCGGTGGAATTGCCCATGACTTCAACAATATCCTCTCTGCTATTCTCGGGAACATCGAACTGTCACGCTTTCGCATTTTAGAAAAGGACAGTAAAGCTGACCAACCAGCTACTCACCTTTTCCAAAGGCGGAGAGCCCGTCAGGGGGAAGACATCCCTTCCCGAACTGATCACAGAATCTGCTTTAAACTAGCACCCCTGAGAGGCTGACCCTCGCATTTTAACTCCCGGGTTTTGAGGTTTGGCACCGACTGTGATATACTCTAACCAACCCATAGAGAAAAAGAAAATTCTCTCTATCCTGCATGAACTAAAAGGAGAAAATATGCTCACAGCCAAAGATATCATGAGTAAAGATGTTGTTACTGTTCAGAGTCAGACCTCGGTTGCGGAACTGGCAAAGATTCTCACCACTCATCATGTCAGTGGTGTTCCCGTGGTGGATGACGCTGAAAAAGTGATTGCAGTGGTGACGGAAAGCGACCTCATTGATCAGTCCAAAAAACTTCATATCCCCACAGTCATCACCATCCTTGATTCAGTTTTCTATCTGGAAAATCCGGACAGAATGGAAGAGGAAATGAAAAAGATTGCCGGAACAAAAGTTGGCGATATCTGCACTGGTCCAGCCAAAACAGTATCTCCAGACACCCAGCTTGATGAAATTGCCACCATCATGGCTGAAAGCAACATCCACACGATCCCGGTTCTTGATGAGGGAAAACTTGTCGGTATTATCGGGAAAAAAGACATTATTAAGACACTGATCCGCTAGCTTTTTTTTAGCTCCGTTCCCAAGAAGTTCTTGTCTTTCCATTTTTCTTTTGCTATAAAGTAATGTTTTACTGGAAAGGAGGTTACAGTTTTCAGGCTGTGGCCTTTCTTTCTTTTTGGTGCCTTGGAATTTTTTCCTGTTTTATAAAAAAAATAACGAGGGCACTACAATGAGTCCCGGCTTATTGCCGGGGCAGGGATCGGTGATAGTGTTCATCGGTAAACCATACACCTTAACACCTGGCCGCAGTTAGGCCGCAAGAAGAGTAAAGAACATGACAGAGGAACTTAAACAAACAACCCAGGACAACAGCGACGAAGAGTTAAGCTTTGCAGAGCTCTTTGAAATGGAAGAAAACAACACAGTGGTCAACGTCGGCGACGTGACCATCGGTACCATTATCGGTACTGTGGACGACTACGTCCTTATGGATGTTGGAGACAAGGCAGAGAGCTACATTGCCAAATCCGAATTCCTGCTGGAAGCAGAAACCGAATTTAATGTCGGCGACACGTTTGAAGTATTTGTCGAACGTCGCAAAGACGAAGGCGGACTCCTGCTGTCACGGGAAAAGGCAATCGCCATTAAAGTGTGGGAAGACATTGCCAAGATTCAGGAAGAAGACGGCACCATTGAAGGAAAAATCGACAATCGCGTTAAAGGCGGCATGTCCGTAAACATCGGTGTTCCCGCTTTCCTTCCCTATTCTCAGATCGATCTGCGCCCGGTCAAAGACCTTGACGCCCTCATCGGCGAAACGTTTGAGTTCAAGATCCTCAAGTTCAACCGTAAACGTAACAACGTGGTTATTTCCCGTCGTGCCATCCTTGAAGATGCCCGCGCCGAGCTTCGCGAGAAGATGCGCTCCATCCTCCAGGAAGGTCAGATCATCAAGGGAGCCATCACCAATATCACAGATTACGGCCTGTTTATCGACATGGGCGGCATGGACGGCCTCTGTCATATCACAGACCTTTCCTGGGGACGTGTTTCCCATCCGGCAAAACTGTACAAAGTTGGCCAGGAGCTGGAAGTTAAAGTTCTCAAATATGACAAGGAGCACGACAGAGTTTCCCTTGGTGTGAAACAGCTGAAAGCTGATCCGTGGGCAACAGTTGCCGAGCGTTTCCCCATTGGTGAAAAAGCCATGGGTACGGTTGTATCCATCACCGATTATGGTGCATTCATAGAGCTTGAAGAGGGCGTTGAAGGCCTGATCCATGTCTCTGAAATGACCTGGTCCAAAAAACCACGCCACCCATCCAAGATTGTTACCGTTGGTGACGAAATCGAGATCATGGTTCTCAACATTGAGCCTGAGACCAAACGTATCTCACTGGGTATGAAACAGCTTCTTCCCAATCCCTGGGATCTGGTTACCGAAAACTACCCTGTTGGTTCTATTATTGAAGGAAAAGTCAAAAACATCACTGACTTTGGCGTATTCATCGGTATTGAAGAAGGTATTGACGGCCTTATCCACGTCTCCGACCTTTCCTGGACCGAGCGAATCAAACATCCTTCAGAAAAGTATGCCAAAGGTGAGACTATCCAGGCAGTTGTTCTCAAAATTGACAAGGAACATGAGAGGTTCTCCCTGGGTATCAAACAGCTTGAACCGGACCCATGGCAGGCTGCCTACAACAACTACCCTTCAGGCACCATCATTGAAGGAAAGATAACTAACGTCACTGACTTTGGTGTTTTTGTTGAGCTTGAAGAGGGAATCGAAGGACTCGTTCACGTTTCTGAGATCTCCAAGGACAAAGTGAAAACTCCGGTTGGCATGTACCAGGTTGGTGACACCCTGAAAGCCATTGTTATCAACGTGTCTGCCAAGGACAGAAAAATCGGACTTTCCATCAAGACTCTTGAGGAAGACGGTGAAGAGGGTGTTGCTGAAAATTACGCCAAGAAGAAAGAAGAGGCCGCTGCTGCCGCTCCTTCCACCTTTGGTGATCTTCTCAAGGCTGCCGCTGGTGGAGACAAAGAAGCTGTAGTGGAAGAAGCTGCGGTAGAAGAAGCTCCTGAAGAGGAAACTCCTGAAGAAGAGGCTGCGGTAGTAGAAGCTGCGGTAGTAGAAGCTGCAGTAGAGGAAACTCCTGAAGAAGAGGCTGCGGTAGAAGAAGCTGCAGTAGAGGAAACTCCTGAAGAAGATGCTGCAACAGAGGAAGCTCCGAAAGAGAAGTAATCTTTCTGCCACCCTGCAAGTACAGGTTGTTTTACTGGAAGAGCTACTCTTCTGGTAAAACAACCTTTTTTTATTCATTATTTAATTAATGATAAACTCGTAAAAACCCCAAACCTAGGATGGCTAAGTAAAAAGCTCCATATGCGAGGCGCGTATTTTTTATTTAATTTCGACGTACTAAGGTACGTCGAAATTAAATAAAAAATGCAGCAACGAAGCAGATGGAGAGTTTTCACCCTCAACGTCGGGTATAAATACGACGCCATCATTAATTCATTAACCACTCACGTGGTATTCACCAATCATCATGCTGAAAAAAGAACTTGTAAACGAAGTAAGCAGTGACCTCTCCCTCCATAAACAGGATGTGACCACTGCCCTGGATATCATGCTCACAACCATGGAAGAAGCCCTGAAAGAAGAGCGCAGGATAGAGCTCAGAGGGTTTGGCAGTTTCGCTGTCCGGAAACGCAAGGCACGCTGCACCAAAAATCCGAAAACCGGGGCTGTGATGGATATCCCGGAACGAAAGACTATTCATTTCACCATGAGTAAATCGCTGAAAGAATCGCTGATCAAGGAATAACCCCGGCAAAACGGGGAAGGAATATGGGATAAAAGGACGATTTACAGAAAAGGTTTAACATCCCCTTTCCCTTCCCGCAGGACTTCAGGGAAATCTCCGGTAAGGTCAATGAGTGATGAGGGGTCAGGGTATACAGTGCCCCCGTCTATAACCAGATCCACTCTTTTCCCAAACAGCTCCTCGATCTCATACGGATCAGTGGCAGGCAACTCACCTTCTTCGTGGGGAAGAGAGGTGTTGACAATTGGATTACCAAGGGTTTGCAGGAGCATGCGGCAGATCGGATTTTCCGGTACCCTGATACCCACAGTTTTCTGTTTCGTGGCCATGGCCTTGGGAACCAGTTTCGTACCAGGAAGAACAAATGTATAGGGACCCGGCAGATTCTTTTTTAAAAGTCGGTAGGCGATGTTGGAGACGTGAGCATAATTGCTGATGTGTTTAAGGTCGGAACACATGAAGGAAAAGGGTTTATCTTTAGGCCTGTTTTTAATCAGAGTAATCTTTTTGACAGCCTTCTGAGAGGAGAGATCGCAGCCAATCCCATATCCTGTGTCAGTGGGATAACAGATTACCGCGCCACGCTGCAGACGTTCTACAACCTGCTGAATCAATCTCTGCTGGGGATTTTCCGGGTTAATTTCAAGCAACATTGATACTCTCCTTAGTACCTTAGAATTTTTTCTGTGCCTTTATTAACAGAAAAAATTCGTTAAGGCACTTTCACCCCACGAGGGGGTGCTGAACTGAGTCCCGGCTTATTTTTTATGTATACCGGGGCTTCTTTCAGTAAAGCACACTTGTTTAGAAAAAAAAATCTAAACTTGATGTTCGTGTAAAAACTTAAGATTTCATATGGCTAAGGAAAATTGTTTTGTTCTTTTCCGACCAGGTGCTAAAATAGTCCAAAAGCCTGGTCTGCTCCATAACGTTATCGACCGGATTACAGTAAACAATACTATTCAATTGTTTCCGTTCCACTTTTCATTTGCCCCCTGAGAAAGGAGCTCTCATGTTGCCCGACACCATAGACTTTGCCCTGACCTTTGATGACCTGCTTCTCTGTCCTGCATCCTCGCAAGTACTGCCAAACGAAGTTTCCCTTGTCACCAAGCTCACAAACACACTGAATCTGAATGCCCCGCTGGTGAGTGCCGCCATGGATTCGGTAACTGAGCATCGTACCGCCATCGCCATGGCCAGAGAAGGCGGCATTGGTATCATCCATAAAAACATGCCCATTGACGAGCAAGCCAAAGAGGTGGAGCGGGTCAAGAAATCGGAATCCGGAATGATCGTCGATCCAATCACGGTGAAGGAGAGTCATTCTGTGGCCGAGGTGGAACAGATCATGGCCAAATATAAGATCTCCGGTCTCCCTGTTCTGCGCGAAGGGAAGCTTGTGGGTATTGTCACCAATCGTGACCTGCGTTTTGTCTCAGACGATAACCTGCGGGTTGGCGATGTTATGACCAGTAAAAATCTGGTGACCGCCAAGGTGGGAATTGACATGGAACACTCAAAAGCCCTGCTTCACGAACATCGCATTGAAAAACTTCTGGTAGTCGACGATCGCGGCAATCTCAGCGGCCTGATCACCATTAAAGATCTTGAAAAGATAAAAAAATATCCTTTCTCAGCCAAGGATGGCATGGGGCGACTCCTTGTTGGTGCTGCCCTTGGCGTCGGAGACCATATCGAGGCCTATGCCCAGCGACTGATTGATGCCAGGGTGGATGTTGTGGTCCTTGACTCCGCCCATGGCCATTCTCAGGGTGTGGTTCGCGCAGTGGAACGAGTAAGAGGGGCATTTCCCGATCTGCAGATCATTGCCGGTAACGTTGCCACAGCAGATGGTACTGTGGCCCTGATTAAAGCAGGAGCAAATTGTGTAAAGGTCGGTGTTGGCCCCGGCTCCATCTGCACCACCCGCATCGTTGCCGGTGTTGGTGTGCCGCAGATGACAGCCATTAAACAATGCGTGGCTGCGGCCTCAAAATACGATATCCCCATCATCTCTGATGGTGGCATTAAACATTCGGGAGAACTGGCTAAAGCCATTGGCGCTGGTGCACACTCCATCATGATCGGCTCCCTCTTTGCCGGCACTGATGAAACGCCCGGTGAGACCTTTCTTTACCAGGGGAGAACCTACAAGGGATACCGCGGCATGGGATCCATCGGTGCCATGCGCAAAGGATCTTCCGACCGCTATTTTCAATCTGAAATCTCCAGCCAGTCAAAGCTGGTGCCGGAGGGTATTGAAGGCAAAGTGCCTTACCGCGGCCCCCTTTCTGACGTTGTCTATCAGCTGCTGGGCGGCCTGCGTTCAGGTATGGGCTATGTGGGTGCGGCAACTATTGAAGAGCTGCGGGAAAAAGCGAAGTTTGTCAGGATATCTGCCTCCGGACTACGCGAGTCCCATGTCCATGATGTAATCATTACCAAGGAAGCTCCTAATTACCGGACAGCGTAAAAAAAGTGATGACGTCACAATAACTCTTCATCTACTTCATTGCTGCGAAGTTTTTTACTTATCCATCGAAATGGTATAATTTTTATCCTACTGGATACTCTTTTTAGTATCCCTGCGAGGGGTATTATTTTAAGTCCTCCCTTGAGAGGGGGGTAACTACGAGATAGTTATGAATATACATGACGAAAAAATCCTGATTCTTGATTTCGGCTCCCAGACCACCCAGCTCATAGCCAGACGTATCCGTGAGCAGAAAGTCTACTGCGAAATCCACCCCTTTTCCACACCCCTTGCAACCATCAGGGCCATGAAGCCAACTGGTATCGTCCTCTCCGGCGGCCCGCGCTCGGTCTACGATGACGATGCACCCCTTTCAGATCCGGCCATTTTTGACCTGGAGATACCTATCCTTGGGATCTGCTACGGTGCCCAACTCATGATACAGCAGTTTGGCGGCAAGGTGGAGAATGCGGACAAACGGGAATTCGGCAAGGCCAACCTCACCGTCCATTACACCGAAGGACTCTTTGCAGGGCTTGAAACAGGAGTCCCCCAGCACCAGGTGTGGATGAGCCATGGTGACCGTATCGAGGTCATGCCCGATGGCTTTGAGGTCACGGCAATGAGCGAGCATTCGCCGTATGCAGCCCTTCGTCATACTGCAAAGCCCTTTGTTGCGGTCCAGTTTCATCCGGAGGTTGCCCACACTCTTATCGGAACGGATATCCTGCGCAATTTTATCTTTGGCCTGTGTCAGTGCAGTCCCAACTGGACCATGGCCTCCTTTATCGAGTCCACTGTTACAGCCATTCAGGAGAAAGTGGGCGACGCCAAGGTTATCTGTGCCCTTTCCGGCGGCGTGGATTCCTCAGTAACTGCCGCCCTTGTCCACAAAGCCATTGGTGACCAGCTCACCTGCATCTATGTGGACAACGGGCTCATGCGTACAGGTGAGAGTGAGGCCATCCTCCGTTTCTTTCGTGAAAAAACAAAATTGCACGTTATCGATGTCCATGCCGTCGACTTCTTTCTCTCAGAACTCAACGGTATCCTTGACCCTGAGGTCAAACGGAAACGAATCGGCCTCGGTTTTATCAAGATCTTTGAGGAAGAGGCGGCAAAGCTTGGTGAAGTCAACTTCCTGGCCCAGGGAACCCTCTACCCCGATGTCATTGAGTCCGTATCGTTTATGGGTGAAGCCCCCATCAAATCCCACCACAATGTCGGCGGCCTGCCGGAAGTCATGAAGCTGGATCTCATCGAACCGCTGCGCGAACTCTTCAAAGATGAAGTCCGGGTGCTGGGCCTTGAACTTGGGCTACCGGAAGAAGCTATCTACCGTCAGCCTTTCCCTGGTCCCGGTCTCGGCATCAGGATCATGGGCGAAGTGAGCAGGGAACGACTCAACATCATACGCCAGGCAGATGTTATTGTCCTGGAAGAGATGAAAAAAAGCGGTTGGTACCGCAAGGTATGGCAATCCTTTGCCGTACTCCTGCCCATCCAGACAGTGGGAGTCATGGGCGATGGCCGTACCTATGAAAATGTTATTGCCCTGCGCTCCGTTGACTCCAAAGACGCCATGACCGCTGACTGGTCCAAACTGCCCTATGATATCCTGGGCATCATCTCCAATAGAATCATCAACGAGGTACGTGGTGTCAACCGGGTAGTCTTTGATATTTCATCAAAGCCGCCGGCAACAATCGAGTGGGAGTAATATCTGCAGGTTGGCAGGTGCGTGCCCCGCAGGAATTACCCAAACAACGGGTACAGGTGCCCTTGGGGTGCTGAAGGCTAAAGACTGAAGGTAAAATTTCCAGCTTCTTGCCCTCTAGTCTTTAACCTTCTGCATTCAGCCTTCTACCTTCTACCTTTCTTTCAGGATCTCCCTGTAATGCAATCAAACACGCTTTACATCGCCTCACTTGAACCCGAGGCAGGAAAACTTGTAGTTACCATGGGAATCATGGAGATTCTCACCCGTTCCAGGGGTAAGGTTGCCTTCTTTCGTCCGGTCATCGATACGGACGGTATTACTCCCGATCCAGATATCGCACTCATATGCGGACGCTACTGTCCATCCATGAGTTATGAGGAGAGTTACGGCTTTCAGGCTGAGGAGGTAATAACCTTTGTAGCCGAAGACCGGATCAAGTTCTTTCTCGAAGAACTGATCAGACAGTTGAACAGTTTGAAAAAGAAGTATGATTTTGTTCTCTGTCAGGGCTTGAATTCCACGGCCTTTCTCTCCGCTTTTGACGTGGACATCAATATGGAGATTGCCAAGAACCTAGGCTGTCCCTTCATTGGTGTCATCAATGGCATGAACCAGACTGCCAGAGATATTGCCAAAGAAATAAAAATCACTGCGGACGCCATCGAAGAGGCCGGTTGCGCCCATTTCGCCACTTTTGTCAATCGCATGGCCGAAGACACCTTGGGCGTCCTCGAAGTGGAGATTGATGAACCGGATGAGACATCCGGGGTTCCGGTCTTTCTTCTTCCGGAGAATAAAGAACTGGACAAGCCCTCCCTTGCTGACATCAGTGGTGCCCTGAATTGTACTAACGTGCTGGGGCGTAGCGATGGTATGGATCGGATTGTCAAACAGTTCAAGATTGCAGCCATGACCATGGAACACTTTCTTGACCATGTGGAAGACTGTGATCTTATTATTGTTCCCGGTGACCGGGACGATATTATTCTGGCCTCACTTTGCACCCTCTTTTCCGCTAACTATCCCAACCCTTCAGGAATCCTGCTCTCTGGAGGATTCATCCCCGGCCCAAATACCATGCGCTTACTTGTCGGTCGGGATCATTCTATCCCCCTGCTCAGCGTGGGGAGTGACACCTACACCACCGCAAGGAATGTGGCGGCAGTTCCAGCGCTCATCAACCCTGGCGATGAACGAAAAATTGCCCTGGCTCTCGGACTCTTTGAGGAGCATGTCAACGGCGAGCAGATCCAGAAAATGGCAGCGCTCACTGCCAGCCCTGACACAGTCACTCCGGTAATGTTCGAGTATGGGCTTTTTGAGCGGGCACGATCTGTCAAAAAACATATCGTTCTCCCGGAATCCAGTGATGAACGAATTTTAAGGGCAACAGAGATTCTGCTTCGGCGTAATGCGGTGGATATCACCCTGCTGGGTAACCCGGATGAGATTACCAGTCATGCAGCAGCCCTTGGTCTGGATCTTGGCAAAGCAACTGTTGTAGACCCCTCAAACTCTGAACTTACCGAGAACTTCATCCAGACATTCCATGAACTACGCAAACATAAAAAGATGACTTTGGACGGTGCCCGTGATGCCATGACCAACCCATCCTATTTCGGCACCATGATGGTCCACCAGGACATTGCAGATGGAATGGTGTCAGGTGCCATTCACACCACGGCCGACACCATTCGCCCGGCCCTTCAAATTATCAAGACCATCCCGGGAATATCCGTGGTCTCCTCGGTTTTTCTCATGTGCCTTGACACACGAGTTCTGGTCTATGGAGACTGCGCGGTCAACCCGGACCCAAATGCGGCCCAACTTGCCGAAATCGCCATTTCGTCAGCTGACACCGCAGCCACATTCGGCATTGACCCACGGGTGGCCATGCTTTCCTATTCAACAGGGGCATCAGGGAAGGGAGTAGATGTGGAGAAGGTGCGAGAAGCCACAGCGATAGCAAGAAAAAAACGGCCAGATCTCCTCATTGAAGGTCCTATTCAGTATGATGCAGCCATCGAACCAACGGTTGCCAGGACCAAAATGCCGGACAGCCAGGTGGCAGGCAGGGCTACAGTCTTCATCTTTCCGGATCTGAATACCGGTAACAACACCTATAAGGCCGTCCAGCGATCTTCCGGGGCTATTGCCATCGGCCCGGTTTTGCAGGGCTTGAAAAAACCGATAAATGATCTCAGTCGCGGCTGTCTGATTCCGGATATCATTAATACTGTGGCTATTACTGCTATTCAGGCGCAGTCCATTCAGGGTAAGAGCTAAGGGCTACTATAAAGACTAAGGACTAAGGACCAAGGACTAAGGGCTATGGACTAAGGACTATGGACTATGGACTATGGACTATGGACTATGGTAGCAGACTTCAATCTGTAGCGTACAGGCTATTTCCCCTAACAGTTATAGAAATCAGAGAAATTGTATGCCCCAATTACCACCAAACAAAACCAAGCTCGTCTGCACCATAGGACCTGCATCGAATTCCCCGGCCATGATTGAGAAAATGCTGCTGGCCGGGATGAACGTGGCACGTCTTAACTTTTCCCATGGTGATTTTGCAAGTCATCAAGAAGTAATAGAGCGGATCAGAGCGGCATCAAAGAAGACTGGCAGACGAGTGGCCATCATGGCCGATCTTCCCGGCCCCAAAATGCGTATTGGGGATTTTGCACAGGAGCCGGTTCTTCTTGAAAAGGATGCTCCTTTCACCCTTACCACAGATGCAATCACAGGAAACGCTGAACGTGTCTCCATTACCATGATGGAACTTCCGGCAGTGGTAAAGGCCGGGGATGTCCTCTATCTCAATGACGGCTTGATCCAGCTCCGCGTTGAAGACACGACAGAGAGTGATATCAACTGCAAGGTAACCATGGGGGGCGAAATCCGTTCCCGCAAGGGCCTGAATATCCCGGGAATTGACCTCGGCACCAGCGCCTTTACTCCACGCGACAAAGAGTGCATGCAGTTTGCCCTGGAACAGGGAGTGGATGCCATAAGCCAATCCTTTGTCAACTCCGCACAAGACGTGGAAGATGTTCGCAGCGCAGCAGCAGCAATGGGCTTTGATCCCTTTATTATTGCTAAAATTGAACGGGCATCCATTCAGGACAGGATCGATGAAATTCTGGCTGTCACAGACGGCATCATGGTGGCCAGGGGTGACCTGGGGGTTGAAATCCCCATTGAAGAGATTGCCGTGATTCAGAAATTTATCACCGCCCGCGCCAACCTCTTTGCCAGACCGGTCATCACTGCCACCCAGATGCTGGAGTCCATGACCCGCAACAGGCGCCCCACCAGAGCGGAGTCCACGGATGTTGCAAATGCCATTCTGGACGGAACCGACGCAGTCATGCTCTCCGAAGAGTCGGCCATGGGGGATTATCCCCTGGAGTCATTGGAAATGCTGGCCAAAATAGCAACAGCCACAGAACCCGCCCGCCTCCTGCGCCATATTAACAGCACAATAAGACCTCAGCGACTACAGAGCAATTATCAGCACAACAGTGTTGATTTAATTGCCCTCTCCATTGAAAATATCCTGGAAAAGATCGACTCTCCGGCAGCAGTGCTCACCCCGACAGCAAGTGGACACACAGCCCGCAGCATCACCCCTTTTCGACTCCCGGTCTGGATTCTCGGGGTCAGTCCCAGTCACAAGACCTGCCAGGAATTGCAATTTTCATACGGCGTCTGGCCCATTGTAGAAGATGCGCACCCTGAAGACTGGACCGCTTACGCGCGCAACTTTGTCAAAAACCATGACATGAAGGGAAAATGCATTCTGCAGACAGAAGGACCTTCCCCGGATCACCCGAACGCAAACAACAAAATTGAAATCATTGATCTCAGCAACCGACAACAAGCACTTTTCTAATGATCTATGGGTATCCACTCACTGACCGACCTTGTCTAACCAGAGAGAAACAAAATGTTTTTTAGAGCCATTGCCTTTATTATAGGGCTTATTGCCGTAATCGCCGGGCTACAGAACTATGACAGTGAACTTGCAACAGCTCCTGTTCCGGTCCTTACTGGCGCTCTGGTCATGCTCATTGCAGTGTTTAATCTATTACCCAGATTCAAACGCTGCCCATCCTGCAACAAAAAACTTCCCCAGAAATCTGAGACCTGCCCTTACTGCAAAGCCAAGCAACCCCCAACAGTATAAGATTCCCGGTTCTCTGCTACAGATTTCTTTTTTTGAGAGTGGTCTCCGAGTGCACCCGACAGGGAAGAAGACAGGCAAGAAGTTTTCTGTTGAGGACCATACTGCTGCACCATTCAAGGATAGAGAAAGACTGGGATTATCCTGCTTTGGCGCTGCTCACACTTGCAGATACTCGAGAATGCTTTCTGCTGCCCGCCGCCCTTCGGCAATGGCGGTGACAACAAGATCAGATCCGCGAACTGCATCTCCGCCGGCAAATACCTTTTCATTCCCTGTCTGAAAGGGAAACTCACCATCTGCAGGGGCATCGATCAGCTGCCACTCATTGAGGGATATGTCGTTTTCAACGAGCCACTGCGGTGGACTTGGCCGAAAGCCAAAGGCTATGATTACGGCATCTGCAGCAAGTTCAATTTCGGTCCCCGTCACCGGTTCCGGCCTTCTGCGACCATGCTCATCGGGCTCACCCAACCGGGTGGTAACCACCTTTACTCCACTGACCTGTCCATTTTTCCCGACAGTGATGCCAAGGGGTTGCAGGTTCCAGAGGAA
This sequence comes from Desulfocapsa sp., assembly GCA_021737265.1. Classification (GTDB taxonomy): domain Bacteria; phylum Desulfobacterota; class Desulfobulbia; order Desulfobulbales; family Desulfocapsaceae; genus Desulfocapsa. The sequence goes on along the minus strand of JAIPEF010000030.1, from coordinate 13,466 downwards.
ACGGACCCCCTCGTCCTCAGCGTTATACACTTCTTTCGCCGATCCCGGCATGTTTTCCCTGTCCCGCCGATAGACGCAGGCCACATCTTCAGCACCCTGGCGGATTGCTGTCCGGAGACAATCCATGGCCGTGTCACCACCGCCAAGAACAATGACCCGTTTCCCCTCAAGGCTGGTGTAAGGATAGCGGTCCCGTTTTAATCCCATGAGGTGGTCGGTATTGGCAATGAGATAGTCAAGGGCATCGTACACCCCTTCACTCCTTTCGTTTTCCAGGTTGGCCCGCATGGAGGTGTAGGTACCGGTGCCGACAAAGAGTGCATCATAAGTGTCCAGAAGCTCTGTAAAGGGAATGTCAGTCCCTATATCCACACCGAGGCGAAATTCTACCCCCATGTCAGTAAACACCTTCCGCCGCAGAGCCATGACCCCCTTGTCAAGTTTGAAAGAGGGAATGCCAAAGGTCAGCAGGCCGCCAATCTCCGGATGCCTGTCAAAGACCATCGGTTTCACACCGTTACGGATCAGTACATCAGCACAGGCGAGTCCGGCAGGCCCGGCTCCGATGACCGCTACTGTTTTTCCAGTGGCTACCACTTTCGAGAGATCAGGCCGCCAGCCCATTTCCAATGCGGTATCAACAATGTATTTCTCAATATTGCCAATGGTGACGGCCCCAAAGTCCGTATTAAGGGTACAGGCCCCTTCGCAAAGCCGGTCCTGGGGACAGACCCGCCCGCAGATTTCCGGCAGGCTGTTGGTCTGGTGACAGAGCTCGGCCGCTTCAATGATACGTCCCTGGTTGGCAAGCTGCAGCCAGTCTGGAATATAGTTATGGACAGGACATTTCCACTCACAGTAAGGGTTACCACAATCGAGGCAGCGGTCTGCCTGCATCTGCACCTGTGATTTCTGAAAGGGATCGTAAATTTCCACAAACTCACATCGCCGCCGGTTAATCCCCTTTTTCCGGGGCTCCACCCGCTTCACTTCAACAAACTGGAAGAGATTCTGGTTCATTTCATTCCCCTTAGTGAACTATTGCCAGTGTTTCTCCGGGTGAATTCCCACGATGACCTAACAAGGTCGCAACATCCGATGTTTTTGGCTTAACCAGCTTGAAGAGATCAACATATTGTTCATCAAAACCGGTTAGAATATGTTCGGCCCACAAACTGCCTGTTTCCTGATAATGACTGTTGATGATTCCCCGAAGATGTTCCTGCAGCACTGCCCTGCTTTCCAGGGACAGAACCTCAATCAGTTCCGGATTCACCCTCGATTCCAGGTCCCCGGTTTTATCAAGGATGTAGGCAAAGCCACCGGTCATTCCCGCACCGAAATTGACCCCGGTCTCTCCAAGGATGGTGACGATCCCACCGGTCATGTATTCACAGCCGTTGTCGCCGATCCCTTCCACCACTGCCCTGGCTCCGGAATTTCGGACCGCAAACCGTTCCCCGCCACGTCCTGCCGCATACAACTCACCTCCTGTGGCCCCGTAAAGACAAGTGTTACCGATAATGACTGCCTGGTGACTTCTGTAGGCTACTCCCAGCGGTGGACGAATAACCAGCTTGCCCCCCGCCATTCCCTTGCCCACATAGTCATTGGCATCCCCGGTGAGTACCATGTGCAGGCCCCCTGCATTCCAGGCTCCGAAACTCTGGCCGGCGGTACCGTTAAGGAGGAGTTTGATGGGGGCCTCATCCATTCCTCTATTACCATGTAGGGCGGCAATTTGTCCGGAGAGTCTGGCTCCCACTGTTCGGTCGGTATTGCGAATAGAAAAGCTGCCACGCCCTCCAGACGATGTCTCAACTGCCCCGATAAACCGCTTCTCAATCTCAATATTGAGTCTGCCCGGATCGTCAGGGACATTTGCTTCCTTGAAAAAGAGGCCCGTTCCCTCAGGTGGCGGGACGCTTTCGAGGATGGGGGCCAGGAACAGTTTTTTCTGTTTAGAGGAAAGACCTTCCACCTTTTCGAGGAGATCAGTGCGGCCGATCAGGTCGGTGAGCCTTTCCACCCCCAGCTCAGCCATAAGTATCCGGGTCTCCTCCACCATGAAGGAGAAGTAGTTCACTATCATGTCCGGAACCCCGGCAAAGTATTTCTTCCGCAGCGTTTCATCCTGGGTTGCCACGCCCGTTGCACAGTTATTCAGGTGACAAATCCGCAGGAATTTGCAGCCCAGAGCAATGAGTGGGCCGGTCCCGAAACCGAAACTCTCGGCCCCGAGTATTGCAGCTTTGACAATATCCAGTCCGGTCTTCAGACCGCCATCCACCTGCAAACGTATCTTGTGCCGGAGACCGTTGGCCACGAGGGCCTGCTGGGTCTCGGCCAGGCCAAGCTCCCACGGGCTGCCGGCATATTTTACCGAGCTCAGCGGACTTGCCCCTGTTCCCCCGTCACCGCCGGAGATGGTAATCATGTCGGCATAGGCCTTGACCACACCAGTGGCAATGGTACCGACGCCCGGTTCCGAGACCAGCTTTACGCTGATCTGGGCCCTGGGGTTCACCTGTTTGAGATCAAAGATGAGCTGGGCCAGGTCTTCAATGGAGTAAATATCGTGGTGCGGCGGTGGCGAGATAAGGGTGACTCCCGGCACTGAATAACGCAGGACAGCGATCTGTGGGGTCACCTTGTGACCGGGGAGCTGCCCACCTTCTCCGGGCTTGGCACCCTGGGCCATTTTAATCTGGATCACTTCGGCATTCATCAGGTAATGGGGAGTCACCCCAAAACGGCCGGAGGCGACCTGTTTGATCTTCGACACCCGTTCGGTGTTAAATCGCTTGGAATCCTCCCCTCCCTCTCCGCTGTTGGAAAACCCCCCGAGACGGTTCATCCCAACGGCCAGAGCCTCGTGGGCCTCCTGGCTCAAAGCCCCGATGGACATGGCAGCGGAATCAAAGCGGCCATAAAACCTCTCCGCTGGTTCCACCTGCTCCAGTGGGATTGCCGGGGTCTCTGTCTTCAGGCGGAGCATATCCCGGAGACAGGCAATGGGACGCGTGTTCACGTGCTTGGAGTAGACCTGGTAGTCCGCAAAGACACCGCTGCGCACTGCCTTCTGCAGGGACTGCACCACATCGGGGTTGTAGGCGTGATATTCTCCCCCGTGGATATACTTGAACAGGCCGCCCCGATCCAGTGGTTTATGGAGCCTTTTCCAGGCATGGAGGGCCAGCTTTTCCTGATCCCTTTGAAAATCGTCGAAACCTGCTCCTTCAATGCGGCTGACCACGCCGTTGAAGCAGAGTTCGATGACCTCTTTCGCCAGCCCCACAGCCTCAAAGAGCTGCGAGCAGCGATAAGAGGCGATGGTGGAAATGCCCATCTTGGAAAGGATCTTCAGGAGGCCTTTTTCTATGCCTTTCCGATAATTACAGATGGCCTGTCTCAAGTTTACCGCAATGCTCCTTTCATCAACCATCTGGGCCAGTGACTCATAGACCAGATAGGGATAAATGGCCGTTGCCCCCATCCCTATGAGCACTGCAAAATGGTGGGCATCTCTGACCGTCGCGGACTCCACAATTATGTTGGCGTCACAGCGTAAATTGCTCTCAACAAGGGTCCGCTGTACAGCACCAACAGCCATGGCTGTTGGTATGGGCAGGGTTTCAGGGCTGATGTTGCGATCCGAAAGAATGAGCAGGACAGCACCCTCTTCCGTCTCTTTTCCAGCCCGGGCACACAGCGTTTCGACAGCACTCTTCAACCCAATGTCTTTGGGATAATTGAGGTCAAGGACTACGTGACGATAATGGGCCTGTTCAAGATGCAGGAGTTGCTGCAGGTCACTGTAGACGAGAACAGGTGACTGAAACATCACCCGGTAGGCATGGCCCTGTACCTCGTCAAAAACGTTCTGCTCTTTTCCCACACAGGTGGCCAGAGACATCACATGTCTCTCCCGCAGTGGATCGATGGGTGGGTTGGTCACCTGGGCAAACATCTGGCGAAAATAGTCGTAAAGGCTCCGCTCCCTGGTGGACAAGACCGCCATTGGCGCGTCGTCACCCATGGATGCCACCGGCTCCTGACCTGTCTCCCCCAGCACCTTGACAACCTGCTCCAACTCTTCATTGCTGTAACCAAAAAGCTTCTGGGAGATGAGGAGACGGTCGTCATCAAGGACTCTTGCCCCAGTATCCAGCTGCAGGTCGTGGTCAAAAGAGTTGAGCTGCCGGCAACATGTTTCCATCCACTTTTTATAGGGATGGCGGCCCTTCAATTCCCTGTCAATATCCCATGAGGTCCAACGCTTGCCGGTCAGGGTGTCAACCACCAATAACTCACCAGGCCCCACCCGACCCTTCTCAAGCACTTCATCCGGCTCATAGTCCCAAATACCCACTTCCGAGGCAAGGGTGATGAGTTTGTCCTTGGTCACCACGTAGCGTGCCGGCCTGAGGCCGTTGCGGTCAAGACCGCAGGCCGCAAAACGACCGTCACTGAGGACAATGCCTGCCGGTCCATCCCATGGCTCCATGTGCATGGAGTTGAAATCGTAGAAGGCACGCAGGTCCGAGTCCATATTCGGGTGGTTCTGCCAGGCGGGTGGGATGAGGAGCCTGAAGGCCCGGAAAAGGTCCATCCCCCCGGCCAGGAAGAGTTCCAGCATATTATCCAGGGCTGAAGAATCCGAACCGGAACTGTTAATAAAAGGCAGGGCTTCGGCCATGTCCGGCAGCAACGGTGATTTGAATTTATAGGAACGTGATCTGGCCCATTGCCTGTTGCCGGTGATGGTATTGATCTCCCCGTTATGGGCCAGATATCTGAACGGTTGAGCCAATGACCATTTAGGCAGGGTATTGGTGGAAAAGCGCTGGTGGAACAAACAGATCGCTGACTGCATCCGGTAGTCGGCCAGGTCCGGATAGAAGACGGGCAGATCCTTGGGGATACAGAGCCCTTTGTAGACGATGACCAAATTGGAGAGACTGGCGACATAGAACTCGGGATCATCGCTCAGCCTCTTTTCCACGCGGCGGCGAACGATATAGAGGCGTCTCTCCAGATCTTTTGAGCCCCAGCCAAAAGGAGCGTTAATGATGACCTGGGCAATATCGGGCATGGTTTTGCGTGCAAAATCACCCAGCACCTCAGGTTGTACAGGGACGGTCCGCCAGGCAACAACGGTGAGACTCTCTCTTTCCAGCTCTAGTTTGAGTACCTGGCGGGCAAAATCATTTTGGGTCTCATCCGGATTGAGAAAAATCATACCCACTGCGTATCTCCCACCCAGGTTCCAGCCCTCTTCTTTGGCCAGGACCCGAAAAAAGGTATCCGGTTTCTGCAACAACAGACCGCAGCCATCTCCGGTCTTGCCGTCAGCAGCAATGCCGCCACGGTGGGTCATTCTGGCAAGGGAGGAGATAGCGGTCCGCACCAGCTTGTGGCTGACTTGCCCACCCATATGGGCTATCAGGCCAAAACCACAGTTGTCCTTTACTGAGTCTAGATCATATAATAAGGTCATACTTTCCTCTTCATGCTCCGGGTTCCGCCGCAGTTATTATCTCTCCCCTTCTGTCCACTTCGCTCTTTTCAGTGAACCATATCCACAAAAACAAGTCATCATCCTTTTTGCCCACCCCTTCTTCTATGACCCATGACAACAAGAGACTGAACAGGTTCCCTCAGCATACTCTTCTCTCGATGGCCTATTTCCCGGAGATCCTGATATAATCGATATAGGCTGTGGCCGACTCCCCGGTATTATCCGAATCACTCATGATACCAATCGTTGCCATTGCAGGAGGATCTTCACCAAAGGCTGCCCGGTAATCCGTGAGAATGTTCCTCTCATACTTCAGCCAGTTACCGACCGACTCCCGGCCGCTGCTTACGGGAATAATCATAGCCAGACTGGTGTAGGGGTTTGGGATAATGGGCAGAGGCTGTTTCTTACTGGCCCAGATATAGTTCAGGGAACTGTGGGGGGGGTACTGCCCGTAGAACAGCTTTATCACCTCATATTTAATCTTCTTCCACAGGGGTGCACTGTCAGGCGAATATTCAAACATCACATAGAGTCGAATCGGGGCATCATCCCCCTCTTTTTTGCTGTTGTCACCCTTCTTGTAGACATTCGCCACCTTCCATCGCCAACCGATATTTGGAAACTCATAAACGTTGAATTTTTCATTTAACAGTAGGGCAGAAGCTGAGTTGCGGCTTGCCGCTATCAGACATGAAGCGCCATCATGAGTGGTTGTGTCATAGGAGGAATGGGCTTCAATTTTTGGAAAATAAAATGGCTCCCAGTGTTCAAGGGTGGCAAACTGCTCGTCGAGAAAAACCTCCTCCGCCTGAACCGGCAACACCACTGTGAAAGTCAGCAGTATCATCATGAACACTGTCTTCACTCTCTTATCGAACCGTCTGTTCAAATTTGTCATTACAACTTCCACCCCAGAAAGTGAAGAAACAGTGCAAAATTATTCATGTCCGAGACCCGGCGATTCCATACCTTGAGGCTGGTATAAAATGGGTTGCCACTGAGCACGGTATCACCATACTCCTTATCCATGCCCACATAAAAATCAAAAGCGACAATACTGATCAACAGAGATTCCCACATTTTTATTGATCCCTTCACATGCCCCCTGAGCGGCCAGGTATCATAATAAAAACTTGTCACTTCCCCATCTCCAAGAGGCAGTCTCTTCAGGGACTGCAACGCCATCAGTTTTCCCGGCTCCACCTTCTTGCCTATTAAAGTTTTCCGCTTGGCAATGCTGACATCCATGGTTCTATGGACCTCGGGTCTGACTGTAACCAGTAAGGCATCACCTGGCCTGTAATCAGGGAGTCTGGACGGCAGCATTTCACCATACACACTCTGCCTTCTATCAATCCAATCCTCAGAATATGCCTCGACTGGAAGGGCAGCAGTGGGAATCACCACAGCATAGCAGCCGCAGGTATTGACCAGTGTCACCAACAGCGGGATATGCTTTTCACTCAAGGTAACAACGACAAGTTGCCCAACATTGCTTCCTGCTTCAAAGTGAAAAGGAATAAGGCTGAAAGGTGTTTTCTGAAAATGGACCCGGTACACCAGATTTGTATAACTCCCTCGCTGGGTGGAAAAAGAGAATGTATCTCCATAGACGATGGCTTGATCGGGATCAATGGATATTTTTTCAAAGCCATCAATCTGTTCCGCAATAACTTTACCAATGCGATTATAGGATTTCTGCCATCCGGGCAGGACAAAGACAGGAGCAAATATGCTCATCAAATCATCAGGAGAGGTGCCATCAACAACAACATACTGGGAATCTGTCAACTGCAGAGTGTTTTTATGGGTGGCACAACCGGAAAGAGACAGGCAGAGAAATCCCACCAAGAGGGGAGTAGACAACCTGGAACCATATTCCGACAGGACTGTCTGCAACCATATGCCATGAAATTTTTTCATTCTTTAGGGACTGTCAATGTTGATAAACTCGTAAAAACCTCAAACCCAGGATGGCTAAGTATTTATGCCCGGTAGTTAGGGTGAAAAGCTCCATATGCGAGGCGCGTATTTTTTATTTAATTTCGGCGTACTAAGGTACGTCGAAATTAAATAAAAATGCAGCAACGAAGCAGATGGAGAGTTTTTACGACGCCATCAATGTTCGTTTGATTTAATGGTGAGATATCGGTATAAACGATCTTGTAACCCTTATAAAGCTCCCCTCTCGTACTGGACTTCATTACTGCCACCTATCCATGCTGCCTTCTTTCACCACTCTCACTCTTCTGGTCTCGGTCCTGATCAGCTGGCTTCTCAGCGGGTGTGCTCAACAACATTTTGTTATGCCGGAAGGTTTTACCCCCCTTGGCCCTGTAGCAATCACCTTTGAAACATTCACTCCTGATCCGGCCATTGAAACCTTACTCAGCAAGAAGCTCACTCACCCGGAGGGTCCCTTTCTCATTAATGAGCAGGGGAATAACGCGGAAGAGCTTCATATCTTTTACAAACGCCAGCCAGATATTAAAAGTATCGGCTTAATTTTATTCTTTGGAGGTTTCGGCCCTGTGGAAGCCAACTACACATATATCCTTGACGTACAACACTATTCGGGAGAAACCCTGCTGCAGGATTTTCATTATCAGGAACAGGTCCGGGAGAATACCTATTCCGTCTTCAGTGATATTTTTAACCCCCTGTATGATCCGCAAGGAAGATCAAAAGAGATATTCACACTCCTCTGTCATCGTTTGCTGAAGGATGTGGTGACAAGATCTTCCGGCCAAAAGAAAACCGAGTGATCACGGCGACAAACTACAGAAGCACGGGTATTGTTGTTAAAATAATGGAGATGAAGGTTAGAATAATTTTCTCATTGCTCCGTTTTTAAAATTGCCGGGAGAAAGATGACCCAAGGAGTTTTGTTATTAAGATTTAACCCCTCAAACCGGGACCGTTCCATCTTCATGTAGAGCCAGGGAGAAATCGTAGGCTACGGCTACCTGAGAACCAAATCATAGCAACAATACATACCCAAACTCAAGTTATATGTACATACCCCTCTAAGAAATAGCTGGATGAGACACAGGTCCCAGGTGAAATTTCACAAAATTTACTGCTACTGGATATAAAAGATTCAACTAATCCGGCAAAATAAAGTATGACTTCAAGTATTATTCACAATCAATTCAATCAAGTTCCATAGATCAGCGAAAAGGAGAAATACATGATAACACTTATCCAACTGCAAAAAACAATGTTACTGGCGGCAGGAATCGGACTGGCCGCTTCATTACCTCCCTGCCTCGGCACTGCCTACAGCGCTGACCTCTCTCAACTTTCACCAACCCGAACAAAAAAGTATTCAAAACCGGGCCTCCCCCTGAGCGACACGGTCCTGGAAAATTTTATCGGCTCTTCCAAGTGCTCCTTTTGCCATTCAGACCTCACTGACAAGTCAGGGGCGGACATGTCAATCACCAATCACTGGCGTTCCACGATGATGGCCAATGCGGCTAAAGATCCTCTGTGGTTAGCAAAAGTTAAATCCGAGGTAGCGAGAAATCCCCACCTTGCCAAAGTGATCGAAGAAAAATGTGTTTCCTGCCATATGCCTATGGCCTATCGCCAAATGAAAACCCTTCCTGATAACTACAGACTTGATACCGGTGTAAGTATTTTTGACCATTTCACTTCCCCGGAATCAACTCTGCACGAGGCTGCAATGGATGGAATCTCTTGCAGCCTCTGTCATCAGATTCAGGACAAAGGGCTTGGCAGTAACGAGACCTTTAGCGGCAAGTTTATCCTCGACACAGAGACACCTGCTCCAGAGAGAGCGCTCTTCGGCCCATATAAAAAAACCGAAGCCCAGACCATGAGGACTGCTATTGGCTTCACCCCAACCTATGGGCCTCAAATGAACGACGCCACTCTTTGCGCCGCCTGTCACACCCTTTACACCCCTTACGTTGATGCAAAAGGTGATGTTGTCGGTGAATTTCCGGAGCAAACCGTTTATCTCGAATGGCTGAACAGCATCTATGGAGAACCGGCAGGTACTCGACACGAAATCGGTGAAACAAAGGGGGACATTAGAATATGCCAGGAATGTCACATGCCCCATTCTGAATCAGGAGGCGTGATCATCGCGAAACCGGCAAAGAAAGAGACTGAAAAGAGGGACCATTTTTCCCAGCACCATTTCGTCGGTGGTAATGTCTTCATGCTCAACATCCTGATGGACAACCCAACTTTCACCAAAGTCTCTGCGCCAACCTCTAAATTTGTAGACACACGTAACAGGACCCTTAATTTACTAACAACAAAAACGGCCGATCTCTCCATTACCAAATTGCGACACAGGGGAGATACAATTGAAGCTGCTGTGAAGGTTGAAAACTCCGTTGGACATAAATTCCCCACAGGTATCCCAACGAGACGCACCTGGATCCATCTTACCGTTACCGATGCTTCCCGCAACATCATCTTTGACTCCGGAAAACCTCTTGAAAATGGCGGAATCATGGGAAATGACGCCGATCAGGATCTGAGTAGATTTGAGCCCCATTATGACACAATAACATCTGCGGACCAGGTCCAGATATATGAATCTGTCATGAAAAACACTGATAATGAGGTGACTTATACCCTCCTCCGCGGAGCGGGGTATCTCAAAGACAACCGTCTTCTACCAAAAGGTTTTGAGCAGCAGAATATAAATCCGGATATAGCCGTCTATGGAAAAGCCCTGGAAGATAATAATTTTACAGGTGGATCTGATACGGTTAACTATGTTATCCCACTAAACTCTGCTGTCGGACCATTTACGGTTTCTGCAGAACTTTTATACTCTGCCGTATCTCTCGCCTTCATGAACGACCTTGCGCATGACAATTCTATCAAGGAAGTGAAACAGTTTTCAAAATTTTATGACAAGGCAGACAAAATGCCGGTGGTGGTTGCAGCTGTGCAGGAAAAAACACGTTGATGGGTTTTACAGGGATGGAGACGCTGTTAGCAGGACTTGCAGCGTCAGCCGGGCCACTGATCTGAGCACACTGGTGTCCAGGCTGCGGGAACAAAGGAAAGGACAACATTTTTCCTGCCCTTGAACTGACTCAAGCTTATTTCCTCCCCTTGTATGGAGGGGAGGGTAAAGTCAGGAGCCCGGTCACCGATCTTCACCTTCAGGACACTGTCAACGGGCTTGAGTTTTCCTGTATCAAAAATAAGTTCCCGGAAGTTTTTCTGTTCTTCTCCCCGGATTATTCCAGCGTGAAGAAAGAGTGTCAGGGAAATCAACAGAGATACTACAAGTTGCTTAACGAGCATTCTTCACCTGTTGCAAACCGGAACGGCTTATCAGATCATCAAAAAACTTGTCAGGGTCTTTGATTCCGCCTGATTTTCTAAAGAAAATAAGTTTTTTGTTCTCTTCCCCTTTCTTGCACCCGATAAAAGTTGGTGTTCCAGCGCCGGCAAGGGTTTCATAAATGGATAAGTCCGGGTCGGAGAAAAGAGGAAAGGCAATATCAAAACCTTTGCGAAAGGTTTCCACCTCCAGGTCGGTATTCTTAGCGCCTATACCAATGATCACAAGTTTCAGGTCTGGCCGCTTCTCCTGCTCCATTTTTTCGTAGAGTTCATTAACAGTTGGTGCGGCCTTTTGACAGTGAGGACAATACATGCTGAACAATTCAATCAACAGGATGTCGGCATCAATTTCACTGATTTTGAAAGGTGTGCCTGGTTCTCCCTTTAAACCCAGATAGTTAATATGTGTTGTGTTTTCAGGGACCTTCATGGCGATATCGGGAAGTAATTCAACATCAGCTTTTGCGTAAGCAACTGGGGTGTCGGTGAAGATGAAATGTGCGATAAAAATTAACAAGGCAAAGATGATGTTTTTTTTCATGGACTGTCTCCTTGGGTACATTTACAGAGGTAGCTTTTGATCGAAATGACTATTCAATTCGACCTTTTTTTGCCCCGCGACGTTGATAAAGACCCTGTTTTCATATGTTCTCATTCTAGCGTGAAATATTCAAGGGAAAAACATTTTCCACAGCTGTTCCCAATCTGCAACCTTTTTAACATCAGGCGACGACACAGTTGCGCCCCTTTTTCTTAGCTCGGTATAACGCCCGGTCCGCTGCTTTAATGACTTCGGTGGGTTTGGTGAGATTAGGCCCCGCTTCGGCCACCCCTATGCTGATAGTGACAGAGGCTGTCTTGGGGGATTTCCTCTTTGTTCTTTTTTGGGGTTTTCTTTTGGGACGGTTTTGCCCCGCAGTCCGAATTGCGCACCGGCAATGGATTTGCGAAGACTTTCCAGGTTTGCAATGACATCGTTCTTTGATTTACCCGGGAAAACGACAGTGAACTCCTCACCTCCGTATCGAAATGGTTTTCATACGGTTAATCTTGTGGGTCAACATCTACCCCCTGCGCTTCATTCGAAATGCAATAGGCCAAATGACTGGGGGTGATGAAAATTTGGGTATGGAAGATCAACTGGCGAGCATGTTAACCAGTGCAGGTACGAGGTGTCATCGGCACATTTGTAGAAATCCACCCGCCAGAGAGCATGTGAAGCAGGCGTGATCACCTGGCAGTATCTTTCTCCAACAAAGGCTACGGCTATTCTATATGCTACGGTCCCCACGATAGCCTTCCGGCGCGAAGAGAACCTCACCTGAAGGATAACCTACCGGGCAATTATCATCCGAAACGGAAATACACGGAGTTCGGAGTAGGACCACGTTAACCAACTGATACCATGGAGATAAGTGCAACATCCTACGAACTGCTATTGCTTTTTCCTTGCCTCAATTTCAGCATACTTCTTGCCGGCTATTTCTTTAGCCTCTGATAGTGCTTGTGGCGATAGTCTTTCGGCAAATATATCCCTGTGTTTAAGTGCAAAATCATTGGAACCGATTGTGAAAGCTATACTGCTCCACACATAAGCAAGTTTATCACTCTTAGGGACTCCCTGGCCTCTTGCATACCTTAATGCCAAATTATATTGAGCGTTAGCATCTCCCTGCTCAGCAGCCTTGGTGTACCATTTAACTGCCTGTTCATAGTCCTGAGGGACTCCTTCGCCTTTCCCATACATAATCCCTAAATTATATTGAGCGTTAGTGTATCCCTGCTCTGCAGCCATGGTGTACCACTTCACAGCTTCTTTGTAGTCTTGGGGGACCCCTTCGCCTTTTTCATACATCACCCCTATCCTATGTTGAGCTTTAGCATATCCCTGCTGAGCAGCCTTAGCGTACCATTTGACTGCCTGGTTGTAGTCCTGAGGGACTCCTTCACCTTTGTAATACATCCATGCTAAATTATATCGAGCGCTGGCAAATCCCTGTACTGCAGCCCTGATGTACCACTTTTCCGCTTCTTTGTAGTCTTGGGGGACTCCTTCGCCTTTGAAAGACATCAATGCTAAATTATATTGAGCGGTAGCATATCCCTGTTCTGCAGCCTTGGTGTACCACTTCACCGCTTCCTTGTAGTCTTGGGGGCCTCCTTGGCCTCTGAAAGACATCAATCCTAAATTATATTGAGCAATAGCATCTCCCTGCTCAGCCAACGGTTTCCATTCTTCAAGTGCAGTTACAAAATCTCCTTTTTGGGCAGCCTCTAACCCCTTATCGAAATCAGCCCCCATTACTTGCGACACTGCACAAACCATAATTAAACAGAGCAGAAGTACCACCTTCTTTGATTGATGAGTCACTCTCATTTTTTCTCCTGTTTTACTTCGTTGAGTAAACTTTAAGTACTTCATCTGTTAGCTGATCTTGTGATAATTTCTCTTGCATGGCTAACGGCTTATATCTTCTCATCGAAGTCATCCTCGAGGGAGTAATCGGGGATCCAGAGCGGAGCTAAATTCCTGGATACCCGATAACGCTTGTCCCAGTATGTTTTAAGCAGGGAGCACTCGGGTATGACGGACGAACCCAAA
>JAIPEF010000029.1 GCA_021737265.1 Desulfocapsa sp. | reverse complement strand
AAATTTCACTATCATTACGACGTACTCTAGTACGCCGAAATAATAGCAAAATTCACACGCCTCGAATATGAAGCTTTTCACCCTAACTACCGGGCATAAATACTTAACCATCTGCAATTTGAGGTTTTTACGAGATTGTTAACATTGAACATCGAATAAAAAGAGAATGACAACAAATCCCCCGGAAAAAAAACTTTGTCCTGTTCTCATAGGTACCAGCGGCTATTCCTATACCGAATGGGTGGATAGTGGTTTTTACCCGCAAGGTACCAGGACCCCGGAAATGCTTTCCCTTTATGCCGGGTTATTCCCAATTGTTGAGTTGAATTACACCTGGTATCAGATGGTTCGTGCCGAAGCCATCAGCCGGATGATTGCTAAAGCTCCGGAGCATTTTCTTTTTGCAGCAAAGCTCACCAGGACGCTGACCCATGAGCGGGAGCGGGACTGGAGAGAGGCACTGAGGCTTTACCGTGATGGGATAAAGCCCCTGCACAAACAGCTGGCAGCTATCCTGATCCAGTTACCGCCTGATTTTAATTGGACCAGGAATAACCGCTACTATCTGTCCCATCTGCTCGACGGCCTGCAGCAGTTTCCTCTGGCCGTTGAATTTCGTCATGCTTCCTGGGCCAGAGATTCTGTGTTTGCTGAACTTGAGCAGAGGTGGGTGACCTTGGTCACCGTGGATGGCCCCTCTCTCCCAGGGCTCTTTCCCTGTTTGGATGTTGTCACCAATTCAGCACTTTTTTTCGTTCGCTTTCATGGCCGTAATAAACAGGGCTGGCAGTCAGGCAATATGCAGAAAAAGTTTGATTACTCCTATTCAGAAGATGAGTTGCGGGAGTGGAATCAGAGTTGTCTCTCCCGATTACGTCGCCGGGCAGAGCGGGGAGTCATTTTTTTTAATAATCATGTTCGTGCCCAGGCACCAGAGAACGCTGTTTTACTGCAAAAGATGGTACAGTAGTTGTTCTTTTACCGCAGAGAGAGTCTCTTTTCCCATGGATAGATCTATTATTCATCTGAATATTACAGATTTTGCCGTGGCCGTGGAACGTATTCGGGATTCCTCTTTAAAAAAGATCCCGCTCATCGTCGCCCCGACACAGGCGGCAAGGGCTCTGGTTTACGACATGAGTGAAGAGGCCTATCAGGACGGAGTGCGCAAGGGGATGCGTCTGGATATGGCACGCAGATACTGCCGGCAGGCGCAGGTGCTCCCGCCCAGGCCCACTCTGTATCGCAGGGCCATGGCAGCCCTTGTGAAACGGGTTTTTTGTTATACCCCACTGGTGGAACAGGGGGAGGAAGATGGTCATCTGTTTTTGGATGTCACTGGAACTCACCGCCTCTTCGGGCCTGCTCCTGATATTGCCTGGCGACTGCGGAAACAATTGCTGCAGGAGCTTGGGTTCGATCCTGTATGGAGTCTGGCGTCCAACAAACTGGTCTCCAAGGTGGCGTCCAGGGTGGTCAGGCCTTTTGGCGAATACATAGTGGGGCCGGGTGAAGAGGATTCTTTTCTTGCTCCCTTGCCCCTCTCCCTTCTTCCGGGCCTGAAACCTGAAGAAATCAGGGTGCTGGCGGATTTCAACCTGTTACGGATCGGGCAGTTGGCAGCACTCAGCAAACGGCAGCTGCTGGTGCCCTTTCAAAAGCGTGGTTCCTATCTCTATGATGCCAGTCGGGGACGTGATAGAACACCGGTCCTGCCTGGAAAAACAGGGTGTGATAGAATTTCCCGGGAACATGTCTTTGCAGAAGATACCGGAAGCCGTGACGAACTGCAGTCTGCCCTCACTTTCTGCGTCCACGAGATTGGCAGAAGTCTGCGTCGAAGAGGGATGTGTGGTCAGCGAATGGGGATTTGCCTTACCTACAGTGATGGGAAAAGCAGTGTGCGCCAGGCAACAAAAAAAGGAGGCAGTGATAATGACTTTCTGTTGCGCAGTCTGGCGTTTATTGCCATGGAGCGGGCATGGAAACGTCGTGTCCGTATCCGTAGTCTGCTTCTTGCCTGTGACCGCCTCGTTCCCCGTTCGCGGCAGCAGACTCTTTTTGCAATGCACTCAACTCGTGAGTTTCAGCAGGAGAAAATCATGACAGCCATGGATGCGGTCTGCAGGCGCTACGGAAGTGGAGCTATTTCCCTGGGAACAACTTTTTGAATCGTGTGTATCCCGTCTCTTCGGTCTTATTATTCCCTGATGCGGGGAACCAGCTCTCCAGCCAGCCTCTGTGCTCGTGCGAAAGAGCTTGGCTATTCAGCCCTTGCCCTTACCGACCATAACTCCCTTTCCGGGCTCTGGTCCTTTCTTACTGCCTGTAAAGACCATGCAATGCAACCCCTGGTTGGTGCTGAGATAACAGATACCAGCTCTTCAGCAAAGGTAATCTGTTTGGTGCGTAATTCAACAGGGTATCGAAATGTCTGCAATATAATAACGAAAAGAAACAGCAGTGAAGGATTTTCACTGGAAAAAGAGTTGAGAAAACAGCATGACGGGCTGATTATCCTTTCCTCCTCCCTTTCCCTGTTGAGCGGTCTGCAAAAGTATCCCATGGATATAGCTGCAAATCTCGGCAACAGGCCGACAGAGTCGTCCAGCCGGTTGCGAAGATGGGCGCAGAACCAGGATATCCCGGTGGTGGCCGTTCCTAACGTAGTTATGGCTGAAGAACGAGAGAAAGAGCTCTTCCGGCTTATGCAGGCAATCAGAACAAACAGCCGCTTCACCTTGCAGGAAGTGAAAAATACTTCACCAGCCTGGCTGGAAGCGGCAGCGGTCTATCGGGACCGGTTCTCCGTGTGGCCGGAAGTGCTGCCTGCAACTGGGCAGCTTGTTGAACGTTGTGATTTCACGAATCCAAATTTTGGGATTGTCATGCCGCCCTGGAAAGACGACAGCGGGGCTGAGGCAGGAACAGCACTCTATAAGGCTGCCTACAGGGGCGCCTGCAAGCGATACGGTACAGATCTTTCCGAGGCTGTGGTGGAACGGCTGGAATATGAGTTGCACACCATTGATTCCATGGGGTTCTCTTCCTATTTTCTGGTGGTGCGGGATATCGTTCACAACCTTTCCGGGGAGAACCCAAAACGTACCCCGAGAATCTGTGGACGGGGTTCCGGGGCGGCATCTCTTGTCGCCTATTGTCTTGAGATCACAAATGTATGCCCTGTTAAGCATAATCTCTATTTTGCACGATTCTTAAATCCCGGCCGCAGTGATCCGCCGGACATTGATATCGACTTTTCCTGGGACGAACGTGATGCGATCCTGAACCGGGTATTGGAAAAATACGGAACCCATGCTGCCATGGTTTCCACTCTCATCCGTTTTCAGCCGCGTATGGCTCTCCGTGAGACGGCAAAAGCCTTCGGTCTGCCGCCCGGTGAGATTGCAAAAGTGACTAACCTGCAGAGATTACCCGGTGCAAAAAATGAAGGTCTTGCCTCTCCATGGCCTGAGATTTTGCAATTGGCGTCTGAGCTGCATGGGGTGCCGCGCCACATCTCCGTTCATCCCGGTGGCGTGATAATTACCCCCGATCCCATAAGCGACTACGTACCGCTGCAGATTGCAGCTAAAGGGGTGCCTGTTATACAATGGGACAAGGATGGGGCTGAGGAGGCAGGGCTGGTAAAGATTGATCTTCTCGGAAATCGCAGCCTCGGCGTGATCAGGGACTGTATTGCCTCCCTTGAAGAGCGTGGGCCCAGTTTTGATGAAGACTACTGGCAGCCGGAAGAAGACCGACAGACAAAAGAGACTGTGGCAGCAGGAAAAACCATGGGTTGCTTTTATATTGAGAGCCCGGCCATGCGCCTGCTTCAGCAAAAAGCAGGCAGCGGCGAATTTGAACAGCTGGTGCTCCAGTCCTCCATTATTCGTCCGGCAGCCAACGACTTTGTCCGTGAATATATACGTCGTCTCCATGGCGGTACTTGGCAGCATCTCCATCCGCAACTGGCGGAAGTACTCGACGAAACCTTCGGTCTCATGGTCTACCAGGAGGATGTTTCAAGGGTGGCCGTGGCACTAGCCGGGTTCAGTCACGCCCGGGCTGATGGTCTGCGCAAGGTGATGTCAAAAAAAGATAAACTGTTGCGTCTGAAGGACTACTACCGTGAGTTTGATGAAGGCTGTGCCCAAAGAGGAGTGGATGCGGAAATCCGGGAAAAGCTCTGGCAGATGATGATGAGTTTTGATGGATACTCATTCTGCAAACCCCACTCAGCCTCTTATGCCAGGGTCTCATATCAGGCGGCATATCTGAAGAGTCATTATCCGGCAGAGTTTATGGCTGCGGTGATTTCGAACCAGGGTGGATATTACTCCACTTTTGCCTATGTTTCTGAGGCAAAACGTCTTGGACTCTCCATTTTACCGCCCTGTGTCAACGCAAGCGGCGTGAGGTGGAAGGGGAACGGGCGCGAAAAAAACATTCGAGTGGGATTGATGGCGGTAAAGGGGTTGTCCGCAGAAACCATGGAACGGATTAGAGACAAAAGAAGTGGAAATCCATTTAGTTCTGCTGTTGACTTCTGGCAGCGGGTGCGACCGCAGAAAGATGAAAGCCGTGCCTTGATTCAGGCCGGAGCATTGGATGACCTGACAACAGATAGAAACAGAAGCAGGCTTTTCTGGGAGCTTTCCCAGTTTCGTTGTCTTGCAAAGATGCAGCAGACAAGTCCTCTGTTTGGTTTGCGCTTACCTCAACCACCTGCGCTGCAGCCGTTCTCACAGAGGGAGCTGCAGCGACAGGAGTATGGGGTGTTGGGTTTTTTGTGTGAGACACATCCGATTTTGCTCTATGGCAAACGATTGAACGGACGTACTCAGGCCTGTAATATCAGGCAACATAGAGGGAAACGGGTAACCTTTGCAGGCTGGTTGATCAGCGGCAAGCTGGTATCAACAAAAACGGGTGAGGTTATGGAGTTTCTGACCTTTGAAGATGAAACCGGGCTGGTGGAAACCGTGTTCTTTCCCCGGATATATCGCCGTTATGCTCCTGTTCTCTCTTCAGGCCAGACCTATATGCTGCGGGGAAAGGTGGAAGAGGATTATGGGGCTGTAACACTGACAGTGGAGCATTTACAAAAACTGTGACCTGTTCCCCGGCAAGAGGAAAGAAACGTTCTTCCTGAGAGATTCGATACGAATGGGTTTAGAGAAGAATCGGATCAGCTGAAAATATCTTATGAAAATTCTTACATCTCGGCAAGGAGTTCAACTTCGGCACCCAGTGCATCAAGCTCATTGTTCAGGGCGATCTTCTTCTTGAACCCATAGTTTACCAGCTGCTTAATATCGGACCACATAGTTTCACTGCCCATGATGGCAACGATGATCTCGTCTTGTCCGCGTTTGAACTTCCCTACATAGGTCTGTCTGGCTGCGTTGGTAAAGCCGGTTTTCCCGCCCAGAGTTCCGTCAACCTGCCATAGCGCCTTGTTATGGTTGCGCAGCAGTTTGCCTTCCGTGGTGCGTACCTTTACTTTATTCATCCTGGAAGAAAATTCACTGTCATTCATCGCATAACGAAAGATGGTGGCAAGATCCCGGGCGGTTGATTTCTGGCCTTTGGCAGTCAGTCCTGAAGCGGTCTTGCATACAGTGTTTTTGGCTCCCCAGAGTTGGGCCCGCAGGGTCATCATCTTGGCGAAATTCGTTTCGTTGCCTGCGATTTCTTCGGCAATGGCAACACTGGCATCGTTGGCGGAGGCAAGGAGTACGGCATTGATGAGATCGTTTGCCTTGTAGCTCTTCCTTTGATCAAGATACACTTTGGAGCGGGGTTGGCGGGCAGCCTTTTGACTCACTGGAATCTGGTCACTGTTGTTAAGTGATTTGATGGCAATCATCCCCGTGATTATCTTGATGGTTGATGCCGGTTGGCGTTGTGCGTCAGGATTTCTGGAGTAAAGGGTTTTTCCGTTCACAGCATCAATAATGATGGCACTTCTGGAGGATATCTTTCGATTCAGATTTGTGGTGGTTGCAGCGGTAACAAGGGGCCCGATCCGTTTTTTTACCTGGGAAATATTATATGCACTTCCAAGGGTGACAAAGAGAGTTTCTGTGACAGGTGCAGCTTGAACCGTAAGCTGGGGAGAAGGAGTGGCTGTTGCCCTCTTGGCAACATTTTTCAGGACAGGGATTTCTGCATAGACAATATTGCCTGACAACAGAAGTGTAATGAAAATGAAGAGCAGATAAACGGGAAGTGAGCGCAGTGTATTGTACATAGAAAACGTCTGTTTGTTTGCGGCCAACTTTATTAGAAGCTGAACTGTTCCTTGGAACAGTAGTATACATTACTCTATTTATTATAAGTTGTCTAAATTCCTGTCAAGAAAATTCCACTTTTTTTGGAAAAGAAGCTGTTTTTAAATCATAAAGTGACCATTTTCTGTTCTTAATTGACCAAAAAACGACTTTTATGTACTATACATTTCATTCAACATTGATGGCGTCGGGTATAAATACGACGCCATCAATGTTGGAAAAAATTGAAACTGCCTTTGATAAACGGAAAGGAAGTCAGGTTCAGTCAGTACCTCCCCTTAGGGGGCTTTAAACTTGTCTACCCATGAGGTGTTACATGCCGGAATCGAATGATGTACGGATGACCTTAAATTATATAATTGATACCAGCGTTGAACGATATGGGGATCTCCCTGCCATTGGAATGGCAGCAGAGAGCGCATTGACATATCGTGAATTTTATGATCGCATTACTGTCTTGGCCACTCGTCTTGCCGGAGAAGGGGTGAGTAAAGGCGATCATGTGGCTATTCTTGCCGAGAACTCCCCTACCTGGGGGACGGCCTATTTTGCCATTGTTCGCCTGGGTGCTATCGCTGTCCCCATTCTTCCGGATCTCCCTGAAGCTGATGTGCATCATATCCTCAATGAGATGGATGTTCCGGTTCTTTTTGTCTCCCAGCGACAGATTGAAAAGATCTATGAGTTAAATCAGAAGAAATTACATCGGATTATCACCCTTGATGATTCCGAAGCAACCCAGGGGGTGGTGGATGTAATAGGTCTTTCCGCCTATACTGAGCAGGCCCCTGATGAAAAAGAAACCGGGGAAGAACTTGTTTTCCCCGAGGTCTCGGAAGATGATATTGCATCAATTTTGTATACGTCCGGAACTTCCGGGTATTCCAAGGCCGTGATGCTCAGTCATAAAAATCTGACGGCAAACGCCTTTGCAGCTGCGGGCATGCTGGAGGTTGAGAAAGGAAATGTTTTTCTATCTGTCCTTCCCATGTCTCATACCTATGAATTCACCCTGGGCTTTATAACGCCATTGATTAAGGGGTGTAAAATTGCCTATGCCGGTAAATCTCCAACTCCGGCAATTCTCCAGCGTCTGTGCAATCATGAAAAGCCAAAGGTTATGTTCACTGTGCCATTGATTATGGAGAAGATCTATAAAAAGCGGGTTATGCCACAGATTGAAAAAAGCCGCCTGCTTTCACTGCTCTGTCGCTTTTCGTTCGGGCGTAAGTTTGTTTACAAAAAGATTGGGGCCAAACTGATATCCTTTTTTGGTGGTAACCTCGAAATAATGGGCATTGGTGGGGCATCCCTTAATCCTGAAGTGGAAAAATTTCTCCACGAGGCAGAGTTTCCTTACCTCGTAGGATATGGTCTTACTGAAGCATCACCGATTTTAGCGGGTGGGCCTGTCGGAGATACCACCATTGCCGTAGGTTCCACTGGGAAACCTTTCACCGGTGTCCAAATCAAGATTGTTGATCCTGATCCTGAGACTGGAGTTGGCGAAATCTATGGGTGTGGGCCGAATATTATGCTGGGGTATTATGACGATCCGGACTCCACAGCTGAGACCATAACAGAAGATGGGTGGTTGGCCACAGGTGATCTGGGCTTCATTGATGATGTCGGGAATCTCCATATCCGTGGACGGTCAAAAAATGTAATTGTTATGTCCAATGGCGAGAATGTGTATCCTGAGCCCATTGAGCATAAGCTGAATGCTTACTCCTGGGTCGTTGAGACTCTGGTTGTGGAAAATAACGGGAAACTGGAGGCCTGGGTCTATCCTGACTATGAAGTTATAGATGAAAAAACTGAGGGACAGTCACAGGCTCAACGCCGTGAATATTTAAAAGGTCTCATTGAAGCCATGCGTAAAGAGGTGAACGTGACCCTGTCATCAGCATCCCGTCTTGTCAGGATAGTTGAGAGGCGGGAGCCATTTATCAAGACAGCCACTCATAAGATTAAGCGTTATCTGTACAGTGAAGGATGATGGCGTCGTAAAAAAATCTTCATCTTGTTCGTTGTTACAATTTTTCTATCATTACGACGTACCGTATGTACGCCGAAATGATAGAAAAACTGCACGCCTCCAATATGAAGCTTTTCACCCTAACTACCGGGCATAAATACTTATCCATCGGAAATCGAAGTTTTTACGAAGTTATCAAGGATGATGGCGTCGTATTTATACCCGACGTTGAGGGTGAAAACTCTCCATCTGCTTCGTTGCTGCATTTTTTATTTAACCGTTTCTAACGATGGATTTTTTGTTTAAACAATCTATCTGCCCGACCGCCGGGTGATTGTAAATGCAATTCTTTCAAAGGAGAGGGAGAAGACAATGAAAAAGAAAATTTCCGTACTGGCATTGAGTTCCATTCTGATAGCCGGATCCGCTTGGGCCTCAGGATATCGTATTCCTGAACAGTCCGTTGATTCCATGGCCAAGGCCGGCGCCAGTATCGCTTCGGCAACGCATGCCGACACCAGTTATTTTAACCCGGCCAACATGGCCTGGACAAAGACTGATGCATGGCAGTTTGAAGGTGCTCTCAACTATATCCATCTGCCTTCGGTCAGCTACGAGGATAATCGCACTCCGTTCTACAACGGTTCATCGGAAAGCGAGCATTTTTTAATCCCCACGTTCTTTCTGGTATCTCCGGATATGAATAACTTCCGTTTTGGTATCGCAGCAGTCGCCCCGTACGGCCTGTCAAAGCGCTGGAATCAGCCTTTTCCCAGGAGTTACGCCGAGGAATATACTCTCAACGTTATTGAGTTGAACCCGACGGTTTCTTACCAGGTCAACGATATGTTCTCCCTTGCCGGCGGTGTGCGGATGATCTATAGCTGGGCCGAGGTTTCCAGTTTTGCAGTGAGATCTGACGGATTGATAGCCGGTCGCTCCATGGACGGTGATGCCTATGAATGGGGATATAACCTTGCCGCCTCCCTGCGGCCCACCAAGGAAATAAACGTCTCCCTTACCTATCGCTCCGATGTGGATCTGGACCTGGAAGGGGATGTCACAATGGGAACCAACTATCCCAGCCCGTTCTCCATGGCAACCGGTGGAGATGTCTCCGTCCCGGCCCCCGCCGTGTTGAGCCTCTCCCTGGCCTATACCTTTGGACCGGCCACTGTGGATCTGACCTGGGACAGAACCTTCTGGTCAGAGTATGATAAAATTGCTTTTGGATATGATGTGCCCATTATGCATCCGGTGCTGAACGCTGCCTTTACTCCCGAGATCCCGAAAAACTGGGACGATTCAAGTGCCTACCGCATCAGCATTGACTATGCCCTGAACAGCGATTTTAACCTGATGGCCGGTTTTGCCTATGACGAGACCCCTGTTCCCGAGTCCACTCTCGGCTTTGAACTGCCCGACAGCGATGCCTATCTCTACTCTTTAGGTCTTCGTTACCGGCTAAACGAGCAGATGGATATCGGAGTGGCCTACCTCTATGACTACAAGGAGGAGCGTACGGTCCGGAATGACATCATCAACGGTACCTTCACAGACTCTACAGCACATTTACTGAATGTTGGTTTGAGCTACGACTTCTAAGAAACAGGGCCATTTGTAATAAAAAAAGCCCCCTGTTGACTTCCGTCAAACAGGGGGCTTTTTTTATTACAATGGATAGGCTGAAGATGCCCCGCAGGTAATGCCCTTGGCGTACAGAAGGGAAAGACAACAAACTCGGGGGAGATGTTTTATCCGCCTCCTGTCCTTCCCATCCCACTTATAGCAAAACATTCCTCGCAAATCCGATTACCGGCAGAATCATTTTGGAGAGCAACCCGGAGAATGCCAGTACCAGGATAATAACAAATCCGTAGCGTTCAACTGAAGCGTATTGGCGGGCCATGTGAGGAGGTAGGATCCCTGTCAGAATACGACTTCCATCCAGTGGTGGAATGGGGAGGAAGTTAAAAATACAGAGAACCAGATTGATCCAGACAGAGGCCAGGAGAACCTCATTCAACGGAACAAGGATGGCTTCGGCCATTGGCGAGTAGGGGATGGTTGCGGCAATAAACCAGACCACTTTTACAGCAAGGGCACTGATGATGGCCAGAACAAGGTTCACTGCAGGACCTGCCAGTGCTACCCAGAGCATGTCTTTACGGGGGTCGCGAAAGTACGCCGGATTTACTGGGACAGGCTTGGCCCAGCCGATCTTGATTATGAAAAAAGCCAGTGTCCCAATGGGATCCAAATGCTTTAAGGGGTTCAACGTTAATCTGCCCTGGTTTTTTGCAGTCGGGTCACCAAAACGATAGGCGACATAGCCGTGGGCAAACTCGTGGACAGTGAGTGCCAGGAGGATCGGTGGTGCCAGGATGATTATCTGGAGGATGATATCGTTCATAGTTTATATTGGTCGAGTTAGATTTGAGAGATGTGAAATCAGAAGATTAATCATTCTGAGTACCATTGAAACTCAGCCACAGAGAACTAGTCTGGATGCCCGATAACCACACTCGGGCATGACAAACCTTCCGGGTATAGGGGGGAACCCACTCCGTCATTCCCGCTGTCTTTAAGCGGGAATCCAGCATCTTTCCTGATGATTGATCAGTTTTCAATGGTCATGAATATGACAGTTGGCTGAGTTTCAGTGGTAATCAAGTTAATCATTGTCCTGTGAAGACGCAAGGAGCAGCGTAGGGTGTTGTCTCTCCTTTTACTCTTTTTCCGGAAAAAAAGGATGACGGCAGGAAAAAGAGGGGGAGGGTGGTGAGTGCAGTACCGATGTGACTGGAGTGAAAAGAAGACTGACCGGACGGAGGAGATCAAAGTAGAGGAGGATGTCGGCGAGGATATAAAAGGGAAGCACCAACTTCAGGATGAGAATGACACTGGAGAGAGACGAGTGCAGGCTTTGACGGAGTTGATCTGACATAATATGCGACGGTATACTGGAGAACTGTGTGACCTGCAACGGATATTCTTCCTTGACTGGAAGGTATCCTGGTAATAAAAGTAATATCTATGACTAATAATGGAATAAATAAAAACGGGCGACTTGCCTGGGAAGAAAAGTATTTAAAGAATAACAGGGTGTTACTCGTTTTGTTGTTTTTTTTCTCTCTTTTGTTGCCGGCACAACTTGTTGCAGAAAGCGGTTCTGAGCTTGAGGTCTTCGTCTCTATCCCACCCCAGAAGTGGTTGTGCGAACAGCTTGGCGAGGGGCTCATCAGAGTGCATCTTCTTGTTGAAAAGGGTCAGGAACCCCATGGATTCGAACCGGCTCCCAGGAAGATTCAGGCTCTTTCACGATCAAGGCTGTTGTTTACTGTTGGCCTGGAATTTGAACAGGAGCTGACGCGTCGCTTGAAGACCACTTCTCCTTATCTGCGGATTGTTGATACCAGTGAAGCAATTGAGAAAAAACCGATGGCAGATACTACCCATGTCCACGGAGAAGAGCTTGACCCTCATGTCTGGCTTTCTCCGCCAAATCTCAAGAGTATGGCTGCGGTTATGGCAGCAGCACTGATAGAGGAAGATCCCGGTCATGAACATGTGTACAGGAAGAAGCTCCGGCTTCTGAACAGCCTGCTTGATGATCTTGATCAGGATATAGCGGCAACACTTGCCCCCTACCGCGGGGCTTCCTTCTTCGTCTTTCATCCGGCCTTTGGCTATTTTTCCCGGAGATACGGATTGCAGCAGATGGCAGTGGAAACAGGGGGGAAATCCCCGACCCCTAAACAACTCTTTGCTCTTATTCGGCGGGCTAAGGCTGATAATGTGCGTGTGATTTTTGTCCAGCCTCAGTTTGATCCCAGGAGTGCGCAGAGTGTGGCCACGGCCATCGGCGGAAATGTTGTTCCTTTAGATCCTCTGGCTGAAGATCCAATTAGGAATCTGGGGAATATGGCCACAGAGATCGGCCAGGCCCTGGAAAAACGGAAGAATTTATGATTGCAAACCATTCGGGCGCCGCAGCCATTTCCATCCATGGACTCTCTTTTGCCTATGATAGCCAGGAGGTCCTCACCGATGTGAATCTTGAGATCCATCCCTTAGATTCCATCTGCATAGTGGGACCCAATGGTGGCGGGAAATCCACCCTCATCAAACTTATTATCGGCTTGCTGACACCGGATAAGGGAAGCGTTTGCGTCTTTGGCGAGAAGCCGGAAGGGGCACGACTCAGAATTGGTTATGTTCCCCAGTATGCCCGTTATGATCCGCTGTTTCCCATATCTGTCTTTGAGGTGGTTTGCATGGGTCGTCTGGGGGGATCATTTACCGGGAAATACCGCAGGCAAGACAAGCGGCAGGCCCTGGAGGCCTTGTCAGTGGTCGGTCTTTCCGGTATCGCTGACCGTCCCTTTACTTCCATTTCCGGCGGCCAGCGTCAACGGGCGCTTATTGCCAGAGCCCTGGCATCCGGTGGAGATATCCTGATCCTTGATGAGCCGACAGCCAATATTGATCATGAGTCTGAGATGCATTTTTTTGATCTCTTGACCCGTCTGAACCAGAGTATGACTATCCTTATGGTCACCCATGAAGTTGGCTTTGCCTCCTCCTTTTTCAAACGTATCGCCTGTGTAAATAAGCAGGTGGTGATTCATCCCACCAGTGAGCTCACCGGGGACCTTATCCGTGACATGTATGGCGGCGACCTGCGGATGATACGTCATGACCATTACTGCAGCACAGAGGGACACCAGCATGACTGAGTTCCTGGCAGCCCTTGCTGATCCGAATCTGCCATTTTTCCGCTATGCCATGCTCACCGGGATTTTTGCATCTATCCCCTTTGGTATTATCGGCACGTTTGTTGTTGTTCGCAGAATCAGTTACATTGCCGGGGCAATAGCGCATTGTGTTCTTGGTGGTATCGGTCTTGGCCTTTACCTGGAAAAGGCGGTGGGGATTACCTGGTTTGGCCCCATGCAGGGGGCGGTTCTGGTGGCACTGCTTGCAGCAGTGATTCTGACACTGGTCAATCGTCATGCGGAGCAACGCGAGGACAGTGTGATTGGGGCTCTGTGGGCAGTTGGCATGGCCTGCGGCCTTCTTTTTATAGCCAAAACACCTGGCTATGTTGATCCCATGAGTTATCTTTTCGGCAATATTCTCCTTGTTTCAAAGAGCGATTTTCTTTTTGTTCTGGCCCTCGATATCCTGGTCCTTGGGCTGGTGACTATTTTTTATAATAAACTCCTGGCCGTCTGTTTTGATGAGGAGTTTGCACAATTACGGGGAGTAAGCAGCGGCTGGATCTATCTGCTTCTTCTTTGCCTGGCAGCTCTTACCATTGTCCTGCTGGTACGAGTAGTGGGAATCGTGATGGTCATTGCCCTGCTCACCCTGCCGGCGGCTGTTGCTGGAAATTTCTCAAGAAACATACGGCAGATGATGGTCCTTGCCGTTCTCTTCTGCGCTGGTTTTGTGGTAACCGGGCTTGGCCTGAGTTACAGCCTGGATTTACCCAGTGGTCCGGTTATCATAGTCATTGCTGCTGCCGTGTATCTTCTGGCCCTTCTCGGGGGAAGATTGAAGAAAGGGACTTTGTAGGGAGGGGGGAAGGGCGAGGGAAGGGGATAAGAAGAGTTCAGTGCCTACTTCCACAACGGGTGGGTTGCCTGCTGCCGTTAGTTCTCCTGATGGAAGTGATTTAAAATAAACTCTTTTTCATCGTTCCAGCTGTGTACCACATCATCGAGACGGGCATTGGTGAGCATGGAGAGCATCTTTTTGAAAGCCTCTCCTGGAGGATAGCCAAGTTCTTGCAGGTCCTGACCATTGAGCAGTGGCTGAGTGGTGCGCAGTGATGTCACATAGAGTGAGACAAGTCTTTTGATTTCATTTTTTCTGGCAATGGCCATGAGGTATAAAAGGCCATCGTTGGAGAGTGGTGCAAACAGCCGGTAAATTTCGCTGTTTTTTGTGGGGGCCTGGTCGAGCAGTTGGTTGGCAAGTTCGTCAGCTAGCAGCTTCTGTTGAATCAGCTCGTCACACATTTTTTGCGGGATCTGGAAACGTTCACAAAAGGATTGAAGCCGGCTGGCAGGGGAGCGGCCCATAATGGCCAGCAGATAAATACGCCATGGTTTGATTTTTTTGTTCTTCTCAAGGTAGAGGAGACGAAACCAGGAGATGGCGCGTTGAGCCTGGGTGAGAATATGCATGAAACGTCGGTCTACCTTGAGGTTAGGTTTCAGGTCAGGCCAGAGAAACTGAAACAGGTTGAAGTCGGCCAGTCGTTTGATGGCCGGTATGGGGTTTTCCTCAGCGAATATCTGCTGTAGCTCGGAAAAAATACGGGGGTTGGTGCTTTTGTCAAAAAGATCCATTTTCACTGCCCCACGAATCAAGCGCTCCGTGTGTTTGGCGATTTTAAAATCCATACGTTTTTCGAAACGGATGGCTCGCAATATGCGGCTTGGGTCTTCTACAAAGCTCAGGTTATGGAGAACCTTGATCAATTTGTCTTTCAGGTCATTCTGGCAGTTGAAAAAATCAATCAGGGTACCAAACTGGCTGGGGTTAAGCTGCAGGGCCATGGCGTTGATGGTGAAGTCGCGGCGGTAGAGGTCCAGCTTAATGGAGGAGAGTTCCACAGTGGGGAGTGCTGCCGGATATTCATAATATTCCAGTCTTGCTGTGGCTACATCGATCTTAAAGCCGTCAGGAAGTATCACATGGGCCGTGATAAAGCGCTCATGGGTTTTGACCCGGCCTCCCAGCTGCTTCACCAGGTTTTTGGCAAAAACAATTCCATCGCCTTCCACCACAATATCAAGATCCAGGTTCTTCTGTTTTAGAAGCAGGTCACGGACAAAACCACCCACGGCATAGGCCTTGAATCCAGAGACCTCTGCAACCTCACCAATGGTTCGCAGCAGGACGATGAATTTACGGTCAAGGGTTGCACTGATCAACTGGAGGATGTTTTTGGTCTTTTCCCGTGAAGGCAGATCCGTTTCGTGCATGAGGTCACGAGGGATATGACCGGGGTCGTTGACCAGCATGTTGAGGAGGTCCGTTCGGGTGATAACTCCTTCAAGATGCCCTTCATGGACGATGGGAATCAGGCGTTGACGGTGTTCGATGATCAGGGCTTCAATGTCTGCCAGGGTGGCGTTGAGCGACAGCATCTCAATATCGCTGGTCATGTAGTCGCTTACCGGAAATGCACCAAGGTTGTGATGGATGGCCTTTTCCGTAACCCGCCGTGAAATCATCCCTGTCACCCGCTGAGCTGTCTCCGGTTGCTGCCTGTCTGCAGAGCCTTTGGCAGAGAGAACCGGCAGGGCCGTGATGTTGTATCTGGTGAGCAGTTTGTTGGCCTCAAGGATAGTGGTATCTTCAGGGATGGCGATTGCCGGCTGAGAAAGCATTTCAGCGGCAATGGCCTGGGGTTGAATGTGCCTGTGAAAACTGCGGATCAGTTTTTCCTGGGCCTCGATCAGGCTCATATCGTGCACTGTGGCCGAGGCAGCTGTTGCATGGCCGCCCCCGCTGAAGTCTCGGGCGATTGTGCCTGCATTGACTTCAGAGATACGGGATCTGGCGATAAGATAGATACGGCCTTCCATAGATACCAGGGCAAAGAGACAGTCCAGGTTCTCCATGATCATGAAGCGGCGGACAATGATGGAAAAATCATCCTCATACTCCTGCAGCGTAAGGCTGATTACCACAATTTTAATCCCGGAGATGATATAACTTTGGGCAGTTTTTCCTACTTCATGGAGCAGTGCCACCTGGCGGGCAGTGAGGTCGCTGGAAAGAAATTGAGAGATAACGTCAAGTTGAGCGTCTTTCTCAAGTAACCAGGCAACAGCATGCAGATCCTCAGGGGTGGTTGTCAGGTGGGTGAGGGAGCCGGTGTCCGCATATATGCCAAGTCCGAGAATTGTGGCCTCTTCCTGACTGATTTCAATATGTTTCTTCTGCAGGATCTGGCAGAAAAGTGTTGCGGTTGCCCCTACCTGGCCAATGATTTCCACGTCACCAGCTAAATCATTTGTAGTGTTCGGATGGTGATCATAGAGATGAAGGACGATATTCGGATTGTTGAGACACTTGGCAAAGTCACCGATGCGATCTCTCTGTCTGGTATCAACGACAATGAGAGTGCGCACCTCACTGAGATTGATATGTTTCAACTTTACAAACTCATAGCGATACTGCAAAGTCTCACTGATAAAGCTGCGGACACTTTTTTCCTGGGATCCTGGAAAAGACATCACTGCATCAGGATAGAGCTTTTGGGCTGCTATCATCGCGGCAAGGCTGTCAAAGTCGGCATTCAGGTGAGTGGTGATGACTTTCATTAGAGACAGTTGTCAGGGGTCAGTTGGTAGTTTTCAGTAAAAGATACTTCAGTATCCTCCATCCACAATCAACTGTCAACTCTCCACTACCTACTACCCACAATCAGCCGGCATCAGCCTCGGGGATGAAACTTTCGGTGGATATCCTTTAGTCTTCCTTCATCGACATGGGTGTAGATCTGGGTGGTGGTAATATCGGAATGACCAAGCATGATCTGTACTGAGCGCAGGTCTGCTCCGTGGGTAAGGAGGTGGGTGGCAAAAGAGTGACGAAGACTGTGGGGAGAGATTGATTTGCGAATGCCGGCGGCCCGGCCCGCATCCTTGATGATCTGCCAGAACCGGAGTCTGGTCATCCCTTTTCCGCGATTGGTGACAAAGAAGGTGTTGCTGCGCTTACCTTTAAGAATCTGTGGGCGTGCAGACTCAAGATATTCCTCAAGTGCTTCTTTTGCCGGTATGCCGAATGGAACAAGTCGTTCTTTCTCCCCTTTTCCTATTACCCTGATGAAACAGGAGGAAAGGTTGCAGCCGGTAACCGGCAGGGTGACAAGTTCCGATACCCGCACTCCGGTGGAATAGAGGAGCTGCAACATGGCAAAGTTGCGTTGCACCAGCGGTGTTCTCTTTGCTGCCGGTGTCAGGAGCTTGTCCACCTCTTCAAGGGATAATCCTTTGGGGAGAGTTGTTCCGCTTTTGGGTGTTGTGACAGTACTGAAGGGATTATTTGGGGTCAGGTTCTGGCCATGCAGATAGGAGAAAAAACTTTTGAGCGCCGAGACTCTCCTTGCGTTACTGCGATGTGAAATGTTTCTGTCCCGACATTGCTCAAGAAAGCTGTGGATGATGCTACTGTTTACAAGGGCGAGGGATTGTTTCTTTTTTTGGAGGAGAAAAGCCAGGAAGAGGTCAATGTCGCCCTCATAGGCTACAATACTGTTTTCGGCAAGACGTTTCTCGGTGATCAGATAGTGGAGAAAAAGCTCTCTTGCGGAAATAAACTCTTGTGGGAGGGGTTTACTGGCGATGGCAGAGTGAGATGAAAAAGAGAAACGCCCGCTGTATTATTCTACAACGGGCGTTTTAAAGGTAATGTTGCGTTGCTCAATCGCGCCTGATGCGATTGAACTTACGAAGCTTACGTCGGGCCTCAGCCTGTTTGCGACGTTTTTGGACACTCGGTTTCTCATAGCACTCGCGACGTTTCAACTCTCGTTTGATTCCATCAATCTGCAGTTTCTTTTTCAGCTGCCTGATGGCATACTCAAGGTCTCCACGAACTTCAACTTCTATCATTTGGGGCTCCGTTTTATACAGAAAACAATATTTATGAGAATCCGGGGGTTCGTAATGTTCCGAATTTTCAATACAATTAGTAAAACTCTGAAAAGTAATCCTGCTAATATAAGAAAAACTTCCGCCTCTGTCAATGGATTTTTCACCGCGGAGGGTGGGTATCATTCTAGGCATGGTCAGGGAAGATTTTTCCAGGGTTGAGAATGTTTTTTGGGTCAAAGAGGTTTTTGAGCTGACGCATGACCTTGATGCTGGTTTCCTCAAGTTCCAATTGGAGAAAACCTGATTTGGTGATTCCTACACCATGTTCTCCGGAGAGGCTGCCATCCAGGCTGATGACTTTGTGAAAGAGGTCTGTTTTGGCCTGCAGAGCCTTTGTTGTCGCTTCGGGGGAGTTATCAGTTGTCATGATATTGACGTGAATGTTGCCGTCTCCGGCATGACCAAAGGTCAGGATGGTAATCCCCAGTTGCTCTGCCAGGGATTCACAGAATTCAACCAGCTCCGGAATACGGGTTCTGGGAACGACGACGTCTTCACTGATTTTTTTCTTGCTCAATTGATACGAGGCCGGTGAGATGGATCGTCTCGCCTGCCAGATTTCCTCCACTTCCTCTTCCGATGTCGCATGCTGGAGGCTACAGTATGTCAGCTCCTGTGTAAGATTCTTAAGATGATGGACCTGTTCCTGGACATGCTGTCTGCTGCCGTCAATCTCAATGATAAGCATGGCCTGAATGTCTTCTCCCGGGGGGTTGGGCAGGAGGTCGGAAACAAGTTTAATGGCCGTGCGGTCCATATATTCCAGAGTGCAAGGCAGGATGTTTTGTTGCAGGAGTGTCGCCACAAGTTGAGTTGCCTTTATCAGAGAGGTGGACTGGAGGAGAAAGGTTTCCTTGTGCTCGGGCAGGGGCTGGAGCCTGGTGATAATTTTGGTGATGATGCCAAGGGTGCCTTCTGAACCTATAAAGAGGCGGGTGAGATCATAACCCACCACCCCTTTTTCCGTCCGGGTTCCGGTATTCAGGATTTCACCGCTTGCAAGCACCACTTCCAGGCCGATGACGGAATCCTTGGTGACGCCATATTTGACAGCAGACGGGCCCCCGGCGCACTCTGCCGCGTTACCTCCCAGTGTGCAGAATTTGAGGCTTGCAGGATCGGGCGGATACATGAGTCTGTGTTTTTTCAGTTCCTGCTGAAATTCTCCGGTGATCACACCGGGCTGGACAATAGCGATCAGGTTGTCTGGGTCAATTTCCAGGATGGCGTTGAGACGGGAAGTGCCCAGGACGAGTCCTCCTGCCGTGGGGAGTGCACCGCCTGTTGTCCCGCTGCCTGCACCCCGGGCAACAACCGGAAATCCATACCGGTCTGCAAGTTTCAGGAGTGCTGCAACCTGATCGGTGGAGTCGGGAAGGGCAACCGCCTCAGGGAGAAACGTCTGTTTGCTGCTGTCGTATGAGTAGCAATGCATCTCTTCAATGTCCCGGCTGCAATGTGCGGCACCAACGATGGCTGTGATCTTCTTAAAGATTTTCTCATCCATCCGGCTACTATACATGAAGATTAGTAAAAAAAACAGCATGGAACTGCAACCGATTATGGAAGTTGAGTCTTTCTTGATGTAGGATAAAGAAAGTCTGAAAGGGGAAAAATCAATCTGAAAATCAGGAAAATGCAATGGATAAAAAAAAGATAAGAGTAGCATTACTGGCAGGTGGGCGTTCAGGCGAGCGTGAGGTTTCTTTGGCTGGAGCAGCAGGCTTTGAGGCTGCTCTTGATTTGGAAAAATATGAGCTTCGGCGCTATGACCCGAAAACAGATCTTGCCCAGCTGGCAAGGGATGCTGACGAAATTGATGTGGCCTTTATCCTCCTCCACGGGACATACGGGGAAGATGGTACCATGCAGGGCTATCTTGAGCTGTTGGATATTCCTTACCAGGGGGCCGGAGTTCTTGGCAGTGCCCTGGCCATGGATAAGAATATGGCGAAGGTGCTCTACCGATTAAACGGTCTGCCGGTTGCTGCGTGGGAAATGGCAAGGAAAGAAGACATGCAGGAGCCCAACCGCTTGCTGGAAACGCTACAGTTCCCGCTGGTGATCAAGCCGATTCGTGAAGGTTCGAGTCTGGGTATGTCCATGGCTGATAACCTCCACGAGTTGCGGGAAGGTCTCCGTCTCGCCTATGAACACGACTCTGAGGTGATGGTTGAGCAGTTTGTCGGTGGCCGGGAGATCACTGTGGGGGTACTGGGGAATGAAGAGCTGACGCCCCTTCCTCTGGTAGAGATCATCCCCGGGGAAGAATTCAAGTTTTTTGATTATAACGCAAAGTATAAAAAAGGGGCTTCAGTGGAGATCTGTCCTGCAGAGGTTGAGGCGACTATTGCGGCACAGGCTCAGGAATATGCAATAACTGCCCACAAGGCGTTGCAGCTGCGGGGATATTCCAGGACTGATATGATGCTCGGTGCGGATGGTTCACTCACCCTTCTGGAAACGAACACCATCCCCGGTATGACCCCGACAAGTCTTTTGCCGCAGGCAGCACAGGCGGCCGGACTCAATTTTACTGCTCTGATAGACAGGCTTCTGGAGCTTGCCCTTGAGTAAGTTGGTCTTTTGACCAGGGCAGTCTTGTAAAGATTTAAAATTATTGTCGGCTAAATAGAAAACCTCGTTGTGTGCTTCCTGCGGGGTGCACAACGAGGCAGGTAAAGTATTTTTACCCGAAAAAAGGGTGTAAATACGATGTCATTTAGTTGCTTTCCAGAAAACAGCGCATGTGGTCACTGCGTGACGGGTGGCGGAGACGCTGCAGGGCCTCCTGTTCGATTTGACGAATTCGCTCACGAGAGACATTGAACTGCTTCCCCACCTCATCCAGAGTACATTCGTTTTTTCCCCCGATACCAAATCGAAGGCGAAGGACCTGAGCCTCTCGTGTACTGAGAGTGCTCAGAATGTTGTCTATCTGTGTGCGGAGATCTGTTGTGATGGCAATGTCATCTGGCAGGGTGGCGTTGCGGTTTTCAAGGAGCTGCATCAGGTTCATGCTGTTTTCTCCCACAGGTTCCTCAAGGGAAACAGGCTCTGTGCTGGTCTCTATGATGGAGAGTATCTTTTTGTAAGGCATGTATGTGTCCCGGGAGAGCTCTGTCATGGTTGGTTTTCTGCCCAGTTGCTTTCGCAGGCCACTGAATGTTTTGTTAAAATGATTGCGTGAAACAAGAAAGTGGGCAGGGAGCTTGATGGTCCTTGTCTTTTCCGGTATGGCACGAGTGATTGCCTGTCTGATCCACCAGGACGCGTAGGTGGAAAATCGTTTGCCGGTGGTATGGTCAAAACGAAAGACAGCACGCATCAAACCAATACACCCTTCCTGGGTAAGATCTGCAAGGCTCAATCCCTTGTCAGTATAGCGTTTAGCAATGGAGCAAACCAGGCGCAGGTTTGTGGTGATGAGTATGTCTTTGGCTGTTTCTATTTCGCTGCCCAGTGTTTTGAACTGTTTGCAGAGAAAATGGGTATCCATGTCATAGGGGTGTTTGCTGCATACTGATTCTAGGGTGTTCAGGATATAATCCAGGCGACGTTTTCCCGGTTTGATCGGGTTGTCTTTCGTTTCCCAGCTTGCCACAGTTTTCTGCAGGGCAAGGATCTGTTTGGATGGAGAGTGGATTTGTTTGACGTTTTCAACGATGGTGAAAAAGTTGTCCCGAATCGTCTTTGCGTATCTGACTTCATCTTCCTGGTTGAGGAGTTTTGCGGATTGCTGGTGCTGCTCTACAAGGGAAGGCGGTTGCTTGTCGTGTTTGGGGCAGGGGTGGGGCAGGTCTGCCTCCACCTTTGAGCTGTTCCTGATTGTCTCTTTCTGTGTGTATACCATTATCTGTGTTCCTTGATGTGAGTTGATTGGGACAATAAAGGTCATTAGTAAGCAAACTGTCTATAGCAATAAATGTTCCTGTTTGTTGTCCTATGTATTCTCATGAAGAATCAGTAAGTTATGCTCCCTTTGCTGCTATGAATACCAGCGTATAAAAAAAGAATACCAGAAATCGACAAGTTTGTTTCCGATTTGGTGGTGACGTCGACTTGTTAACCGATATCATAGTTCGTTACTAGTTGTCAAGACAATGAAATACGGAAAATCAATTTGTTGTACGTGTGAAATTCATCTTGCAATACACCAGGAGTTATGTAAATATTGTTTTCAACTGTTAACTAAGTTTTCGTTTTTAAAAAGTATGAGTGGTGAATAGAACTGGATATGAAATTAGAAAATCATCTTTCTTTACTCAGGCAACGTCTCTCGCAGGTGAGTAGCAGCTGGTCTGTTGATGAGTATAACTCACTGATAACCTTTTATATCAGGCTGCTTCCAAAGTTGATGCAGGTGGAACGTTGCACCATTTTTTTGAAAGAGCCTGATTCGGATTCTCTGGTGTCAATGTACGGTACAGGGCTTGAGAAAAATATTCTGGAAGTCCCTTTGGAGGGAAGTATTGTCGGTCAGGTTTTATCCAGTGGCAGAAGTATTATTGAAAACGATCTCCATCTAAAAAAAGGATATCATCTGCTGGCTGACGAACAAACAGGGTTTGAAAGTCGTAACACGCTCTGTACCCCGATAACCAGCGTTGCCGGCAATGGCATCCTCGGTGTTGTGCAGCTTTTGAATACCGGGAAGAACGAACCGTTTAGCAGTGGACAGCAGTCAGAATTGGAAGAAATATCCGGCTATCTGTCTATTTCAATAGAATCAATTCTTTTGAACAAAAAAATCATTCGTATTGCAGAAGCGTTTGATAATGAGGTGTCACGCCTGGAGTTTGATGCAGTTCGGGAAGGAAGTTTTATTGCCGAGAGCCCTGCCATGCGTGAAGTGCTCAACTTGGTACTGGTTTTGCGCGACACTCCAGTCAATGTTCTGATTCAGGGAGAGAACGGAACCGGTAAGGAACTTGTTGCCAAGATGATACACGATAACGGCAGTGAAGACGTGCGCCCCTTTGTGCCCGTTAACTGTGCCTGCCTCCCCGAATCGCTGGTGGAGAGTGAATTTTTTGGTCATGAAAAAGGGGCCTTTACCGGGGCGGACAGGAGTCGGAAGGGGCGTTTTGAGGAGGCCAGCGGAGGCTCTCTCTTTCTTGATGAGATAGGAGAAATGCCCCTTATGGTTCAACCTAAGTTCCTGCGTGCTATTCAGGAACAGGAAGGGTGCAGGCTTGGCAGTAATGTCATTATTCCATACAATGTGCGTCTTATTTCGGCAACCAATCGTGATTTAGCTGAGGAGGTAAAGAAGGGAAGATTCCGTGAAGACCTGTTCTTCAGGCTGTTCTCCGTGGAAATTGAAATTCCACCCTTACGTGAACGAAAAGAGGATATCCTGCCCCTCGCCCTCTTTTTTCTTGAAGAGACGAATCGTCGCTTTAATAAAAAGGTTTCCGGGTTCAGTCCGGACCTCCTTGCTCTGTTCGAGGAATACTCCTGGCCTGGCAATGTCCGACAGTTGTTGAAAGAGGTGGAGCGTCTGGTAGCCTTGACCAGGGATGACCTTATTATGCAGGTTGAGACCTGTTCTCGTGAATTGTGCTCATTTGCTGAAACCCATCCCATTGAAGAAACCCAGGAGGGCAGTGATGGTTACTCCTTGCCGGATCAGGTATCTTTCCTTGAAAAACAACTTATTCACAAGGCAATGGAGAAAACGGAAGGGAATAAAACGCAGGCTGCCAAACTTCTCAACATTACCAGACAGGGATTGTTGAAAAAGATAAAGCGGTACCAGTTGCATTTTTAACTACTTGTGCTGCTGACCTTATTGGAGCCATTGGAGCCGGTCGTACCATTTTACTATTCCAGCACAGTTTTTAGTTTTATACTTATCTGTCCTGTTTGCGCCTAATTTTCATCTGCAGTTTGGCATATGCCTGCATATCTTCAACATCGTCACTCTCATCCATGATCTCGACGCCTAAAATTGTTTCAACGCAGTCTTCCAGACTGATAATTCCTTCTGTTTGATCATAACTGTCAACCACGACAAACATGTGTTCTTTCTTTTTGATAAAAAGATCCAATGCCTTGGAGACAGGGACGTTTTCATAGATCTTAAACGGTTCCTGTTTTATCTCTTTTAAAGGGATGGAATCATCCTGGGTCATTTGCCAGAAAATTTTCTTGGTCAGGACTATGCCTGTGATAGTGTCAATACTGTCCTTATAAATGGGGATTCTTGAAAACTGGAAAAGCTTGTCGTTATCGTTGATATCTCTGATGGGTGTGTTTTCTTCCAGGGCATAGATAACGCTTCGTGGTGTCAGGATTTCATTCACTTTGATGTTGGAGAGGAGGAGTACATTTTCAATAACGTCTGACTCTATTTCGTCAATGGCTCCCTCGTCTTCGCTGTGCAATGCGCTTTCAAGCAGTTCTGCTTTTGACAGACTGCCGATACTGCTTTTTCCTTTTGAAATTTTATCGGTGATAAACAGGGTGACGAGAATGATGGGAAAGGTCAGCCAGATAAAAAAACGAATTGTATAGGCAGCGGTAGGGGCCAACTCTTTCCAGTAGACTGCACCAATGGTTTTGGGAATGATCTCAGAAATGAAAAGAATGGCAAAGGTGAGTATTGCGGAAATGTAGAAGACAGCACTGGAGCCAAAGATGGTTTCAGCCTGTGCCCCGACACCGGCAGCCCCAAGGGTGTGGGCCATGGTATTGAGAATAAGAATTGAGGCAATGGATTTGTTGATATCCTTTTTATGTTGTTTTAACAGTCGTCCTGCGTTTGGGCGAGTTTTTTCCAGAACGGAAATAAACGGCATGTTGAGTGAGAGCAGTACGGATTCGAGAATCGAACATAAAAAAGAAATTCCCACTGACAGGGAAAAATAGAGTATTAACAGGTTCATTAATGTGTGTTGTTCCTCATGCTGGAGTTGTGACGGAAAATAAGTTACCATGTATATAACAACATTCTCTCTCTTTGTGAAGAAGATCCTCGACGTGTCAGGTAGGCTGCTTCCCTGGTGTCTCTAGAGTGAATAAGGTCCCCAAAAAAAAGGTTGTGCTAAACGGAGATCCCTTTGGTGGATCTATCCGAGTCCCGTGGAGTACTTATGTTTAGAAAGAATAATACACCCCCGGAAAACATTCTGATTCTGGGGTTAGGCCGCATAGGTCTCTATCTTGCATATTGCCATTAACAAGAAGATTCTGGCAGGGAACGAGATTTTCACCTTTATCCGGAGAAGCGAGATGTTGTCGGTC
The DNA here is from genome assembly GCA_021737265.1 of Desulfocapsa sp. Classification (GTDB taxonomy): domain Bacteria; phylum Desulfobacterota; class Desulfobulbia; order Desulfobulbales; family Desulfocapsaceae; genus Desulfocapsa. The sequence goes on along the minus strand of JAIPEF010000029.1, from coordinate 3,492 downwards.
TCTCATATGCATGGATTTGATGCCGAGGTCGTTGATCTGATCGCTGCCCTGGATTCTCCCATTACCAGGAAACCCCCTTGTCAAAATGGATAGAAGACTTGTGGGTCAAATTATCGTGGGAAGTGTTTTTCGGGACGGTAAGCGGGAGACAGCAGTGGGAGAAACCCATATCAGGGCGGGGACAGGGCCATTGTCATTTGTGACTCCCTGCACTTGAAAGAGGTACGGGAGTTGTTTCTGTAGGCCACCTTGCAAAATTGCTATCTGTTCCGCCTACTGCGTCACGAGAAAAATAAAAATGCTCACATATCAATAGGATAAGGTGTGCGGTCCCGGGAGAGGTACTCTTGAGCCGTAATTCCTATACCGTATACCTTTTACGGGTGAGCGCCCGGAAGATTCAGCCCGGTCATTTCATCAAAGCCGAACATGATGTTCAGGTTCTGCAGGGCACTGCCTGCCTGACCCTTGATCAAGTTGTCGATGTGGGAGATGATACGTAAGGTTCCGGTCCGCTCATCACAGGCCACAGTCAGGTTGACAAAATTGCTGCCTCTCACATGTCCGGTTGAACTTGGACTGTCCGAGACCCTGACGAAAGGGCTGTCTTTGTAAAAATCTGTATAAGCTGCCAGAACCTTTTCCTGAGTGACACCCTGGGGCAGTGTGCCGTAAAGAGTGGCCAGGATTCCCCTGGCCATGGGAATGACCTGCGGGGTGAATGTGGTTTTGATGTCACTTCCGGCAAGGAGTGAGAGCTCCCTTTCAACCTCCATGACATGCTGGTGACCGGCAAGTTTATAGGCGTAGGTGTTGTCATATGCCTCAGGGTAGTGAAAGCCCGGCTTGGGTTTCTTCCCAGCCCCGCTTATTCCGGTTTTGCCGTCACAGATAATCTTTCCGTTCTCAATCATTTTTTCCCGGGCTGCCGGGGCAAGCCCCAGGATACAAGCCACTGCATAACATCCGGGGTTTCCCACAACGGTGGCGTCTGCAATTTCTGCACGATGCAGTTCTGCAAGGCCGTAAACAGAGTCTTGCAGCAGTTCTGGCGCCTTGTGATCTGTATCCAGTCCCTGTCGGGTTGCATATTCTGCATAAAGTTCGGTGGAGTTAAAGCGAAAGTCCCCGGAATAGTCGAGGATCTTCCTTCCTTTCTTGACCTCTTCCGGGGCCAGTTGCATTCCGATACCGTCAGGAGTTGAGTAGACAACAACATCGGCCTCCCCTTCTGCCTCATGGGCGTCAGCAGCATAGACCATTTTGTCACAGAGTCCTGCAAGGTGGGGGTAAAAGTGGGAGATCGGTTTTCCCGTTTCGCTTGCCGCAATCAGGGTGGTGATTTCAATTTCAGGATGCCTCAGGAGGAGTTCAATGAGGCCGACTCCACCGTAGCCGGTTGCACCGACAAGTTTTACTTTTATCATTATATCTTCCTGTTGATTCGATGTGGTTGTTAGTTATGGTACCAATGCTCATCGTATGGCTTAAGAACATTTTTAAGAAGATTACCATTGGTACAGGCTGTTGCAAGGGAAAAAGAGAGTCAGATATAACTGACTGCGATGAATCTTTCACAGAAAAAGATGAATAACTTCCCTGTCAGAGTTGTAATGAGCCCCTTCTGCGTGATTTGCCGGACAGTACTCCTCCGATGATCATGCCAAGGATCAGCACACCACCTCCAGTAAGGAACCATTTGATGGCAGAATTTTTCTTCAACCGTTGACTGTTCCGGGTTGTGGCGGTCAGTTCCTGAAGGAGTTGCTCATTTTTCTTCCTTGTTTCCAACAGCTCTTTTTTGGTTTGGACCACATCTGTTGTTTCCTCCTGGAGAATCTGAAAATCGGCCCATATTCGATCCCTTTCACTCCGTATTGAGTCGAGTTCAGTCCTGGTTTGAGCAAGACTGGAAGATATCTCCTCTATATTCTGCATGAGTTCGCTCTCTTTTTGTTCAAGTTCGTTTTTTTCTGTGCGAAGAGAGGCAACAACTTCATCAAGAGGTGGGGATTCACTCAAAAATCTTTTCAGCATCCAGCCTTCTTTGCCGTTTTGAAGGCGTATCCTGGCATAGGACTCATCTTCCTCAAGGAATTCAACGGGCGTCCCATCCTTTATCATGGAAATAATCTTAAAATCAACTCCCTGGCCTCTTCTGACAGCTACCTCCGAACTGGGCTGTATATAGCGGGTTTCAGCAAGCACCTTTGTACCTGACAAGAGAATTGCACCAGAGAGTGCAAAAAGAATCAGGGCAAAAAGAAAGAAAGAGTGAAAGGTGCACAGGTGTTGTGTTTGTCTGATGACCATGGTTGTTTCATTCCTTGTCGGATTTGAGAGTCATTCTTCATCCTATCAGCAAAGGAGCAGTTGGACCTTGTGTTGTAAGGCGATAGCACTAAGAGGATGTCCGAAAATGCCCTTTTCTAAATGCCTCAATCTGAGAAAAAATTGCTATTCTCGGACAAGCTCCTGGAGATGACAGTTTTTCGCTGTTCTGATTGTTCTGGTTGTACTATTGTGGTGACGTTAAAAGTGTTGAGCAACAATGATCGTAAACAAAAATGTTTTTGTTCTACTATTGAACTGTTACAATAGGGTTGATTAAAAAACGATGTCATCATAAGTAGTACAAAACGGGAAATGGGAAGTCAATCGTTTTTGCGCGCCTGTTACGAACAGATTTCATGGAAACGTCAGTGACAGGTTATGGATATCACTAAGTAATTGTGGAATATTTAGGCTTCTTTGAAAACTGTGGAATGACAATGGGAGCTAAGGGGGAGGTGACAACGGAAATTTCAAACTTTTGTCTTGAGGATTTGCTTCCCCATCGTGGCAACATGCTGCTCATTGATGAAATTCTCGAGGTAGATGAAACCCATGCAGTGACTAGCGCTGTGATCAGCGAGTCTTTTCCCTTGTTCAGCGAAGGCGGAGTGGAACCCTTGATAATGGTGGAGCTTGCGGCCCAGACGGCTGGAGTGTGTAATGGACTGGATCGAATGAAGACTCAAGGAAATGATTCCAGTAATCTGGGTTGGCTGGTTGGTGTTAAACGGGCTCAGTTCTTTATCGATTATATTCCCCTGGGCAGTACGGTTGTAACCCGTTCGCAAAATGTTCACAACTATGAGAATTTGCGGGAAGTCTCTTCTGTATTGCATGTGGACGATACAGTAATTGGGGAGCTTACCCTGCAGTTATTTAAGGCTTAACCCGAATTTCTCACAAGCTGAGCGGTCGCGTCCCAAGAGTACTTCGTGCGGGCGTTTTGGCCTGCCTTTGGTGAACATTTTGTCAGCAATTATACTGTTACAATACGAGATAGTTTTGTTATAAATTCAGTTAATGATGGTGTCGTAAAAACTCTTCATCTACTTCGTTGTTGCAAATTTCACTATCATTACGACGTACTCTAGTACGCCGAAATAATAGCAAAATTCACACGCCTCGAATATGAAGCTTTTTACTTAACCATCTGCAATT
>JAIPEF010000028.1 GCA_021737265.1 Desulfocapsa sp. | reverse complement strand
TCACTATCATTACGACGTACTCTAGTACGCCGAAATAATAGCAAAATTCACACGCCTCGAATATGAAGCTTTTCACCCTAACTACCGGGCATAAATACTTAACCATCTGCAATTTGAGGTTTTTACGAGATTGTCAATAATCACCTGTTTATTTTTAACTGGTGAAGCTCCGGATAGTGTTTAAATGGAGTAGATTAGACTTGACCTGAACTACTACATTTATCTAAGTTAAGCTCAATTCTGTCTGCACAGCCAAAATGGAGGCTGGCAATCAATGTTAAATATTCACGGAGGTGGCGTGTGATGAGAAAATTGTCACGAACAAATTCTTTGGCTTTTAGACCGATTTCTTTTCTTTTTTGAGTATGATGGAGAAGATAACGAATCCGCAATGCTGCTCCCTCTGGCGTATTTACTCGAAAACCGGTATTAAAATTGATAACCTGCAAACGTATACCCCCGGTGTCACCTCCTATTACTGGTTTTCCTTTCCACATGGCCTCAGTTACTGTTAAGCCGAAGCCTTCTTTAATTGATTTCTGCAGGACGATATCCGATGCCCGCTGCAGTGCATTAATTGTTCGGTGGGCATCAGGCGGGAGCAGAAGCACGTGAATGTCAGGTTCGCCAACCGCGCTCTCCTGGACTTCGTCCAGCACCTGCGCGCCTTCAGGATCATCGGTCGCCCCTCCTCCAGCAAGAACCAATTGGGCACCAGGAACATATTTTTTGACAATTTTAAAGGCCTGGATAACGCCTAGGGGATCCTTGAACCGGTCAAATCTCGAGACCTGTAACAAGAGAGGGCGGTCAGGATCAATATGAAAGTTAGTAAAGATTGAGGCCACTTCATGGTCGGGTAGTTCAATATTCTTCTCACTCAGCGGATCAATGCTTGGTGGAATAATATATTGAGGATGAGAAAGGGTTTGAGCGAATTCCGCCAAGGAAAAGATACTCGCATCGTAAGCGCTGACAAACTGCCGCAGGTATTTCCAGGTCGACCGATATGGATGACTTGCATCGATATGACAACGCCATATCCATTTCCCCCTGCGCTCTCCGCAATAAGAGAGAAGCGGTGCCGGCTGCGGATCATGAATAAAGACAAAATCTGCGTCTTCAAGTTTGTGCCGTAATATTTCGGAATTTTGGCGGTTAATTTCCTCATATTCTTTCAATTGCGGGTCCGGGATGCTGATATGTTTGCCCTGCAGACCATTGTGGAAATTCTTGGTGCATTGATAAAAAAGATCGCTGCCTTCAATAACTTCCCAAGTAGTTTCTATCCCTAGTTCTTGCATGAGTGGAACCAGTTTTTCAAGAATCTCAGCCACTCCTCCGCCAACGCGGGTGGAATTAACATGCGCGACTTTCATGCCAGCCAAAGGTTTTGCCAACTGGCGTAGATGGGTGATCACATCGAGGCCAGCTACCTGAGCGTACGCTTCTAATAGATTTGACATGATCTTCTCCTTTTATGAAAAATAGGCTGTAAAGACATCGGTTAACTGGTTCTTTATCTGGCCAAGTGTACCAAAATATGGATCTATGGCGCCAAGCTGCTGGCATAGATCCTGGTAGTGATCTCCATAGCTGGTCAGCCATTGACTGAAGTCATCGTTGTGGTTTTCAAGACGACGGCGTGCATCAATGAAATGATAAAAAATACTGCCCGTCGACAGATTTGGCATACAAGCGGAAAGCTCTTCCGGTTTTGTCGCTCTTTTTAAGGTGTCAAAGATGACGATCTGAGAGCGGATAAACTCAAACCGGGAGGTTGCAAGAATATAGGATATTGATTCTTTCTCATCCATTCTCTCTTCGACTATTTCCAATAATTCTTGACGCAGGTCTTCCAGGTTGGAAAAAAGGCGGGGATCAACAACGGCCAGACGCTCTGCTAGAGGCGCATCATGGAGGCCATGCCAGGCCCAGGCCGCAAAATCATTGTTGTATTCCCGTTCCTCAAAACGTGGTTGCAGGAGGCCGCCCCAAAAATGATAATAAACGCTGTCCAGGCTGATTTGTTCCAGGGTAACCCTGAGTTCCTTTAGATTGAACGCCCTTTTACTGGTAGCAATGGCAATAAGAGCACAATCTTTTATCCCGAATACATTTAACTCCGCTTTTGTGTTTTCAGTCGCCAATTTTCTCATTGTAATTTCTCCTCACGGTTTTACCCACTGATAGTTCCCTTTAAGAGGGCAACAGGCCAGGACTGTAACAGATGACCGACCTGCATGTGGGTTGAACTGCTAACCACTTCAGTACTCTTTTCAGACCCGTCCCAGTAAATATTTTCCACCTTCCGGCCAACCAGTTCCTGCGGCAGATTGACCACTGTATCTTTCCAAACCGTATTGCCGAGTGGCAAATGCTTTTCCCCCTGCATCAGGGTCATATACAACATCGGTGCAACTGCAATAATCATTCTTCGGCCGTTTTTTCTGGCAAAGGCACAAATATGCCTGCTCTTTACACCCGTTACCTCAAGGGGCAGATAACTGCCCTGCATAAAAACATCCGGCCAGGAGTTCCTGAGGCTGAGTGTCTGGGCAATGAGATACATTTTGGCCCGGCCGTCTTGAAGGTTGGCAAGCAGCTCCTTCTGGAGTAAAGCCTTTTCAGCCCTATCCTTCAATCTATCCAGCATGGGAAAAAGCATGGCCTGCCGCTTCTGGAAATCAACAGGTCGCCTGTTGTCAGGGTCAACCATGGAAAAACGCCACAACTCGCACCCCTGATAAATATCGGGGATGCCCGGGACAACCAGTTTCAAGAAAGCTTGCGAGAGGCTGTTCAGCATGCCAAACCAGGATATTTCCTGCTGAAAAGCAAGGAACTCTGTCATGAATGCGCTGTCTGGCCCAGACAAAACACCTTCAACAAAGTGGACAATGGCATCTTCATAAGACTGATTGGGATTTATCCAGCTGGTATGGATCTTTGCCTCGCGGCAGGTCTTTACCATAGCGTTTTTTATCCGGTTGAAAAGATCTCTGCGGCTTGCTTCATCAAGGGGATCACCCGACCACACACCAAGCAGGTTCTGGTAGAAAGCATATTCATCATTTCTGTCCGGCGCCCGCAGTTCTTTGAGTTGGGTTTTCAAAGGCCGGTTCAGTTTGCTCCATCGGAACACCTGTCTTTTCCACTCAGCAGCCATCTCGGTCAGGACATTGATTCTGGCTCGGACATCTTCGCTGCGCTTGGAGTCATGGGTTGAACTGTTCAACATGCTGTGCGGCCAGTACTGCAGTCGATCCTGGTTGGTGTGGTGAAATGCGGCCACCGAGAGGCCAAAACGTTTGAGCCCCCCTCCCACCTCGTTTAATGAGAGGAGGCGATTGTAAATATAAAAGGTGGTGTCCTCCAGGCCCTTGGCCATAACCGGACCGGTGTACTGTTGAAATTTACGGACAAAATCAAGTCGTTTGGCCAGATCATTCGTAACTGCAGTGTCCTTCAACAGCAATACAGTTTTGATAAAGTCAAAGGTGCTTGAATCATCCAATTGCTTGCTGCTTCTGGCCTTGGCCACGGCCCATTCGATAAAATTGACATCGTTCTTAGTGATTATTGCTGAGGTAATGTAGGTGCGGTACACTGGAAAACAGGCGACGATCTCAATTAAATCGTCCCGGAGCCGGTTGTAGGTAAAATCTCTGGTTGTGCGGTTTGCCTGGGCAATTCGGTAGAGCAAGCTGGCCAAGACATTCAGTTCGCCAGCCATTGAGGCTCGAATAATCAGCTTTTTATTGTTGTAAAGCAATGCATCCGGATCAAGCCGCTTGCCAATAAACTGATGATACAGGGCAGTCATCGGCTTTTCCGCCTCTGCTTCGAGCAGAAGACCGTTCAGTAGGTTTGAAAAATCGTAGCCGGTGGTGCCGTTGACCGGCCACGCCTCAGGCAGGAATTCAAAATCAGCCAGAATCTTTTCGGCAACCACATAGAGAGGGATTCCGTCATTTGCTGAGAATACTCTTTGGTTGAGAGCAGCCTGATCCTGAATATCACTAGTCGCTGCGGCCTGAAGCCTGGAAAAATACTGGAGAGGATCATTGAGGCCATCCGGATGGTCAATTCGCAGGCCATCCACTTTCCCGGTGGCGATAAGATCAAGGACAAACGAGTGGGTCTGTTGAAAGACCTGCTCCTCTTCCACACGAAGCCCAGCCAGATCATTAATATCGAAAAACCTGCGGTAATTGATTTCATCGGCCGCCACTCTCCAGAAGGCAAGCCGGTACGCCTGTTTTTCAAGCAGATCGTGCAGAAGGTCATAACGCTCCGGTTTGCCTTTTTCACCATTGAACAGGCTGACATTCTCCTCAACAAACTGCCTGATTTCCTGTTGTTCCCGACAGAGCCTGGCCAGCAAACGCTTGTTGATCTCTTTGTCTTGCTTGTAAATTTGGATTTTCTCATCGGATATCTCCCGCCGATCCGACAGATTATGAAAAGAGGAAATAAGATTCTGCAGTTCCAGATAGCCATTATGTTGTTTTCCCAACCGGTCACTCAGTCGGTCAAGATCGTGGTCAAGTATGGTCGGGAAAGACTTGGGGGTAACAGGGAAACGGTGGTCATAATAATGGATGAAAAAACTGCCCTTATTAACATCAAAGCAGAGTGTGAGCTGACCGCTCTCCAAAATCTTTCCGTAATGATCGCCCAACACGGGCAGCAGAACGCGGCCGGACAGATCAGGTTGCTGGGGTTGCCAGTTGATATCGAAAAAATTGGAAAACGGCGAAATTTCGCCGTTTTCCAGAACATCCATCCACCATTGATTATCGGAGCCGATCCCCATATGGTTGGGCACGATATCAAGGATCAGGGCCATTTTGTGCTGTTCCAGAACTTTGATGAATACTTCAAAGTCTTCGCGACTGCCAATTTCCGGATTGATTGCTGTATGGTTGATTATATCATAGCCATGTAGGCTGCCGGGCCGCGCCATCAGCAGGGGTGAAATATAGCAATGACTGATGCCCAGTCTCTTGAGATAGGGGATAATTGCCGCAGCGTGAATAAAGGTGAAATCCTTGTTCAACTGGAGGCGATAGAAGGATGAAGGGATCCGCAATCCGCGCCGCTCCTTACGCTCCGCCACCTGTGCTGAGGGCCGGACGACTCCCGCGCCCCTTACCAGGCACAGTGCTTTGAACAACGTCTCGATCTCCTTGCTGGCAACAATTGTTTCCAGGTCATCGGTATAGCGTATGGCCCAGAACGGTTGTTTGGTCAGTGCCGGCGGTTCGGCATGCTCCTCCATGCCGAGGATATCGTTAAGAGCAACAAGTAAGATTTTCGCCGGGGTTCTGGCCAGAAAGATTTGCCCGGCGGTGATCAGTGCGGAATCGAGCTCGGGCACGGAGGCAGGGTCAAGCCCATAACCCTCAGGGAGAAGACCTGAATGATCGAGGCTGATCAGAAAATGAGCCCGATCTGAGGCCCGAGTCAGAATAGCCTTCTCCTTTGCATGATCGTCCTGAAACAGTTTTTCCCTTGTTTTAATTGCAATATCATACCCTTGCCAAATGCCTTTCATGCTTGCCAGAAAAGGAGATGTGGCAGCTATCACACTATTCGAAGGATAATCGGCAGGTTCCAGCCACTTACCCTGTGTATTCCGGTCTTGAAAAAGTACTGTGCTGGAAAAGATATTTCGCTGTTGCAGTTCCCTTTGCTGTTCCTTCGGTAGCATGTTGATAGTGCTGTCAGCGATAATCAGACAACGATTTCGCCGGCTTTCCAGTGCAAGAATACCCACTAGGTCGGAAAAGGAATAGCGGACGAATGCTCTGTGAGACTGTCCGTTCAACGAGAAGGAGGTTTGGAAGTAATTGGCCATGGATCTGACGATGAGGGCACCGGCATGGCACATGGTGTGGCGCAGGCCTTCGATGACCGGCTTATAAAGATTTTCCTGGAGCTTACGTGGCAAAAAGAGCGGCAATCCCACGGCAGGGTCGATCAGTGGATCGTCAGAGCTATCTTGAACTATACAGGCATCCTGTAACTGCAGTTTGTTATAGTACCAGCTTTCAAAACCACTGCCTCCCGGACTATATGGAAACTCTCGAAGCAGTCCGACTTTGAGGCCAAGTTCCATGGAACGGCGGCCAATAACGGCTAACTGCAGCTCAGCCTGCCACTGCAAATACTGATGATATTCTATTTCGTTCTCATGATGTCGGGCAAATTCGGCAACCGCCTCAGAAGATGGGTCTCTTAATTCATGGGGCCAGTGGTTCAAGTCCTCTTTTTGGTGACCGCATACACCGAGTTCGTCAGCAATTACGGCGAAGATGGCGAAGTAATAGAGAGTTTTCCCTTCCTGCTGTTGAAAGTGTCGGAAATCATTGCCCCTGGCAGTTTCAGGATTAAGGTGATTGATGGAAAAATGATTCCATAGTTTTTTGAACAGTTCCTCCTTTTTTCTGAAAACCGCATCATAGTCGATCTGCTCCTGGTGTCTGAGAGAGGCAAGTTTGGCCTGGAAACCGGCCTTACGGCAATGAACTTTTATCTCCTCGTTTTCCGAGAAATCAGCTATTGCCTCAACATCAAGATACAGTATGTTCAGACGACAACGACAGGATGGGGCATATGGGTTCCACTCATCTGAAATCCCTGCATGAATGCTGTAAAGAGGTGCGGTATGAATCGTGCCTGCCCCGTGAGTCGCAGCCCAGTTGAGAAGCTGCTTCAGGTTTGAAAAGTCGCCGACCCCCCAATTGGTCCTGCTGCGGATGGCATGCAGATAGAGGTGGACTCCCCACACCCGGCTGTCACCGGAGATACCGGGAGGAACATAGCAGTGTCTTGGGGTGATGATCAACAGTTGTGAGATAGTTGCGTCATCATTTGTTTGGTCGGCGATACGGATCGTCAAATGGTGATAGCCGCAGGGGAGACAGATTTGCAGGTCAAGATGATGGATGCCGTATTCATGCCCATTGAGCAGTTCTGTGGAGTCAACGGGCATTTCCGAAGGTTTGAAATCGCCGTGGTGCTCCATGGAGGACTCTTCAGCGATGGTCCAATGGTATTGCCGGTGCTCGGCAACAGGCAGCCTAACTGGAATGGATACGCTTTCCTCTTTTTCCTGCAGCACCAAGACCGGGTCAAGGAGCTGCTGCCACCGCTGTTTATGTACCTGCTGTAAATGGTGTTCGGCTTCATCCGGTTCAGTAATCGAAAGACCAACCGCCTGGAGAGCAGAAATAAGAAGACCGTCTGCAGCGCCTGGTTTACCTGCTGCCTCGTTTTGCGGGTCGAGGTAAATACCATACAGCTTGGCAAGTTCATATAAGGAGTTGGTTGGCATGGTTGTCCTTATTCATTCAAAATAGCAACAAAGAGATTTCTCAGGAAAACACCCCCAGGCCCAAGGTTGCTGATCAGTCGAAAATTGAAAAACAAGCTTGGCCGGTAACGGCAGATTACTTTCAATCAGCTGCTCGCTGAGGTTCATGATCATCACAAGCCGAGAACCGTCTCCCAATCGCCACCTGACCTGCAGCGCCCGGTCAGACAGGACCGTGAAGGTTGCCTGACCACCCGCCATTCCATGTATTCTGGGCACAATTTCAAGCTGACGGATGGCCAGGAGATTCCGGTAAAAGTTGAAAAATTCCTGACGCTCTTTGTTGTCAATATTGTGCCAGTCAAGTTTGGACATCCGGAAGGTCTGCTCGGCGTTGGGGGCAGGGATCTGCTCCCGGCTTTCCGGTGATCTGAATTGACTGAATTTGGCAAACTCTTCTCTTCTCCCTTTTGTTACCTTTTCTGCAAGCTCCGGTCCGAAATCGCAAAAATAGAAAAACGGAGTTGTGGCCATAAACTCCTCTCCCATGAAAAGGAGTGGGGGGGAAGGTGCAAGCAGGACAAGGGCGGTACATATCTTTAGGTCCCATGGATCACAAAGGGAGCTGAGCCTTTCACCAAATGCCCGGTTGCCAATCTGGTCATGGTTCTGCAAAAAGCTCACAAAAGCAGCTGGAGGCAGATGGGAACTTGGCTCCCCGCGCATTTCGCCTTTTCGATAAAGAGAGCGTTCTCCTTGAAAAGCAAAACCTTCAGCAAGGCAACGGCCTAAATAGTGGATCGGTTTATCCGCATAATCCATGTAATAGCCTTCTGTCTCGCCGGTTAACAGAACATGGAAGGCGTGATGGATATCATCATTCCACTGTGCGGTATAGAGACGGCGACATTCTGCTGTTTCTTCGGTAAGATAGCTGGCCTGGTTTTTGTCGTTTTCCAGAATGAGATGGATATGCCTTTTGCTGCCTGGCCCCTGTTTGACCACTTGCGCAATTTCTTCGAGTATGTCCGGGCTGGAACGGTCGAAAATGGCGTGTGCCGCATCAAAACGTAGACCGTCAAGGTGATATTCTTCCAGCCAGTGCAGGGTGTTGCTGATATAAAAGTCCCGGACCGTTCTGCTTTGTGGTCCGGAAAAATTGACGGCGGCGCCCCAAGGGGTATGAAACTCCTCGGTAAAGAAACTCTCTCTGGCATAGGTGTGCAAATAGTTTCCCTCTGGTCCGAAATGATTGTACACGACGTCGAGAAAGACCATCAACCCTCTCAGGTGTGATTCAGCAACCAATCTTTTGAGATCTTCCGGTTTACCGTATTGGTTACATGGCGCAAAGAGCAGTGCACCATCATACCCCCAGTTGCACTTACCGGGGAATTGGGCCACAGGCATCAGTTCAATAGCAGTAACACCTAAATCAACGAGATAGTCGAGCCGTTCGGTAACGCCCTGGAAAGTGCCCTGGCGAGAAAATGCACCGATGTGAAGCTCATAGATAACCGTTTCGTGCCAGGGCCTTCCCAGCCAGTCCTGATCTTGCCAGCAGAATTCCTGGGGATCACATACAACGCTCGGACCATGGATATCCAAGGCCTGATAGCGGCTGGCAGGATCAGGCACAAGAAGGTGGCCGTCAATTTTGAACTGATAAAGGTCTCCGACTTTTGCTCCCGGATGGTGTAGGGCATACCAGCCATTTTTCCGGCTGGGCATTGATATTGTTTTTCTTGCTGACGGATCAGGCATCAGGCACAGATCAACCTGCTTTGCCCCCGGTGCCCATAGACGAAAAAGGACCCCCCCCCCCGGTGTTAGTTGGGTGCCGAAAGGCATTGAAAAGGAGCTGTGTAAATAACTCTGTGGAGAGAATGACATATCTTTTCTCTACCATACACCTTAATGAAGATGAATATTCGATATAAAAAAAGAACCAACACCCTGAGGACCCTGAATGAATCAAATTATGCTTCAGTTCTTTCAATGAGCTGATAATTAGGAAAGATTACGGTCTGAAATTGAACATAATCGCCATCAATCCTAAAAATTCATAAGTCCCAATTCCTTATCAAGCTCAAAGGGTATCTTTACAAAAGGCTATCACAAAATTTGTTTGATGTAAAATAAGATTCGGAACGAAAACGGGGACAGACCACGTTTTGTGGTTTTCTGTTCTGGTTATCTTGACATGATGGCAAAACGAAGATGATAATCGGAGCCACGAGAGGACGACACAAAACGTGGTCTGTCCCCGTTTTATGCTTTGGAATCAGCGATAAAGAAATTTTGTTAGATCAAGATTATGCTGGAATTGATCATCTCCAGGTATTTCTCCTTCAATATTCCAGATTACTAACGGCAAGCGCATCTCATGTAGAGAACCATGTGCACGGTAAGTGCTGGGTAATTTTTCGTACGCAGTATCCATCTCACCAAACATTGTATCTTTATCTCCAGACACAACCAGATCACCGATATGCTCTGATGGGAGATTGTATATTCTTGCAGCATCCTCCTTGGTGTAGATTTTTTCAACACCAGAGAGTTTCTCTATAATTTCTATTGTTGCTTGAATATCTTCAGGTTTATTAAGCCAGACCCATGAGCACCCTGTAAAGTTACGATGATGAACAATATAATAGTCTCTCTCTGGTGATAATACAAATCTTGCTGGAAGGCCTTCCTCTTCCAGTACCCTCTTCAGATCCCAACACTGTCTTTTATAATTCATGCCGTGATCGGCAGTGACCAGAAATGCAGCATCCGGAGCTGCTGCAATCGCTTTGCCCATGAGGATATCAAGGGTCTCAAGGTGCCCCTGAGATTCTTTTTTTTCCGGTCCCCAGGCGTGCATGGGGTAGTCGGTAATATGAACATATAGGAGTTGGATATCTGGTTGTTCAACCAGAATAGAACATGCAACTTCCCAGAGCCAGTAATTTATCTCAGCAGAATAGATATCAGCTGGCTTGCCATGTTTTGAAATGATATCTTCAGTGGCTGCCTCTGCTGCAATACCAATGGTAACGTCTTGCCGGAACAGTTCCAGTGTCTTTTTCTTCGAGGTCAGAAGGGCTGTTTTAATCCCAAGATCTTTTGCTCGTTTAAAGATTGTTGGACAACGTATGAGGTTTTGAGCATTCATATATTCAGGTTTGCCAGTCTCTTTGTCGAAATAAGAATTGGCACTGATTCCATGTTCATTTGGCCATGCCCCACAAGCGATTGAGACATTGTTTACATTGGTAACACTGGGAAAGACACCGGATACCTCTTTAAAAAAGCCATCAGCCATCATTTTTTGCAGATTTGGCATTGATGTTTGCTCAACGTACTCCATATCCAAACCATCCATCATGGCGACAATAACTCTCTGATTTTTTTCTAACATTACCGTTCCTTGTTATTAAATTGTAATTATGCTCAGACACTCTTGATTCATATGTAATGGTCAAGCAAATGACTATATTTATAGGAGAATAAGAAAGACAACTTCATGTTCAATGCGTGTGAATTTTACTAGTATTTAGGTGCACCAGGATATGTCTAAATGATAGTGAAAGTTACAACAGCGCTGAAGTGAAGTTTTTCAAATCCATCATCTGTTTCCGCCGAATAAAAACTGGGTAAGATCAAGATTGTAATTGATTTCACGATACTCTGGAGGGGGGCTGTTTTTGGTGTTAAAGAGCAATAGTGGAATGTCCATCTCATAAAGCGAGCCATGGCTACGATAATCGGTGGCCAGTTCTTCGACTTCCATCGGAAGATCACCAAATACTGTATCTCTGTCAGGTAAGATGACCAGATCACCTATCCGCGACTTCATAAGTCCAAATCGTTTCGCTGCTGATTCTCTGTCAAAAACACTATCAACACCTTCTAGACTGCCAATTATTGAGATGGCTTTATCTTTATCCTCTGTCTTTTTCAAGTGTACATAAGAAACGCCACCAAAACCACGGTGATGCTTCAGGAGCCGATCAGCAACCGGTGAGACAGCAAATTTGAGATCCAGACCCCGATTACTGCATGCCTTAGACAGATCCCAGCAACGCTTTTTAGGGTTCATTCCATGATCTGCGGTGAGCGCTATGGTAAAGTCAGGCCCCTTCTCGGCGATTTGTGCTAAATAATCATCCAGTTTCTTCATATGAATCTGCGATTCTTGTGCTTCAGGTTCCCACATGTGCATTGGATAGTCCGTTGTATGAACATAGATGAGCTCTATGTCAGGTCTGTTTTCAATAAGATCAATGGCTATGTCAAAGAGCCAATAATTAATCTCTGTTGAATACATTGGTGGTGGAGCACCATATTTTTCACATATTTCATCATCTGGTGCTTCAGCGGTTACAACAACATCAGCAGCTCCTCCTAAAATCTTAGAAGTCTTGGATTTACAGGTTAACAAAGCGGATTTTTTACCTAATTGTGCCGCAAGTTCGAAAATTGTGGGAGCTTTCAGAAAACTTTGATGCTCAAGAAATACTGCGGAATCTGTCTCATGGTCATAGTAACAATTGGTGGTAACACCATGCGAATCTGGCCAGCAGGCACAGGCGATAGAAATGTTGTTGGCGTTGGTGAGTGAGGGAAAGATCCCACTTCCAGCTTTAAAAAAACCTTCTCGTGCCATTTTGCGCATAACCGGCATATCGGTTTTGCGATAATACTCCATATCAAATCCATCAATCATGAGGACGATGGATTTATTTAATAACCTTGGTGGCATATTTTAGTCCTTTGCAATAGATAAAAAAGTATTTTACATACACCTGCTTCTGGCGTATACACTGAATCGCTCGACGCCTATGACCAGCAGAAAAACGAAGATGATAATAGTTGCCGCTGTTTGATATTCGAACATATCCATTGCCACCTTAAGTTCA
This sequence comes from Desulfocapsa sp., assembly GCA_021737265.1. Lineage (GTDB taxonomy): Bacteria > Desulfobacterota > Desulfobulbia > Desulfobulbales > Desulfocapsaceae > Desulfocapsa. Next base: position 16,678 of record JAIPEF010000028.1, on the reverse strand, counting down.
ATTCCAACGCCTCCGGCTCCAACTAATCCAAGTACCACAGAAGAACGCACTGCCTTTTCCAGGGCATAAAGGGATGAGTTAAGAAAAGATGGCATTGCTGCAGGCACAACAGCCGACAAGACTATGGCCATCCTTCCAGCCCCTATGGTTTGCAAGGCTTCTTCCGGCCCATGATCGATTTCTTCCATTGCTTCAGCAAAGAAACGACCGCAGAAACCAACGGTGTCAACAATGATTGTGAGGGTGCCCGCAAATGCGCCAAGACCAACCGAAGCTACAAATATAACGGCCCAGACCAAATCGGGTACTGAGCGACAAAATGCAATGATGAAACGAGTTAAGCTATAAACTGCAGGGTGTGGTGTATTACTGCGTGATGCAAGAATTGCAAGAAAGAAGCTGATTGCTATACCTATGATTGCACCAACAAGGGCCATTTGAAAGGTTTGGAGAATGGCCTTGGAAATACTGGATATTCTGCTCAGGTCTGGTGGGGTCATCTCTTTAATCAAACGGATCATGTTTGGGATTCCGTTGAAAAAATCTTTAACTGAAAAGGCACTGCCACTGAAAGACCAGACAAAAAAAATGGCAGCTGCCAAATAGATGACAATTTTCCATATGGGTGGCAAGTCAAACCGACCTGGCATTTCTGAATGATACGTAAGGCTATAATCACTGATAGATTTCATAAAGGTCACTCTTGGTAAAACTATGTGTTTCTCCGTTCAGCATCAATTGTCCTTTTTGCAGAGCCACGAGTTTATTTGAATACAAGAGGGCATGATCCAGGTCGTGAGAAACGTATAGCAGGGTTATATTTTCATTAGTTGTCAGCTCTACAAACAGTTCCATAACCTCTCGTCCGACTTTTGGGTCCAGGCTCGCCACCGGTTCGTCCGCCATCATAAACTCTGGCTTCTGCATGAGAGCCCGTGCAATGGCAATTCTTTGTGATTCGCCACCTGAAAGGCTATCCGCTTTACTTGCTGCAAGGTGTGCCAGCCCTACCTTTTCAAGGCACTGCATTGCCTCCTCTCTGAGATAGCCTGGCGCAGTGCATTGCCGCCATGTACCAATGTGGCTGGTGCGACCGATTGCGCCATGAATCACATTTGATAATACTGACAATCTTGGAACAAGATTATGACGCTGGAACACTAAGCCGACCTTTGTTCGAAATTTTCTAAGGCCCTGCGTATCAAGTGAACACACATCATGGTCGAGCAAGGAGATGGAGCCAGAATCTGGTTCTATCAATCTCAGGCAACAGCGAAGAAGAGTGGATTTTCCACTTCCATTCCCTCCGATGAGTGCAACGGAATCTCCCTCGTTGGCCGAGAATGAAACATCCTTTAGGATATTCTCCCGGCCGGGAAAGGACTTATTTATGGAGTTAAGTTCTAATTGTATTGTGGCAAGCCCCACACCCCGGTCTATGACCGGGAGTGAGGATTGTAGTTGGCTGATCATATATAGTTACTCCACAAAGCCAGCAAATTTGGGATAGCCAATGGTGATATACATTGAACGAACATAGTTGTAGTCAGAGTCTTTTACGCCCGGAAGAAATCTCATGCCAGTATACTTTTTGTTGTCTTCCCCCTGGAGGATGGCCTGAACAAGCTCATCTGAGTGTTTAGAGAATACATCCTTAACCTTCTTAACTGTCTTTTTATCAACATGGGGGGCAGCCAGTAAAACATCATTTGGAAGATCTGGGCCACGGGCAATTACTTTAAATGCACCTGCTGGAAATTCAGTCTCTTTTTTTCGTAACTTAACGAATTTATCAGTGGTCATACCCCATGCTGCCACGTCTCCACGTTTGAGTCCCAACCAACCAAGATCCACACTGGTGTGAATGATATCAACGTCTTTGAGTGGGTCGAGACCATTGTCAGCGATAATCTGCATGGGTGCCAGATGCTTTGAGGTTGAACCAACACCGCCAATCGCAATTTTCTTTCCTTTAAGATCGGCTACGGAGTTGATACCACTATTAGACAAGACAACAATTGAACAAAAATAATCTGGTCTTGAAAAACCGATAACAGGTGTTGAGTCTGTCAGAGTTTTAAAAACAACATATTCCGCTGGGCCAGTGAGAACAAAATCGATATTTTTGGAGCGAACTGCCTCAACTGCTGCGGTACGATTTGGTACAGGAAAAAATTCAACCTCCATTCCCAAATTCTTTGATAAAAGGTCTCTAAATGCACCAAATTCTCTCTGCAGCATTTCGAGACCCTCGATGTCAGTTATTGCAAGTCTGAGCTTTTCGCCAGCATGAGCCTGCAAGGGGAGCACTATTGTAAGCAGTGCAAGGACAAACACGTTAAAAATATTCTTGAAGCCTTTCATTGGAACCTCCATTTTTAATGTAACTTCTTGACCAGACGCTGTTTTTGCATTCCAATCGTAATTTACATTAAGATAACGGAGCTATATTAGGATGGAATTTCTTTTAGGTTAAAATTATATTACATAATGGTGAGGTTTGGGTTTGGGAAAGAAAACAGGGACAGACCACATTTTGTAGTTTTCTATTCTGGTTATCTTGACACGATGGCAAAACGAAGATGATAATCGGAGCCATGAGAGGATGACACAAAACATGGTCTGTCCCCGTTTTCCCGCGTTTTCCCGTTCGTGTTTACAGGCAGGGGATCCGGAATGGTTGGGGTACAGCAGCTATATCCCCCCTGGTATAATTCCTTTCCAGGCCGGTCTTGAGAGCGGCCAGTAATGCTTTTGTGGCTTCAATGAATTCGGGATGATGCTCGATCCGGTTAATGGTGGCGTGCAGAACCATCTTCGCCGGGCATGGAGGATATCCGGTGGTCACCGTCCAGGCGAGGGCGTTTTATGCAACAGCAATCAGGGGAGGGGGTGGCGGCCAGGTAGGTGGTGAGCTGAGCGCAGCCCTTAAAGTAGCTGCTCTGGGCATGGTGCTCCAGGCGGGAAGCGAAATCCGCCGCCCAGGGGCTGAGGTGCTTTTCATGAAAGAGTTGTGCGGTCTGGAGCAGGGCCTCCTTGCTCACGGCCTCCCTCTCCTGCACCGCGTTTTTTAACAGGATGGCCATAAAGGCCAGCTCAAAGCCGATATAGTCGACCCTGCCCAGGCCCTGCAGATAGGCGGGCAGCCCCTCCAGCAGAGAGGGATCAAAGCTGGTTTCCCGGAAGAGCGGCCGGATGTCACGAATAGGCGGGGGAGGATTGCCCTTGCCCTGCATGGCTGCATAGGGCGGGCAGTATCTTGCTGAAACAGGCACAAAGAGGTGGTCGAAAAATTCCTGCTGCAGGAAGGCCACCTCTGTGTTGCCCGCCTCCATAAAGAGCTGCGGAAAGGTCTCGTCCGGCAGCAGGTCGTGCAGCGCCCGGCCTACGCTACAACACTGCGTCAGCTGGGCCGGGCCGGGTTCCTGGAGGTAGAGGGTGGCGCCAAAGTCAAAAAGCCTGGCCCAGTGGTCACACTGCTGTTGGTCTGTTGCCAGGTTCTCGGGCCTGTTCATAACTTCTCCAGCTTGACGCCAATGCCCTGGCGGGCGTTGGAACCCACCACCATATCCGCCAGGGTGGAGACACCCTGGCGGCTGGGATCAGCAAGACCCAGCAGATTGTGGGCCACCCCGGCCGCCCTGGCCTGGCTGGCCGGCCGCTTTTTGCCATTCACCTCCACCTCGGCCGCGCCCAGCCCCCAATGACCAAAGCCGTGCTCGATGCCGATAACGCCGCGCTGGATGCCGTGGTTGACCAGAGCCACCGCCTCCACCGAGGCAGCCGGCGAGGTCAAGCGGACCCGGTCTCCGGAACGGATTCCCTTCCCCTGGGCATCGTCCGGATGGATGATAACCCCGTTGCTGGCATGGATCTGCCTGAGGCGCGCCTCGCCAATGGTGTGGGGTGACTGCAGTTGCGACTTGGTGCTCACCACCTGGAAGGGCCACTCCTTGTCGCTGTATGTATCGGCGATAAGAGTGCCGTCGGCAAAGACCGGCGGCATCCAGGTGGGCACCCCGGAAAAGGGCGCCCCGGTGAGGCTGTTTTTATTGGTGGCCACGGTTTCGTTATAGATCTGCATCGGTTTTCCGTAGCGCGCCCCGAGCCAGTCGCCTTCGTAGGATTTTTTCTGCTCCTCAAAACGGCCGCCGCGGGCCATGGCATAGGCCACCTTGGGCCACTCCTCGGCCTTCAGGATTGATTTGAGGCTGGCCAGGTGACGTTCCACCCCGGTCAAGGCCATCTCCTCAGCGGTGACATCGGCCACCGGTTTGCCGGCAAAGGCGATATTGGCAAAGACCCGCAGGAAGAAATCCTCGGGCCGGTTGAGGTCATGGAGATTGCCGGCGCCATCGGGGATGGCCTTGGCGCCGAAGCCGGGCAGCCCCAGGCGCTTGGCCGCAGCAATAACAAAGCTCTCCATGCAGATGGGGCTGTTGTCCCTGGTGCGGGCCAGGGGCGGCTCCACCACGGGCCAGCGCAGGGAGTTGGTCTTGGTGAGATGCGCGGCCCAGGGCCAGGCCGCCCCCCACGATTCGTAGAGCACCGTATCGGGCACGATATAGTCGGCAAAGGCGCTGCTTTCATTGATAAAGGGATCAATGGCGATGATCAGCGGCAGATTTTTCGGATCGGCCAGTTTCTCCCTGGCCTGGGAGTAGAGTCCGGTCTGGCCGTACAGGGGGTTGGTGTTCCACATGATCAAGGCCTTCAGGGGATAGGGGTAGCCGTTTAAGGCCGAGGGGATGTACTCGCTCTGGATGGCCGCGGAAAAGGGGTACCAGGGTCCGGCGGCCGGATAGGGCCTGCCCTTGGCCTTTTTCTCCTTGAATTCCGTGGTCTTTTCGTACTGGAACTCACGGCTTATCGGCACGCCCTGCGGTTTGACCTTGCCGGGGTATTTGGTGAAGTCATAACGCGGGCCCTTGCCGAAATCAGGATATTTGCCGCCGCCGACCGAGGTGCCGCCCTTCCAGTTGAGGTTGCCCACCATGGCGTTGAGCATGGCCGCCCCATAAGCGGTGTAGAAGCCGTTGGTGTGCATGGTGCCGCCATGGCAATCGGCCACGGCCCGGCGGCCATGGCTGGTGAAGTCGCGGGCCAGCTCGATGATCTCCTGTTCGGCCACGCCGCAGGCCGCGCTGTACTGGGCCAGGGTGTGCTTCTGCGCCTCTTCCAGCAGCAGCTGCAGGCTGGACTTGACCGCCACCTCCTGACCGGCCAGGGTGATGATCTCGTCGACAAAGAGGTGGCCGGCCCTGGACGCCGTGGCCGCTAGCGGTTGGCCGGAGCTTGCATCGATAACCATGCAGGTCTCTTTGTCGGCCAGACCAAGGTCATTGCCGCGCACAAACCTGCCCTGCAGGGCATGGCCCTCACTCACCACCACCAGATGGGTGGCATTGGACCAGCTCGGTTCCCCGGCCCCCTCGGCCGCCTTCTTACCCGGTATTGCCAGAAAACCGGCGTTATAACGGCTGTTCTCCAGGATCCAGGCCAGCATGGCCATGATCAGGGCGCCGTCCGTGCCCGGCTTGATGGGCAGCCATTGCGTCTGCTCACCGGCCGCCTTGCTGTCGGCGTTGGTCAGCACCGGGTCCACCATCACCATTTTGAGACGACCGGCGGCGCGGCCCTCGGCCACCAGCTTGCCCTGGCGCATGAAGGGGTTGCCGGCATTGGCCGGTGCGGTGCCGATGTTGAGCAGATATTCGGTATTGCTGAAGTCGGGCTTGAGGTGGGGATAGCCCTGGAAGTTATCGAGAAAGGCGGCATAGCCGGCCCGCATGCTCAGGCCGCAGTTGCCGCGATGACCCGAAAAGTTGACGCTGCCGAAAGAGGTCTTGCCGAAGCGGGCAAAGAGCGGCAGCCGTCCCTCCTTGAAACCGGCCAGACAGGCGAGCTGGTTTGATTTCGGGCCCAGCTCCGGTTGGGCCGGGTCAAGGGGGGTGGTGACATCGCGGATGGCACGCAACCCCTCCACCGGCCCTTCGCCAAAGAGATCGCCGCCCTCCACCACCTCTTCGATGAGCTGCTCAAAGGAGATGGGCTGCCATTTCCCGGAGTTGCGCGGCCCCACCCTTTTTAAGGGCGTCAAGACCCGGTACGGATCGTAGAGCTTGTCGAGCACGGCATTGCCGCGCCCGCAGGCCGTGGCCCTGACCTTGAGGCCCGATTCCTGAAAGGCGCTCAAGGCCTTGTAGCCGTCCTTGATGGAAGTGTCGTAGGGCAGGAAGGGATCGGCGGCCAGTACATGGTAGGGGTTGCCGGCCACCCGCAGCACGGTCTCGCTCTTTTTGTCCACCCGCACCCGCACCCCGCAGAGGCTGACGCAGCCCACACAGACGCTGTTGGCCACATATTGATTGGGATTGGCCGTCACTTCCCCGGTTTTGCGGTCAATCCGCCACTCCGGTTCCAGGGCATTGCCGTAGATGTTGTGTATGGGTTTGTCACCGGCCCACCAGCCCTTGCTCATACCCCGCAGGGTGGGACCATATCCCACCCCGAATATGCCCAGGCCGGCCAGGGCGCCGGCGGCCTTTAAGACGGTACGACGTGATTTTTTCATGATCTTATGCTCCTTTGGTGCGCAAGGCGTGGTCGTGGCTGCTCTGCGGCTCTTGCCACGGCAGGATCCAGGTGAGGACGATCATCAGGAGTATCCAGAAGGCAAAGTTGCCCAGGACATGCATGATGCCGGTACTGCCCCAGAAGGAGGGCTCATAGTGAGAAAAACCGGCTCCGGTCTTGGGCAGGAGCTGGCCGGCCATGACCAGCTGCCATCTGAAGAACCAGACCCCGACAGTGGCGGCCAGGGCGGCCCCAAAAAAGAGGGGCCTGATGCGGCGCAGCGGCGCCAGGCTCATCACTATGAGCGGCACCACAAGGCCGATGGTTATTTCCACAATGGTGGCGGCGGAGAAGGAGGGGCCAAAAAGCAGGAGAGCCGCCTCCCGGGCCGGAGCAGTGGAATAGGCCATGCCGATGGTATACCAGAAGAGGCGGAGCACCAGGTTTGCGGCAATGGCCCAGGCCAGCAGCACAGCGAGGGCGTTGAGCAGATCGCCAGGCAGGTCGCCCTGTTGGTTGCGGAGCAGCAGACCGGCCAGCAGGATCATCAATGCCAGGCCGCTGACCAGGGCGGCGGCCAGAAAAACCAGGGGCAGGATGGGGCTGTGCCAGAGGGGGATGGCCTTCACCACCCCCAGGATGTAGCCTGAATAGGCGTGGACCAGAAGGGCCAGGGGCAGGCCGATCAAGGCCAGGAGCCGGACGACCCTGTCATCCCCATCACTTCGTGTCTGGTCGCTGAAGTCGGCTCGCAGGACAAAAAAGAGCTGCACCGCCAGGAGCAGCAGGAAGGCGTTGAGCAGAAAGAGGCCCCAGGTCATGGGTGAGGTGGCATGCATCCGCCAGAAAAGGGAGGCAAAGCGGCCGGGCTGGTGCAGATCGGCAATGAGATTGAGCAGGGCGGCCAGCAGAGAGACCAGGGAGACGATAAGGGCGAGGCGGCCCAGGGGGGCCAGCCGTTTGTTGTTGAAACCATAGACCAGGGCCGCCAGGACAAAGGCGCCGGTACTGATGCCGGTGAAAAAGATGTCCTGGACAATGGGCAGTCCCCAAAGGATATGGGGGCCGGGGCCGATGAGTTCGATGATCTTTGTTTCCATTAGCGCACCTCCTCTGCAACCGAAGATCCGGCCGGTATCAGCACCTGCTCGCCCTGGATGCGACCTGCAAAGGCGGCATCCAGGCCGATATAAAAGACCATGGGCTCGGTACCCATGCCTCTTTTAAGGACCTGGACCGGATGTTTTCCCACCAGGGTGGCCACCGCGCTGTGGGGATCGTTGAGATCACCGAAGATCCGGGCGCCGCTGACGCAGGTCTCCACGCAGGCCGGGAGCAGGCCGGCCTCAAGGCGGTGCAGGCAGAAGGTGCATTTGTCCACGGTGCGGGTGGTCTCGTTGACGAAACGGGCATCATAGGGACAGGCCTGCACGCAGTAGCCGCAGCCGATGCAGATGGTGTTGTCCACCACCACAATACCGTCTGCTCTTTTGGTGGTGGCCTGGGTGGGGCAGACGGTGACGCAGGCCGGTTTCTGGCAATGGTTGCAGAGGCGCGGCAGGGTATAGCGCCTTGCCCTTCCGTGGCTGGTCACTTCATAGCAGGAGACCAGGGTGCGGAAGCCGCCCAGAGGCACCTGGTTTTCCACGCCGCAGGCCACGGTGCAGGCCTGGCAGCCGATACAGAGGCGCAGGTCCACCACCATGACCCAGTGCGGTCCCTCTTGATCGGGGCTTTCCGCGGCGCGGCTCGGGCCGCCACTACCCAAGGCCACTGCCGCCACTGTGGTGCAACCCACCAGCTTGACAAAATTTCTGCGATCGCTATTCATTTTTTTCTCCTCAAGGCTGGGCCGTGGTTGCCCTTCTCTCCCGAAAACGGGGACAGACCACGTTTTGTAGTTTTCTGTTCTGGTTATCTTGACATGATGGCAAAACGAAGATGATAATCGGAGCCACGAGAGGATGACACAAAACATGGTCTGTCCCCGTTTTCCGAGTTTTCCCGTTCGTGTTTACAGGCAGGGGATCCGGAATGGTTGGGGTACAGCAGCTGTATCCCCCCTGGTATAATTCCTTTCCAGGCCGGTCTTGAGAGCGGCCAGTAATGCTTTTGTGGCTTCAATGAATTCGGGATGATGCTCGATCCGGTTAATAGTGGCGTGCAGGACCATCTTCGCCGGGCATGGAGGATATCCGGTGGTCACCGTCCAGGCGAGGGCGTTGGGGCAGTCGGGCACGGAAAAGCGCACCCCGCCCATCACCGTCTCCTGGCGGATGTGGAACCGGCCCCATTGCCGGAAGTAAACAACCCGGCCCAACTCCTCAGCTGCATCCACTCCCTCGATCTCCTCACAAAAATCCGGCAGGGTATCGATAGAGATCCTGCTCCGAATCTCCTCCTGGCTTGTCACCACCTCAGCAAACTCAAAAAATTCCACGTTCTCCTCACAAAATAAAATCAAAGATTTGGGCCATTAGATCCTAAAAAAAGGGGTCAGAGTCAAATTAAATTGTTATGCGGGCGGTTGCCCTTGGTTTGTCGCTGACGCGAAAGATTTAATTTAACTCTGACCCCTTTTACTCCTTTTACTCCTTTTACTCCTTTTATGTAGGGCTCTTTCATCCCCTACTCTATGCCGGTTTATCCCGGCGCTTTCGGTCCGGCCCCAACTGTATAATCTATCAAATATATCAGATATTTATCAAGTCAAAACCCCATGCTTCTTTAAGTTCTTGACTTTTATCTTTTTGCAAGGATAACTTCTTTTGAAGGATTGATGCTATCGGGATATCTGCTTCTGCTAAATCTACAAGAAGAAGATCTTGAATTTGTACCCAGTTAATTTCATCGTGGACGTTAAGCGACATCTCTCCAGAAAGTAATTCTACTTGGTATACCAAAAGCCTGATATCCTTATCTGGATATCTAAAGACACTTTCTCCCACATATTCTCCGACCTCTACACTGACCCCAAACTCTTCCTTGAGTTCTCGTTGTAAACATTGTTCCGGTGTTTCATCTTTTTCAATCTTTCCACCGGGGAACTCCCATTTATATTCAAGATGTTGCCCTTTGGCACGCCTGGCAACCAGAACCGTATCGTTCTCCCTGAAAACTGCTGCTGCGACATCAATAAATCGTGTTTTTTTCGTAGTCTTCATTACGCTACAGCAAGTCGTGTTGTTGTTCTGATGAGTTTACCGGGCATCGGATAATGAAGACGCCAGATAAGAGACATGGGTTTACTGCCAGTGTGACTGACATAGGTTGCCGGTCCCAAAAAATGGTATGGACAGGCAAGATTATTTTTCATCTTCTGCTCCCGGACGAAAAGAAGAACGCTGCCCCCGTTTCTCTGGTGGTTAATATAGCGTTTCCCGGTGGGTGAGGTATCACTGGTGGTACTTTGTGATTGCCAATGGAACGAGGTTTCATCCAAGGCATAATCTTTATACATTGTTGTTGGAGAATACTCCTTTTCGGTCTTGTTCAGGGTTATAAAAAAAATATCTGTTTGAATGTCAGGGAGATATTTCACACCTTCCCGGACGCTGGACCGTTTTTCAAATGTTAGGAAACCAAGTCCGGACAATATTTCATCCCGGGTGTAACAGGCATGGACAGAAAGTGGGCACGGAAAAGGCAGACTTGCCTTATGAACAATGGTCTCTGACTTTTTTATGATAAGTGTTATAAGATCAAGAGCCTCTTCCAGAAGAACTTGATTTTGCTTTAATGCAGATAGATTTTCTTCAAGGCTTTGTCCGGGTGGATTATTGTTCCAGATAGAAAAACAAAACATCGTGAGTAATTTTTTTGTTTCGGAAGGTAAAACTTCCAAAGACGTTTTGGTCCGATATCCTTGTAAGGCAGAGAGGAGCAGAAGAAGCTGAGGGGTACTGTTGTTATGGCAAAATCGTCGTAATCCTTTACTTAAGACATCTTCATCATGGGCACGAAAGTCATCTCTGACCCCAGCTAGAGCACAAAGTCTTGACCAAGAAACCTTCTTGTAAATATCATCAAGTTCCAATTGATTATGTTCGATAAAACTCTCAAGGGTTAGGGGTAGCCCTGTCTCATTTTCAAAAGAGGCAATACGACTGATAAGCTGGTTTCTGTTAGCGTGTGTAAGGGCCTTGCTTATGTTGTCCAGCACATAACGTTGCGCCTCTTTTTCCATTTCAACAACGCAACCGGATGGCAGAGATGGGAAAGCATATTTAATTTCTTCTTTAACGCTGTTTGCGGTTTGTCCCAACAGGGCTCGGAATCGAATTTCAAAATTAAATTTCTGGTGTGCCCGGCCGATAAAATCAAGAACGGTCAAATAATCTTTCCCTTCACACAGTCGCAACCCACGACCCAGCTGTTGGAGAAAGACAGTCAGGCTTTCGGTTGGCCTCAGGAACAACACGGTATCTATTTCTGGTATATCTATCCCTTCGTTGAATAAATCCACCACGCAAATAAAGTTTACTTCTTGATTTCTGAGTTTTAAGATGGCTTGTCTCCTGATTTCATCAGGAGTATCCGCAGTAAGAGCCATAGCAGGGATTTGAAATTTGACAAATTGCCTTGCCATATAGTTGGCGTGTTCACGGGAAACGCAAAAGCAAATCCCCCGTGTTTGAGAGATATCAAGTAGAAGCTCTGTGGCTTTCTCAATAATCAACTTCGCCCGGATATCATCACCGGTAATGAGTAATTTCTCTAACTCGTTTCGGTCATACCCGCCCCGCCGCCAAGTCACTTTCGAGTAATCAACCTGGTCGGTAAGACAAAAATACTGAAAAGGAGAAAGAAGCTTACGGTTGATGGCATCGGGCAGCCTAATTTCTGCACTAACATGGTGGTCAAAATATTTCAGTATATCCAGCCCATCAGCGCGTTCCGGAGTTGCCGTTAAGCCAAGCAGAATCTTAGGAGTAAAATAATCGGTGAGTTCTTGATAACTTGAGGCTGCAGCATGGTGAAACTCATCGATGATGATATAATCGTAAAAGTCTGGGTCTACTTGTTTCCATAGTTTTCTGGCATGGAAAGTCTGGACTGAGACAAAAAGTTGTTCCAAGTGGTTTGGAGTCTGGTTGCCGACCCACAATTCGCCAAAATTCTGGTCGCGCAAAATATTTCTAAAGACTGCTCTTGATTGGGTAAGGATCTCCTCGCGATGGGCGACAAAAAGAAATCGCGACTGATTTGGATTTGAGACAGATTTCTTAAAGTCAAAAGCCGCGATCACGGTTTTCCCTGTACCGGTTGCTGCCACGACAAGATTCTTTGTTCTGTTATGCAGAGTTCTTTCTGCTTCTAATTTATCCAGAATCTCCTGCTGATAAGGATAGGGTGTAATATCAAAAAAGGCTAGATGGTTGTCAAAGAAAGATATGCCTTGTTTTCTTTCCTGATTCAGTGCCTTATCCAGTCGTGGAAGGTCTTCCGCAGATAGTAACTCAAAATCCTTGGATAATTGATAGGTCTCAAAAGTTGCATTTATTTTTTCCCAAAGATGTTCCGTCTCATATTGACAGATTTTTACGTTCCATTCCAAGCCATCGGTCATGGCTGGATTAGAGATGTTAGAAGAGCCAATATAACTACTGCCAAAACTACTTTCACGGTGAAAGATATAAGCCTTTGCATGAAGTCGTGTTCGCTTAGTATCAAATGATACCCTTACTTCTGTGTTGGGAAGAGCAAGGAGGTATTCAATGGCTTTAAGATCAGTTGCACCAAGGTAGGATGTTGTGATAACTCGTAATTTTCCGCGTTTAGTGAATTCTTCCAACTCATCTTTGATGATCCTGATTCCACTCCATTTTATGAAAGAAACCAGTATATCCACTCGGTCCGAATGAAGGATTTCCTGTTTAAGTTGTGAGACCAGCGAAGGGTCGCCTGACGTGGCGGTGAGTAATGAACTCACAGAAAGCGGTGTTTCCGGTTTGGGATGATTAGCAAAGGCTGGATCATGTATTTGCAAAAGACATGATCCATTTTGCTCAACCAGACTAAGGTAGTTTTGGTTCTTTTCTATTGCATTAAAGGCAACGGCAATAAGATTATTGCATATATCTATTTGTTTAAAAAGTTTGTCCTTACCTGTAATCCTAGTAAGAAGACGCGAAAGATACTTCTCCATATGTTGAGCCAAAACAAAATGGCTCTCCCCCGAATCAAGCTTGGAAAGAGTTATTTTAAAGCGGGAATCGAGTTGATTCAATTCTTGCTTCAGCGCATCGGTAACAAGTTGCTCATATAATCCAGGCTTGATGGGCATAAAAGTAAGGTGACGTTATTAAAAAAAATGATTTTGAAAGCATAATTCATTCATCATACTTCCCCAAGAAACGTATTCATAGTCAGTAGTAGCGTGAGTTGGGGGACCAGACTTTTTCAAACTTCTCTAAACTTAAGATATTTTGTTATCTCTTCCGCTCCTGTCGAATAAAGCTGGTCCAGGAACGCGACCTGAAAACTGCCGGGATTATCACTTGTTTGGATCGCTAAATCACCGCAGAGGCCATAAAAGCCGAAGGCTGCAGCCGTTGCCTTGGCCATGTTTTTCTCTTCAACTGCACAAAAAGCAGCGGTAACAGCCGTCAGGCCGCAACCGGTCCCTGTCACCCTGGTCACTGGTCATTATTGGCTGGCCATTCCGCACTCGAAAGACCTGATCGCCATCCGTTATGCAATCTTCTTCTCCGGAAATGGCAATGACACATCCATTGTCAATGGCCATCTGTCTGGCCACCTCAACCATCTCATCGGATAATGACAGGGGTGTATCCACCCCTTTGGTCTAATAGTAATTGTACCCGGCACAACAAAAGAGGCAAGGGAAAGTTGCCGGCCAGACTCAGGCCGGCTTGGTCTTTCTGATCTTGTCGCCCTTCATGTCGTCTTTGAAGAGGGAATAGCCCCTTTCCATGGCGCAGAAATCGCCGCACATGGTGCAGGTGTCGCTGTTTTCCGGGCTGCGGCCGGTGCGCACCTCGCGGGCCTTCTCCGGGAACATGAGCAGGTCGAAATGGTCATCCCAGGCCATGTCGCGCCGGGCCAGGGCCACCTGCTTTTCGCGCTCCCGGCGCTGGGGATATTTGGCGATATCGCCGATGTGGGCGGCCAGGCGGGTGGCGCGGATGCCCTCCCGGACATCGTTTTCGGTGGGCAGGGCCAGATGCTCGGCCGGGGTGATGTAGCAGATCAGATCGGCGCCGTGGCGGGCCGCGCTGGCCGCGCCGATGGCCGCCGTGATGTGGTCATAGCCGGCCCCGCAGTCGGCGGGCAGGGGACCCAGCACATAATAGGGGGCATTGCCGCTCATCCTTTTTTCCAGCATGATGTTGGCGGCAATCTCGTCCAGGGGCACATGGCCCGGCCCTTCCACCATCATCTGACAGCCCATTTCCCGGCCGAGCTCGGCCAGTTCGCAGTTAATGATCATCTCGGCCATCTGGGCCCGGTCGTGGCTGTCATGGATGGCCCCGGCCCGGATGCCGTTGCCCAGGGAGAGGACCGCATCATATTTCTTCATCAGGGCGCAGACCCGGTCAAACTGCTCATAGAGGGGGTTTTCCCTGTTGTTGTACTCCATCCAGGAGACCATGAAGGTGCCGCCCTTGGAGACCAGGCCGCCGTAGCGGTAGCCCTGTTTGCGCAGGCGCTCGATGGAGAAGCGGTTGATGCCGCAATGGATGGCCATAAACGACAGGCCGTCCGCCAGCTGCTTCTCGATGAGGTCAAAGAGGAATTCAGGGTCCAGCAGGTTGGGGTTTTTGTGTTTGCGGGAGTAGTGGTTAAAGGCCTGGTAGAGGGGGACATTGCCCACCGGCAGGCTGCAGCACTCAAGGATCTGCCGGCGGACCAGGTCAAGATCGCCACCGGTGGAAAGCTCCATGAGGGTGTCGGCGCCTTCCTCTTCGGCAATGAGGGCCTTGCGTTTTTCCAGCTCAATATCATGGATGTCGGAGGAGGTACCGATGGAGGCATTGACCTTGGTGCGCAGGCCCATGCCGATGCCCACTACCTTCTGGAGGGGACGGGCGGGGTTGTTGGGGATGACCACCTCGCCGAAGGCCACCTTGCGGCGGATCTCCTCCGGGCTGAATCCTTCATCTTTGGCGACGCTGATCATCTGGGGGGTGGTTTCGCCGGCTTGGGCGAGTTCTAACTGGGTTTTCATGGCTGTTCTCCATGCCGCTTTAAAAAAGCGGCTCGTACCTGGGGCATTGCTGCCATGCAGGATGGGGGATGGGTAGGATGCCAGTGGAGCAGCAGGCACAAAAAAAATCCGCACAGGAACAGCTTCCCATGCGGATTGATGCGGACAGATCTTTCCGAATTACTATGCAACCAGGGCAGGTCTTCTGACTTGCGGATCATTCCGGCCCAGCGCGCCTTCCCATCATAGACCATGACAGTGACATCTTGGCTGGCCAGTTCCCGCTTACAGCGTCGGCCCAACGTTACGGATTTACACCGTATTCCCTTTTCATCGCCCTCTGCAACCGCCGCAAAAAAAAACAGCCGGCAGGAAAGGCGACACCCTGGTCTGGTATTGTCAAGGAGGCCATCATACCTGGGCTGGCTGAAAAAAACCAAGGGAAATTGACAATGCGTGTGAAAATAGGGACAGACCACGTTTTGTGTCATCCTCTCGTGGCTCCGATTATCATCTTCATTTTGCCATCATGTCAAGATAACCAGAATAGAAAACTACAAAACGTGGTCTGTCCCCATTTTCGTTCATAATACATAGTTGCAGTTGCAGCCACTGCTGTGATATTCTATTTGAACGTGAAAACACTTAACTGCGGGCGGGTCAGCCCAAAAGGAGGTTACATGCGATCAAAAAGCATACTCATCTGCTGCGTGTTGTCGATTGTGATTTTGAGCTGTTCCCGTGAAGCTCAATTGCCGTTCTCTGCAGGTGTCGGTCCCGATCCGTCTCTTCCTCCTCCGCCTAAAGTCTTAATACCAACAGTGAATATTGCCCCGGCAAAAGGCTGGCCCAACGGTGCTGTACCCTTGCCGGCCGAGGGATTGACTGTCGCCTCCTATGCCGCGAATCTGGATCATCCCCGGTGGATTTTTGTACTTCCTAATGGTGATGTGCTGGTAGCTGAAAGTGATGCTCCTCCCAAACCGGAAGATTATGAAGGATTAAAAGGGATGATTATGAAACGGGTAATGAAAAAAGCCGGTTCGGGCGGTCCGAGTGCTAATCGAATAACCTTACTGAGAGACAATGATGAGGATGGCAAAGTGGATTTTGCCACAATTTTTCTGGAAAACCTGAATTCTCCTTTCGGGATGGCCTTGGCAGGAGACGGTTTTTATGTAGCTAATACCGATTCAGTTGTTCGTTTTCCTTATCAGGCAGGACAAACACAGATAACTGAAACTGGTGTCAAAGTTATGGATTTGCCTGCTGGTCCTATTAATCGTCATTGGACTCGCAATATAATCGCAGACCAGGAAGGTAAAATGCTCTATGTAACTGTTGGCTCAAACAGCAATGTCGGCGAAAAGGGAATGGACAAAGAGGAGGGTCGGGCAGCTATCTGGCAGCTGAACCTCGAGACTGGGCACAAGCGAATTTTCGCCTATGGATTACGAAATCCCAATGGAATGGCATGGGAACCTGAAACCGGCGT
Source organism: Desulfocapsa sp. (assembly GCA_021737265.1). GTDB lineage: Bacteria > Desulfobacterota > Desulfobulbia > Desulfobulbales > Desulfocapsaceae > Desulfocapsa. The sequence continues at coordinate 437 of JAIPEF010000028.1, read as the reverse complement.
ATTATGGACATCCGTGAACGAGCGCGATGAACTCGGCAGTGATCTTGTGCCTGATTATATGACTTCAGTGCAGGATAATGGTTTTTATGGATGGCCTTACAGCTATTTCGGACAGCACCTCGACCCGAGAGTGGAACCACAGCGGCCTGATCTGGTTGAAAAAGCAATAGTCCCTGATTACGCTTTGGGTACGCATACATCGTGCCTTGGCCTTGCTTCCTCGAAAAATGCTGATTTGACCGAATCATTGAAGAATGGAATGTTCGTGGGACAGCATGGTTCCTGGAATCGAGAACCTCCTAGTGCTGCCTATTACCCATAAGTGTCACCAAATGGCTTAGTTTCTTCATCCAGCAACGCAAAACCCAGGCACATATATTGAAATTCATGGTAGCCATGCCATAGGGTCTGGTGTCCTGGTGGCGGATCATTTTTTC